>JAGRKZ010000044.1 GCA_020442065.1 Bauldia sp.
TGGCGCCGATCGGCTTCGGCAGGAAGTCGGCGGCGCCGGCCTTCACCGCGGCGACGGCCAGATGGACGGAGCCGGCCGCGCTGGTGGCGATGACGTTCGGAGAGGTGCGGCTGAGGTCGGCGAGCCGGGCGAGGTCGCCGACCGTATCGATGTCGACCAGCAGGATCGCGCCCGGCATGCGCGCCGCGGCGGCGATCGCCTCGCTTCGCTCGGCAAATGCGTGGACGTGAAAGCGCTCGCCCGAGCGCGCGATCAGATTGGTGAGGACACGGCGCTGCGAGGGATCGCCGTCGAGGATGACGACGTCGACGAGACGCTGCGCGCTGAGACTGGCATGCACGACCGGGCGACCCCGCTTCCGGTTCGACCCGCGACGGGGCCGCTGCCCGCACTTCGCCAGAACAGGGTAAACGAAGCGTTTCAATCCGCGCCGGAGAACCGGCGATCTTGCCAAAGCATGGCCTGAGCCTGCACTCTCGCCTATGCTACCAAGGGCGGGCGGGACGAGGGCGATTACGTGCGGGAGTCAAAGGTTTCGGCGGCGCCGCCGCCGGTGATGATCCTCGGCTGCGGGCGGAGCGGAACGTCGATCTTCGGCGAATTGTTCGAGCACATTCCGGTCTACCGGTACCGGAGCGAGCCGCCCTTCGAAGATGTGATGGCGGCGGACTACAGCCGGCCTCAGGCGTTCAAGGTGCCCCGTGATTCGGATCGCTTCGGAGCGCCGCAGCCCGGTCTGTCGTTTCCGCTCGGGGCGATGCGCGCCCATCGTCCGGACATGCAGTTCTTCTGGATCGTCCGCCACCCGCTCGATGCGATCTCGTCCCTCCGCATCGGCATCGCCCAGAACTGGGGCCACCATCCGCGACCGCCGGACTGGCAGGCATGGCTCGACCGGCCGCTGGTCGCGCAGTGCGCGCACCATTGGGCCTTCCTCAACACAGCCGGCTATGGGCAGGTGAAGGACCTGGCAAAGGTGGTGAAGTTCGAGGACATGATCGCCGATCCGGCCGCCTTCGCTGCGGGCGTCTGCCACGCCCTTGGCCTCGATCCGGCCGACTTCGCGGAGACGCTCGCCGCATGGTCGGATCGGGTGCAGGACAGCAACAACGCCAAGTTCGTCGAGGCGATGACCTCGCGCGGCTATTCGCGTCCCGACCACAGCCGCCGCGTCGGCCGCTGGCAGGAGAACCTCTCGGCCGAGGATGTCGACCTCGCCTGGCCCATCGTCGAGGCGGCTGCGACGCCGTTCGGGTACAGCCGCGACGGCGACACGCCTTGACCGCAGGCACGGGAGCCGATACCGGCGGCGCGCGATGGCCAATACCAGACACCCGCCGCGGATTCGCGGCCTCTCCGAGATTGCCGGCAACTACCGCTACCTGCTCTGCGACGCCTGGGGGGTGCTGCACAACGGTGTGACCGCCTATGCGGAGGCGGTCGATGCGCTGATTCACGCCCGTGCCGCGGGGCTCAGGGTGCTGGTTCTGACCAATGCGCCCCGGCCGAAGGCAGAGGTCGTGAAGCAGTTCGACCGCTTCGGCGTCGACCATCGCGGCTACAACGACATCGTCACGTCCGGCGATGCGACGCGGGAGTACCTCGCGACGCGGCCGGAGAAGAAGGCTCTGTTCGTCGGCGCCGACCGCGATCGTGGCGTGCTGGATGGCATCGGCATCGACCTCGTCGGCCAGGACGAGGCCGAATTGATCGCCTGCATCGGGCTTTACGACGACACCACCGAAACGCCGGACGACTACACCGGGCGCATGCGGGACTGGCTCGCCCGCGGCCTGCCGCTGATCTGCGCCAACCCCGACAAGGTCGTCGAGCGGGGGCATGTGATCGTGTGGTGCGCGGGGGCGCTCGCGGCGAAGTACGCCGGGATGGGCGGCAGGACGGTGGTCCTCGGCAAGCCCCATGCGCCGATCTACGAATCCGCGCTCCGCCGCTTCGGCGAGATTGCCGGCACCCCGGTCGATCCAGCCGAGGTGCTGGCGATCGGCGATGCCGCAGAGACCGACCTTCGCGGCGCCAACGACGCCGGTCTTGACGTGCTCTTCGTCACCGCCGGCATCCACGCCGAGCGCCTCGGCGAGCGGCACGAGCCCGACGGCCCCGAGGTGTCGGCGCTGCTCAGCGAGCACGGTCTCGGTGCGCGCGCCTATATCCCTCATCTTGCGTGGTAGGGCGGATGCCGCACCGCCTTGACCGGCTGAGGGGGAGTGGGCAGGGTCGCCGCTCCCCGCGGCGCGCGACCAAGCGTCTCTCGACATGCCCGATGCTCAGGCCCTTTCGCCCGTGATCCTTGCCGCCCATTCGGTCGACGCGTTGCCTGCCGCATTGCGCGGCGGCGCGGTCGCCATCGGCAATTTCGACGGGGTGCATCGCGGACACCAGGCGCTGCTTGCCCGCACCCGTGCCGACGCGAGGGAGCTCGACGTGCCGTCGGTGGTGCTGACCTTCGAGCCCAATCCGCGCACCTTCTTCCGGCCGGACGAGCCGGTGTTCCGCCTGACGCCGCCACGAGCGCGGGCCCGCCTCCTCACCGCGCTCGGGCTCGACGGCCTGGCGGTCGCGCGGTTCGATGCGTCTCTGGCCGGGCTGTCGCCAAAGGCTTTTATCGAGACCGTGTTGGTCGAGCGGCTCGGGGCCTCGGCGCTCACCGTTGGCGAGGACTTCCGGTTCGGCGCCCGGAGGGCCGGTACCACCGCCGATCTCGTCGCGGCCAGCGGCGACCTCGGCTTTGCGGTCGATGTGGTCGGGCCGGTCGCAGACGGCGAGGGGCATCGCTTCTCCTCGTCCGCGATCCGCGCAGCGCTGGCCGAGGGCGACGTCGCCGCCGCCAATCATGGCCTCGGCTATCGCTGGTTCGTGATCGGCACTGTGGTGCAGGGCGATCGTCGCGGTCGTGACCTCGGCTTCCCGACGGCGAATGTCCGCCTGCCGGATGACGTGCGACTTCGTCACGGCATCTACGCGGTGACGCTGACGCTTGCCGGCGGGGCGCCGCTGCCGGCGGTGGCGAGCTACGGCCGGCGGCCGCAATTCGACAACGGAGCCGCCGTCCTCGAGATTCATGTCCTTGATTTCTCCCGCGATCTCTACGGCGCCGAGGTGACGGTAACCTTTCACGGCTGGATCCGGCCCGAGCTCAGATTCCCCACCGTCGACGACCTCGTGATACGAATGGGCGAAGATGTCGCAGAAGCGCGTGCCATGCTGTCGGCGCATGACCCCGGTTCGGTGCTCGACCGGGCATTGGCGGTGCTGGGTTGAGACTGTCCCGGCCGCCTCCGAGGCGGGGTGAGGGCCGGTCTATCAAAGCCTTGACCATTTGGCCGGAATTTCGCCGGGTTTTGCATGGATGGTGATTCTGCAAGGCGGTTCGGGCTTGCGGCGTAGGTGGGGACGGCCAAGGGTATGAAGTCTTCCGGTGTGTGTTTCTGGCGGCCGGCCATGCTCGTCGGAATGGGCCTGGTGCTCGGCGCCTGCGGCACCACCTATGGCACCGGCGTCAATCCGGGCGCACAAACGGTGAAGGACATCACCGGCATGTTTGGCGGCAGCGGCCAAAAGAATGCGCCGATCGACTACGCGCCGCGCCCCGGCATCGTCGCCCCGCCCGCCAACACCACGCTGCCGCAGCCGGGCAGCGGCACGTCGGTCGCCGACTGGCCCGACGACCCCGACGTCCGCGCCCGCGAGCAGAACCTCGCCAATGCCAACAAGCCGTCGGAGAACAGCAACGCCCTGGTCGATCCCGGCTTCCGGCTGCCCAAGTCCCAGGTCCAGGTCGACCAGCTCCAGGACCGGAACATCGACGACGAGCTCTACAGCCTGACCGGCAACAAGACCGAGCAACGCAAGCTCTTCGCCACCGCCAAGGGCGGTGCCGCCGGCAAGGTCGACGAGAACGGCAATCCGGTTCGCACGGCGCTCACCGAGCCGCCGGCGGAATACCGTGTGCCCGATCCGAGCGCCCCCGAGGAGTTCGAGGCGACGTCCAAGAAGGGAATCGGCGGCATCTTCAAGAAGAAGCCGAGCAGCGTTGCGCCGAGCCAGATGGGCGGCGGCACGGACGACATCGCCGACCCCAACGTCAGCACGGCCAGCCAGCAGTAGTCATCGACGCCTTTCGGCGAAGAAACGGGTGAGCAGGTCGGCGGCCGCGCTCGCCCTGATGCCCGAATAGACCTCCGGGGCATGGTGGCAAGTGGGCTGCCCGTAGAAGCGCGGACCGTGGTCGACCGCCCCGCCCTTTGCATCCTCCGCGCCGTAGTAGAGCCTGCGGACGCGGGCGAAGGAGATCGCCGCCGCACACATCGCGCAGGGCTCGAGCGTGACGTGAAGATCGGCCCCGACCAAGCGTTGCGACCCGACGGCCGCTGCCGCCGCACGGATGGCGAGAATCTCGGCATGGGCGGTAGGATCGTCGAGCTCCAGCGTCCGGTTGCCGGCGCTGGCGAGCAGCACGCCGTCGCGGACGATCGCAGCCCCCACCGGGACCTCGCCGCGGGCGAAGGCGGCCTCGGCCTCGGCGAGGGCGATTCCCATGGGGTCGAGTCCGGCCGTCATTCGCTTCGGTGCCTTCCTCTGTTGTTCTCGCCACCTGGCGTTGGCTTTGCTATGGAGCACGCCACCATGGCCGATTCCGCAACCGACACGCCACCGCCCGGCGAACGCATCGCCAAGGTCCTGGCGCGCGCCGGCGTCTGCTCGCGCCGCGACGCCGAACGCTGGATCGCAGAGGGGCGGGTGAAGGTCAACGGCCGGGTGCTGCACTCGCCCGCGCTCAACGTCACGAAGCGCGACGTCATCCTCGTCGACGATGCGCCGATGCCGACGCGCGAGCGCACGCGGCTGTGGCTCTACAACAAGCCGGCGGGTCTGGTGACGACCGCCCGCGACCCCGAGGGACGGCGGACGGTGTTCGCGGCGCTGCCCCGGGAGATGCCGCGGGTGATCGCCGTCGGCCGGCTCGATATCAACACCGAAGGCCTTTTGCTGCTGACCAACGACGGGGGGCTGGCACGGGTGCTGGAGCTGCCTTCGACCGGTTGGCTTCGGCGCTACCGGGTGCGCGCGCATGGCAGCATCGACCAGGCGCGGCTCGACATGCTCAAGGACGGCATCGCCATCGACGGCGTGCTCTATGGCGGCATCGAAGCCACCATCGACCGCGTCCAGGGCTCCAACGTCTGGCTGACGCTCGGCCTCCGCGAGGGCAAGAACCGCGAGGTGAAGAAGGTCCTGTCGCACCTCGGGCTCGATACCAACCGCCTGATCCGGGTGTCCTACGGCCCCTTCCAGCTCGGCGAACTGAAGGAGGGCGAGGTGGAGGAAATCCGCGGGCGGGTGCTGCGCGACCAGCTCGGCGCCAAGCTGATGAAAGCCGCCAACGCGGATTTCGAGGCGCCGATCCGGCAGAAGAACGCCCCGGCGCCGCCCTCGACGCGCCCGCCCCGCAAGCCCCGCGTCCGGCGCGATGCGCATCGTTGGCGGTGAGCTTGGCGGCCGGCGCCTCGCCACGCCGCGCTCCGACGACATCCGGCCAAGCTCGGACCGGCTGCGGCAGACCCTGTTCGACATCCTCGCCCACGGCTACGACGACGCGTTGCGCGATGCGCGTGTACTCGATCTTTTCGCCGGAACCGGCGCACTCGGCCTTGAGGCCCTGTCGCGCGGCGCGCGCCATGCGCTGTTCGTCGAGGAAGACGCCGCCGCCCGCGGCCTGATCCGCGGCAATATCGAGACGCTTGGCCTCACCGGCCGGACCCGCATCTTCCGCCGCGACGCCACCCGGCTCGGCCCCGCGGGGACGCTGCAGCCCTTCGATCTGGTGTTCGCCGATCCACCCTATGGGCGCGGCCTTGGCGAGAAGGCGCTGGCATCGGCCCGCGCCGGTGGCTGGCTCACTCCGGGCGCACTGTGCGTGCTGGAGGAGCGCGGCGACCTGACGGTGGGTGAGATCGAGGGGCTCGCGCCATTGGATCGCCGCACTGTCGGGGATTCTCAGCTTGTGTTCCTTAAGTGCTTGTAACTTTCCTTCACGCCGCCGGCCGCTACATTACTGCCCACCCTGCGCGCCCGGACCAGACGAGGACTCTGCCCAGATGAGATCAGCCGCCCGTATCTTCGTCGTCATCGCGGCGGTTGCGCTCGCAGCCCCGGCGGCCATGGCCGAGACGCCGAAATTCGCCAGGAACGCGACCTCCTTCACCCTCGACAACGGTATCGAGGTCGTCGTCATCCCCGACCACCGGGCTCCGATCGTCACGCACATGGTCTGGTACAAGGCCGGCGCCGCCGACGAGCAGTCCGGCGTTTCCGGCGTCGCGCATTTCCTCGAACACCTTATGTTCAAGGGCACGAAGGACCACCCGGAGGGAGAGTTCTCCAAGGTGATCAATTCGGTCGGCGGCAACGAGAACGCCTTCACCACCGACGACACCACCGCCTATCACCAGACCGTCGCCAAGCAGTACCTGCCGCAGATGATGGAGTTCGAGGCCGACCGGATGGCCAATCTCCAGCTCAGCGAGCCTGAGGTGCTGACCGAGCGCGACGTCATCCTCGAAGAGCGTCGCATGCGCATCGACAGCAGCCCTGGCGCGCGGCTGGGCGAGGCGGTGCGCGCCGCGCTCTACGCGAACAGCCGCTACGGCATTCCGACGATCGGCTGGCAGAATGAGATGGAGCAACTCGATCTCGATGACGCTGTGGCCTGGTACGACCGCTTCTACACGCCGAACAATGCCTTCGTGATCGTCGCCGGCGATGTCACCGAGGACGAGGTGCGCAAGCTCGCCGAGGCGACCTACGGCAAGGTCAAGCGCCGCTTTGACCCGCCGCCGCGCTTCCGCGCCGCCGAGCCCGAGCCGCAGGCGGCGCGCACCGTCACCCTTGCCGACCCGCAGGTGACCCAGCCCTCGCTGCAGCGACTGTACCTCGCGCCGTCCTATGCGACGGCAGCGCCGGGGGAGGCCGAGGCGCTCGACATCCTCGCCGAGATCCTCGGCGGCGGCACCACCAGCCGGCTCTATCGCGACCTCGTCGTCGATCAGGGGATCGCCGCGTCGGCCGGGACCTTCTACCAGTCCAACCAGCTCGGCGACACGATGTTCGGCTTCTATGGCTCGCCGCGGGGCGACGTCACCCTCGACCGGATCGAGGCGGCGCTCGACGCCGACATCGCCAGGGTCGTCAGCGACGGCGTGACCGAGGCGGAGGTCGCTGCCGCCAAGCGGCGCCTGATCGCGGCGACCGTGTTCGCCGAGGACAACGCCTTCTCGCTCGCGCGCGCCCTCGGCACCGCCATCGCCACTGGCGAGACCATCGAGGAGGCGCAGAACTGGCCCGCCGCGATCGATGCGGTCACGGTCGATGCCGTCAACGCCGCCGCGGCGCGCTATCTCGACGTCCGTCGCTCCGTCACCGGCTACCTGGTCGGCGAGCCGGCGAAGAACCCCTCCTGATCCTGGAGCGAAACCGATGAAACTGACCGGACCGGCCGTTGCCATCGGCCTTCTCCTTTCGCCCCTGGCGGTCGCGCAGGGGGCAGGCGCGGTCGACATCCAGCACGTGGTGAGTCCCAAGGGCGTCGAAGCCTGGCTCGTGGAGGAGCACACCGTGCCGGTGCTCGCGGTGTCCTTCGCCTTCGAGGGCGGCTCGTCGCAGGACCCCGACGGCAAGCCGGGGGTCGCCAACATGCTCTCGGGCCTGCTCGACGAGGGCGCTGGCGATCTCGACAGCCGCGCGTTCCAGACCGCCCTCGACGACGCCTCGATCGATCTGTCCTTCGACGCGTCGCGCGACACCTTCTCGGGCTCGCTCCGTGCGCTCACCGACAGCCGCGACGAAGCGATCCGGCTGACCCGGCTGGCCCTGACCGAGCCGCGCTTCGACGCCGAGCCGGTCGAGCGCATCCGCGGCCAGATCGTCGCCAAGATCCGGTCCGACGAGGGCGATCCCGACGACATCGCCAGCCGGACGATGATGAAGGCGGTGTTCGGCGGGCACCCCTACGCCAACACCACCGAGGGCACCGCCGACAGCGTCGCCACGATCACCGCGGACGACCTCCGGCTCTACAAGAACAAGATCCTCGCCCGCGACAACCTCAAGGTGGCCGTGGTCGGCGACATCGATGCCGCCACCCTTGCCCCGATGCTCGATGAGCTGTTCGGCGACCTGCCGGTCAAGGCCAACCGCGTCCCGGTTGCCGATCTCGATCCGAGCGAGGCCGAGACCGTCGACGTGCCGATGCCGCTGCCGCAGGCGATCATCCAGGTCGCCGGCGACGGCCTGAAGCGCGACGATCCCGACTTCATCACCGCCTCGGTCGCGGCCTATATCCTCGGTGGCGGCAGCTTTTCCTCGCGGCTCTACACCGAGATCCGCGAGAAGCGGGGGCTCGCCTATTCGGTGTGGCTGGGGCTCATTCCCCTCGACCATGCCGGGCTGTGGTTCGTGTCGACCGCGACTCGCGCCGACCAGGCCGACACCGTCGTCTCGCTGATCGAGAGCGAGATCCGCAAGTTCGCGGAGGAAGGGCCGACCGAAGAGGAGCTCGCCGACGCCAAGGCCTACCTGATCGGCAGCTACCCGCTCCGCTTCGATTCGTCCGATGACATCGCCGACCAGCTGCTCGCGATCCAGCTCGAGAACCTCGGCATCGACTACGTCAAGCGCCGCAACGACCTGATCGCCGCGGTGACGATCGAAGACATCCGCCGCGTCGCCAAGCGTCTGTTCGCCGGCGACGAGCGGGTGGTGGTGCGGGTCGGCGCGCCCGCGACCTGATCGCGATGGCGTCGGCGCCGGCGACGCCCCGCATCGGCATCGCCCTTGGCGGCGGTGCCGCCCAGGGCTTCGCCCACGTCGTCGTGCTCGAGGCGCTCGACGAACTTGGCCTCAAGCCGGCCGCCGTCGCGGGCACTTCGATGGGCGCCATCGTCGGGGCGGCCTACGCCGCCGGGATGAGTGGGCAGGAGATTCGCCGCTACGCGATCGATATGTTCGCCCGGCGCAAGGATGTCCTTGGCCGGCTGTGGCGGCTCCGTCCGCGAAAGATCGCGGAGGTCTCGCTCGGTCTCGGCCAGTTCGATCTGGTCAAGGCGCTCCGCGCCTTCATGCCGCCGTTCATGCCTGAGCGCGTCGAGGAGGTGGCGACACCCTTTACCGCCATCGCCACCGACTTCTACGCGGGCACCGAAGTCGTGATCCGGGAAGGGCCGCTGATCCCGGCGCTGGCCGCGTCCTCGGCGGTGCCGATCCTGTTCCAGGCGGTCACGTTCGGCGGGCGGGTGATGATCGACGGCGGCTGCGCCAATCCCGTGCCGTTCGACCGGCTTGGCGATGTCGACTTCGTCATCGCGAGCGACGTGGTGTCACTGCCGCGCGGCGACCACAAGCGGGTGCCGGGGCCGATCCAGACCGCGTTCGGCTCGGTGGTGCTGGTGTTCCACAGCATCCTCCGGGAGAAACTCAGGACCGCCCGTCCGCCGGACGTGATGATCAAGCCCCCGACCGGCGTCTTCGGCCCCATGGACTTCGTCAAGGCGGCGGCGGTGATCGCGGCGGCCGAGCCGGGGAAGGACGCGATCAAGCGCCGGATTTCGGACGCGCTGGAGGCAAGAGAGCGGCGGTCCTAGTGGAGCGAATTTGACATTTGATACCCGCCTGCATCGAGCTCTCGGTCAAATGTCAAATTCAAAAGCTCCACTAGACTCATATACTTGCTAGTGGTCCCTTTTGATTTCGACATTTGCTCGGTGCTAGCGGCCATGGGTAGCAAATGTCGGAATCGGACCACTAGTTCCGGATCGACGCCTGCGGTTGGGGCGTGGCCGCCGGGATCTCCGTCTGTTGCGGCCCCAGCCGCCCGACGATGCGGAAGGCGAGCAGCATCGCGATGATCCCGAACGGAATGCCGCCGACGAAGAACCCGACCAGAGCCCCCTTGGCACCGGCGATCGAGGCTCCGGCGATGACGAAGGGCACCGTGCCAAGGATGGCGCGGCCCCAGTTCAGCGCCGTCGACAGCACCGGGTAGTTGAGGTTGTTGAAAGCGGCGTTGGAAACGAACAGGCCGCCGGCGAAGATGAAGGTGATGGCGAGGTAGTCGCAGAAGAGGAGCACCAGCTCCGCCGCCTCGCCGCCGACGCCGAAGGCGGCAACGATGCCGTGGCGTGCGACGAAGAGAATCGCCGAGACTGCCACGACATAGAGGGTGCTGATCGTGAGGCTGTCGGTGATCGCCTTGCGGACGCGGTCGTACAGCGCCGCGCCGAAGTTCTGGCCGACCACCGGTCCGACCGCACCCGAGAGCGCGAAGAGACCCCCGAAGGCGACCGGCACCAGCCGCGACACGATGGTCCAGGCGGCGACGGCGGCGTCGCCATAGGGCGCCATCGCCGCGGTCATGTAGCCGTTGCCGACGGGGGTGGCGATGTTGGTGAGGATGGCGGGGACGCCGATCTTCGCGAGCGGCCCGAAATCGCGGCGCATCGCGGCAAGCGTCGGCCGGGCGATCAGGTCGTGGCGGCGGACGAGGGTCGAGAGACCGTAGGCCACCATGACGGCGCGGGCGATGGCGGAGGCGATCGCTGCCCCCGGCACGCCGAGGCCGATGCCGAGGATGAGCAGTGGATCGAGCACCAGGATGACGCCGCCGAACCACAGCGTCGTGTACATGGCGCGCTTGGCGTCGCCGACGGCCCGGAGCAGCCCGGTTGCGCACATGCCGAGGCCGAGCAACGGCGTCGATGGCAGCACGATCCATGTGAACACCGCCGCCACCTCGGCGGTCGCGCCGGTGGCACCGATCAGCGCCAGCATCGGTCGGACCAGCGGGAGACTGACGAGCGTCGCGACGCCGGTGACCAGAACCAGCCAGGCCAGCGCCGAGGCGGCAACCTCGCGGGCATGGGCACGGTTGTCGGCGCCGAGGGCGCGGGACACCAGCGCCGTCGCCGCGATCATCATCCCCACCGACAGCGAGACGTAGAAGAAGACCAGCGCCGAGGCGTAGCCGACCGCGGCGGTGAGGCTGGGGTCGTCGAGGAGCGAGATGTAGAAGAGGTTGAGGAAATCGACCAGGAAGATGGCGACGAGGCCGATCGAACTGGTCGAGGCGAGCACCAGAACGTGCCGCATGGTCGAGCCGGTGGTGTAGCGCGCCTTTTCTCTCGGGGCGGCTGTGGTCGACATGGCACGATCCGGATTGGCGGCGTCCGCGGACGCCGACGGCGGGTTAGGCGCCCATATGGCGCGGATCGTCGCGGCGCGCAATGCGACAGGCCGCCTTGCCCCGGCGGGCTCGCAGCCATAGATGAAAGGCCCTCGGAGACCCGCCATGACCCAGATCCTCGACCAGTCCGACCTGACCGACCGCGCGGCGCGCCTGGTGGAGGCGGCGCGACGCGCCGGTGCCGACGCCGCCGACGCGGTGTGCGTGCGCGGTGTCTCGCTCTCGGTCGAGGTCCGGCTCGGCAAGACCGAGGAGACCGGCCGCGCCGAAGGCGACGACTTCACCCTCCGCGTGTTCGTCGGCCGGCGCACGGCGAACGTGTCGGCCAATGTCGTTTCCGACCCGGCCGAACTCGCCGAGCGCGCCGTGGCGATGGCCCGCGTCGCGCCGGAGGACCCCTATGCCGGGCTCGCCGATGCCGGGAGGCTGGCGACGAGCTTTCCCGACCTCGACGTGCTCGACGCCGCCATCCCGTCGGCGGCCGAGATGACCGAGATGGCGCTCGCCACCGAAGATGCCGCCCGCGCCGTCGACGGCGTCACCAATTCAGGCGGGGCGAGCGCCGGCTGGTCGCTGGGCGGGCTGGTGCTCGCGACATCGGGCGGCTTCACCGGTTCGTACCTCACCTCCCGCTTCAGCCTCTCGGCCTCGGCGATCGCCGGCAGCGGCACGGCGATGGAGCGGGACTACGAGGCGGAAGTGAAGGTCCACCGGGCCGACCTCAGCGACCCCGCGACCATCGGCCGGAAGGCCGGCGAGCGGGCGGTGCGCCGGCTCAATCCGACGCAGTTCGCGACGATGAAGGGGACCGTGGTCTTTGATCCGCGCGTTGCCACCAGTCTCCTCGGCAGCCTCGCCGGCGCCACCAACGGAGCCGCGATCGCTCGCAAGACCAGCTTCCTTCGCGACAGGATGGGCGAGCGGATCTTCGCCCCCGGCATTCGCGTCACAGACGATCCGCACCGCCTGCGCGGTCTCGCCTCGCGCCCCTTCGACGGCGAGGGTGTGGCGCCGGAGGCCTTCGACCTGATCGCCGATGGCGTCCTGCAACGCTGGTTTCTCGATTCGGCGACGGCGCGCGAGCTTGGCCTGGAGACCAACGGCCACGCCGCGCGCGGCGGCGGCAATCCCTCGCCCGGCTCCACCAACCTCACGCTGCAGCCCGGCCCGCAGTCGCCGGAGGAGCTGATCCGCGCGGTGGGCGAGGGACTCTACGTCACCGAGATGATCGGACACGGCGCCAACCTCATTACCGGCGACTACAGCCGCGGTGCGGCGGGATTCGCCATTCGCGGCGGCGAACTCGCCGAGCCGGTGAGCGAGATCACCGTCGCCGGCCACCTTCGCGACATCTTCCTCAACCTCACGCCGGCGAGCGACCTCACCTACCGTTTCGCCCTGAGCGCGCCGACGGTCGCGGTCGAAGGTCTGACGATAGCCGGCCGGTGACGCCGTTGCGGTCTTCCTACGCCGAGGATCTGGCGCTGCTCGATGGGGCCGGTGCCGAGGCCGCCCGGGTGGCGCTCGCCTACTTCCGTCGGGACCCGAAGGCCTGGCAGAAGGAGGGCGGCTCGCCGGTGAGCGAGGCCGACATCGCGGTCAATGACCGGCTCACCGAGGTCCTTCGTCAGGCCCGGCCGGACTACGGCTGGCTGTCGGAAGAGACTGCCGACAGCGACGCGCGCCTCAGTCGGGAGCGGGTCTTCGTGATCGATCCGATTGATGGCACCCGCGCCTTTCTCGATGGCCGGCGCGAGTGGACGATCTCGCTGGCGGTGGTCGAGGCCGGCCGGCCGGTGGCGGCGGTCCTGGTGGGGCCGGCGCTCGAGACGACATTTCACGCCACGGCCGGCGGCGGCACTTTTCTCGACGGCACGCGTCTGGCCACCGGGAGGCGGGACAGGCTGACCGGGGCCCGCTTTGCGAGCAGCCGGCGCTATGCCAGCGCCGTGGCGGGCGGTTCCGGGGAGAAGCCCCGTTTTGTGCCTTCGCTGGCCTATCGGATCGCACTCGTCGCAGCCGGCGAAGCCGACGTTGCCATCGCCAAGCCCGGCGCCCGGGACTGGGACCTTGCGGCTGCCGATCTTTTGGTGCACGAAGCCGGGGCGCGGCTCGCCCCGCTCGATGGGCGGCGTCTGCGCTACAATGAACGCGATACCGCTCACCCCACGCTGATTGCCACGAATTCGGCGCTGTTCGGCGACGTGGTGGAGTTGGTGATACGAGTCGACGGTGAGCCGCAGTGATGGCCGGAAACGACGACAGGACAGGCGCCGGCACTCCCGGCGCGAAGGCCGGCGGTCCCGCGCCCCAGCTTCTCCATCTTGTCTTCGGGGGCGAGCTCGAGGACGTCGAGGGCATACGCTTCGCCGACCTCGAAGGGCTCGATATCGTCGGCATCTACCCCAACTACCGTACCGCCTACGATGCGTGGAAGGCGAAGGCGCAATCGACGGTCGACAACGCACGAATGCGCTACTTCATCGTCCATCTCCATCGCCTCCTCGATCCCGAGGCGACGGCGCCAGACGTCCGATAGTCCGCCGCCATGGTGGGATCGGTGCGGTCAGCCGATAGGGAAGGGTCGTCGCCTTCGCGAGCGGAGGTTCCGCTTCCGGCACCGGCGGCCAAGCCCACGAAGCGGCCCCGACGCAAGCAGCGTCTCTCGTCGCGAATCCTCAAGAGCGGTCCGGTCCAGCGGGGGGTGGCCAGCCTTGCGGCCAACTACCTTCGCTTCGTCAACTGGACGAGCCCGTTCCGGTTCGATCCCGAGGACGCCTTTGCCCGCTACATCCATCTCAACCCGGTGATCTTCACCATGTGGCACGGACAGCACTTCATGCTGCCCTTCGCCCGGATCTTCGATTTCGACGCCCGCGTGCTGATCTCGCGGAGCAGCGACGGCGAGATCAACGCGCTGGTGGCCGAGAAACTGGGGGTGAGGACGATCCGCGGCTCGACCGCGCGCGACCCGTCGCGGATGATGGAGAAGGGGGCGCTCGCCGGGTTCGTCGAGATGAAGGCCTCGCTCGCCGAAGGGGCGTGCGTGACCATGACCGCGGACATCTCCAATCTCGCCGCCCGACGCGCCGGCCTCGGCATCGTGACCCTGGCGCGCGCCAGCGGCCGTCCGATCGTCCCCATCGCCTACGCCAGCAGTCGTCGGATCGACATCAAGAGCTGGGACCGCTCGACCATCAACCTGCCCTTCAGCCGGGCGGCGATCGCCGTCGGCGCACCGGTCGAGGTGCCGGAGGACGCCGACGCGGCCCTGCTCGAGGCCAAGCGCGGCGAGGTCGAGACCAATCTCAACGAGGCGACCGATCGCGCTTACCGGATCGTCGACCGCCGCGATGGCTAGCGCCGTCGCCACGGCAGCATTCGGTCTCTACCGGCTGGCAGGCATCGCCATCCGGCCGGTGGCGCCGCTGATCCTGTCGTGGCGGGTGTCGAAGGGGAAGGAAGATCCCGGCCGCCTGGACGAACGCTACGGGCGGTCGGCCCGCGAGCGGCCAGCCGGACGACTGGTCTGGATACACGCGGCGAGCGTTGGCGAGACCATTGCGGTACTGCCGCTGATCCGCAGGATGCGGGCGGAGAAGCTCAGCGTGCTGCTGACCACGGTGACGCTCACCGCCTCGCGGATCGCGGCCGAGCGGCTGCCGGCAGGCGCGATCCACCAATTCGCGCCGATCGATTGCAAGCCGTGGACGGAAGCCTTTCTCGACCACTGGCGGCCCGACCTCGCCGTGTTCGTCGAATCCGAGATGTGGCCGCAGGCGATCATGAGCCTTGCGGCGCGGCAGGTGCCGCTGGTCATCGCCAATGCCCGTATGTCGGATCGCAGTTATGCCGGCTGGCGACGCTACCGCCCGGTCATCGAGGCGATGCTGTCGAGGGTCGCCCTGTGCCTGGCGCAGAGTCCGCGGGACGGCGAGCGGTTCAGCGCCCTCGGCGCGCCGCATGTCGAGGTCACCGGCAACCTCAAGTTCGATACGCCGCCGCTCACGGCCGCACCCGAGGCGCTCAACGCCCTGCGGGCCGCGCTCGGCGGCCGGCCGGTGTGGATGGCGGCGAGCACCCACCCCGGCGAGGACGAGCTCGTCGTCGAGGCTCACCGCGCCCTCGCCGCGGCGCGGCCGGGACTGCTGACCGTGATCGTGCCGCGCCATCCCGAGCGTGGACCCGACATCGCCGCGATGGCCGCGGCGCGGGGCCTCCGGGTTGCGCGGCGGAAGATCGACGAGCCGGTGACGGCCGATACCGAGATCTACGTGGCCGACACGCTCGGTGAACTGGGGCTGTTCTACCGGGTGGTCCCGGTTGCCTTCGTCGGCGGTTCGCTGGTGACCCACGGCGGGCAGAATCCGATCGAGCCGATCGGGCTCGGCGCCGCGGTTCTGCATGGCCCGCACGTTCAGAACTTCGCCGACGTCTACGCAGCGCTCGATGCAGTACCGGCCGCGATGGCGCCGGTGGCGGATGCCGCCGGTCTCGCAGCGGCTGCAGCGAGACTCCTCGACGATCCGACCTTCCGCGAGCAGCAGGTGACAAAGGCGAGGGCGGCCCTGGAGCCGTTCGCGGGTGCCTTGACCGCGACCTGGACGGCGCTGGCTCCTTATCTCCGCGGCGGTAGGGCCGTGCCGCGCCGCGCGGCGACCGCGCCTTGAGACGGCCGCCGCGCTTCTGGTGGCAGCCGGAGCGGAGCGCCGCGGCGACGATGCTGTGGCCGGTGTCGGCCGTGTGGGGCGCCGTCGCCGGCCGCAAGATGGACCGTGCGCCGCAACTGCGTCCGCCCGTGCCCGTGGTCTGCGTCGGCAATTTCGTCGCCGGCGGCGCCGGCAAGACCCCGACCTGCATCACGCTTGCCCGGCTTGCCCGCGGCCGTGGCCTCAAACCGGGCTTCGTCACCCGCGGTTACGGCGGCTCCGCCAAGGGGCCGCTGCTGGTCGATCCGGCCGTTCATGACGCCGCGACCGTGGGGGACGAGCCGCTGCTGCTCGCGGCGGCGGCGCCGACGGTGATCGGCGGCGACCGCGCGGCGGGGGCGAAGCGCCTGCTCGAAGAGGGCGTGACACTGATCATCATGGACGACGGCTTCCAGAATCCGTCGCTTGCCAAGGACTTGTCGCTGGTTTGCGTCGATGGCGAGGCGGGCATCGGTAACGGCATGGTGACGCCGTCCGGGCCGCTCCGCGCGCCGCTCGCCGTGCAGCTACGCAAGGCCGACGCCGTGGTGCTGATCGGCGAGGGGGCGCGGAGCGAGCCGCTGGTCCGTGTCGCCGCGCGCGCCGGCCGCCAGGTGCTGCGCGCGACGCTGAAGCCGGTGCGGGTGCGGGAGTTTCGCAAGGAACCGCTGCTGGCCTTCGCCGGCATTGGCCGGCCGGAGAAGTTCTTCGCTTCGCTCGAGGCGGCAGGAGCAACCGTCAAGCGGCGGATGCCGTTCCCCGATCATCACCGCTTCAGCGAGGACGACGCGGCGACCCTCCTGGCCCGGGCGGAGAAAGAGACCCTTCGCCTCGTCACCACCGAGAAGGACATGGCGCGGCTGGCCGGCGCCGCCGGCAAGCGCGGCGCGCTCCGCGAGGCGGCGACCGCGTTTGCGATTGCCCTCGAGTTCGAGAATCCTGCGGCGGTGGGCGAGATGCTCGAGGCGGCCGCGCTGAAGGTGCGCTGAAAGGGGGAGCGAACCGGATGCCGTCGCAAACGCCGAGGAAGACCGAATCGCCGATGCGTGTCCTGACCGATGCCTACATTCCGGAGCTGCCGAACCGCTACAGCGGCAAGGTACGCGAGAACTATGACCTCCCCGACGGGCGGCGGATCATCATCGCCACCGACCGTCTCAGCGCCTTCGACACGATCCTCGCCGCGATCCCGTTCAAGGGCGAGATCCTGACCCAGACGGCCCGGTACTGGTTCGACGAGACCGCCGACATCTGCCCCAATCACGTCCTCGAATACCCCGACCCGAACGTCGTGGTCGGCACCCGGCTTGATATCCTCCCGGTCGAGATCGTCGTGCGCGGTTACCTCGCCGGGACCACCAGCACGTCGATCCTGACCCGATACCGGAAGGGCGAGCGGGAGATGTATGGCTTCGTCTTTCCGGAGGGACTTCGGGACAACGAGAAACTGCCTGAGGCGATCATCACGCCCACCACCAAGGCGGGGACCGGCGGGCACGACCAGCCGCTGTCCGCTGCCGAGATCGTCGGGCGAGGGCTTCTGACCAGGGCGCAATGGGATATCGTGTCCGCCTACGCGTTCGGCCTCTTCGCCCGGGGCCAGACCCGGGCCGCAGAGCGGGGCCTCATCCTCGTCGACACCAAGTACGAGTTCGGCCTTGATCGGGACGGAACCGTCATCCTTGCCGATGAGATCCACACGCCCGACAGCAGTCGGTACTGGATTGCGGCCGGCTACGAAGCGGCCTTCGCGAGCGGCACCCGGCCGGAGAGCTTCGACAAGGACTTCATCCGCGCGTGGGTCGCGGCGCGCTGCGATCCCTACAAGGACCCGATCCCGGAGATTCCCCCCGAGATGATCGAGCAGACGTCGAAGGTCTATGCAGAGGCCTATGAGGCGATCACGGGCAAGGCATTCCAGCCCGACCTCTCCGGCGACACGGTGCTCGACCGGATCCGCGCCAACCTCCGGCGCTATTTCTGAGCCTCAGGTGGGGGTGTTCGCCGGCCGATGGCGGCTGAGCGAGGCGGCGGCGTCGACATAGGCTTCCTGCCGCTCCACGCTCCAGTATTTCAGCTCGTCGAGCGGGATGTCGGCGCCGGTGACCGCGCAGCGAACGAAGCTGCCCGGGGTGAGCACCTGGAAGTCTCCGTCCAGGTAGCGGAGCCGGGCGAGCCCGCCGCGGCCGTGACGTTCCATCCGGTTCATCCGGCGACCATAGCCGGGGCGGCCCCGCCCAGGCAATTCCAGTCTCCACCTCATTGGCCGCCGATCACGCCGTTGATCAGGTCCTGAACGCCCTGGCTGGTGGGGTCGGCGCTCTTGTTGCCGTCCTTCTTCTTGTTGTTCTTCTTGCCGCCACTCTTGCCGTCGTCCTGCGCCTTGTTGCTGCCGCCTCCACCGCCCTTGTTGCCGCCCTGGTCGAGGCCGAGGAGGTTGCCGCCGATCTCCTCGATCTGGTTGATGGCGCCCGACGGGTTCTGGAGGATTCCCTGCACGTCCGGGTAGATCTTGGGCTTGGCGAGCGGTCCCTCGATCAGCACTGGCGCGGCGAAATCCTGGAGCTTGCCGTTCTTGTTGGCGACCTTGGCGTTGAGCCGGTAGCTGATGGTCTCGACCGGCAGGTTGATGGTGCCGGCGCCGGCGAGCTGGAACTGCTTTCCGGACACCAGCAGATCGCGGTTGGTGACGATTCCCTGGTCGATCGTGAAGGTGGCGCCGACCTTGTCGAAGGCAGTCTTGTCGTTGGAGGGCTGCCAACCGAGCACCGACTGAACCGAGAGCGTCTGCAGCATCTTCGGGATATTGACGCCACGGATGGCGCCGTTGCTCACGTCCATGCTGCCGTTGCCGCTGAGCGAGCGGGTGAGAGCGGACTGGGTGTTGCCGCTGGCCTTGAGGTCGAAGGCGAAACTCCCGGTCCCCTCGATGCGCTTGAAGTTCATCGCATCGGAGAGAAAGGCGAGCGCATCGACCCCGGCAAGGCGGAAGCTCGCGCCGATCGCCGGCGTCTTGGCGGCGCCATCGATGGCGATCGCGCCGGTGCCGGAACCCGAGTAGAGCGCCATCTGGCTGAGATTGGCGTCGAGCCGCCCGCCGGCGATCTTGATGGTGAGGGCCGAGGGACCGATCTTGATGGCGTTGGCGAGGATCGACTCCGCCTTGAGGTTGAGATTGGCGTCCATCGCCTTGAGGCCGGAGAAGTCGATCGGCTCATCGCCGCCCCCGCCTCCGCCGGAGCCACCACCGCCAGAACCACCGCCACCGGATCCGCCGCCGCCGCCCCCCGACGCCGCGTTCTTCGGCGTGGCGAGGTAGGGCGACACGTCCAGGATCTTCATGTTGAGGCCGGCCGTGAGGGTCGGCTTTCCGCCAAAGGCGAGGGTGCCGGTGCCGACACCGCTCGACTTGTCGAGCGTGAAGGCGGCGTTGTCGAAGGAGAAGCTGTCGGCGGTGAGCTTGACGTTGCCGGCAATCGAGAACGCCTTGAGGCCGCGGCCCGCCTCCAGCGGCTGGCCGATCCAGGCGAGCAGGTCGCGGAGCGAACCGGTCGACAGCGAGATGCGTCCGGCGCCGAGGCCGTCGAGGCTGGCGGCGCCGTCGAAGCCGATGGAGACGCGGTCAGACTTGGCGTTGAAGGTGACCGGCACGTCGCGGCCGAGCAGCAGCGGACGGGCGTCGACATTGGCGGCAATGGCGAAGCGCGTGCCGCGCCAGGTCACGCTGCCTTCCGCCTTCATCGGCGACGTCAGCGACGCAAAGCTGGTGGTGATGTCGATGTCGTCGAGCGTGTTGGCCGAGGCATCGCCGCCGACCATGTCGGCAAGATCGAGGCCCGTGACGCGGGCCTTGGTGAGCGTTACCGAACCGCCGGCCTGCAAATTCGAGGCGAGGGCATTGCTGGTCGCCCCCTTGGTCGAGAATGTGATGTCCATGCCGGCAGTGCCGGTGACCGGCGCGCTCTGGCCGGCGAGGGCGAGGACCGCCGGGATGTCGACTCCGCTCATCTTGACCGCGCCCGATATGGTGGGCTCGGCCGCGCGGGCATCGATCGCGATCTTGCCAGAGCCGGGAGCGCCGTTGATCTCGATCGAGCGGATGCCGGCCTCGAGCACGCGGTCGGTCAGCTTGACGTCCATGCCGAGGTTGCGGGCGGCCATGTCGCCGGAGACGATCTCCTCCGCGGTGAAATCGATATTGGCGTCGAACAGGCCGAGCATCGAGAAGTCGATCGGCTCGCTGCCCGCCGTGCCGGCATTGCCGCCGTCGCTGGCCGGCGGCGAGAACTGGGCGAGGTCGACCTTGCCGAGGGCGAGCTTCATGCCGATGCCGGGCCGCACCCGGTCATAGGCGGCGCGAAGGCCGCCCGTGACCGGTACACCGCCGACGGTGCCCTGGAACGATTCGACGAGAACGTCGGAGGGGGTGACGACGAGCTTGCCGTCGAGGGCGAATGCGGCGTAGCCGGGAGCGTCCGGCAGGCCGGCAAAGCCGCCGAGGAAGTTGCGGAGCGAGTCGCCCTTGCCGGTGAAGGCGCCGGCGAAGAGCGTGTCGCCGTCGAAGGCGGTTCCGTCCAGCGTCGCGCTGCCGCCGTCGGCGGAAAGCGTGAGGCCGACGGGAATGCGCTCGAAGCGCTCGGCCGAGGCGCGCTCGCCGACCTCCAGCGCAACCTTGTACTCGGTGCCGAGGTAGCGGAAGGTGCCGTCGACCGAGCCAGGGCCGGTGATCTTCGGCATGTCCATGGTGAGGTTGACGCCCTCGACCACCTCCTCCGTGCCGCTCTGCCGGTCGCGATAGACGAAGGTGCCGTCGACGACCGTGACGCGGCCGATCGAAAGCTTGTCGAGGCCGGTGATGACCTCCGCGGTGGCCTCCGGCGCGGCAGGCTCGGTGGCGATGAGGTCCTCGATGCTGTCGGCGGCATTGGCCGGCGGCGGGCCGTCCCAGTTGCTGACGCCGTTCTCGTCGATCTCGTAGACGATGCGCGGCCCCGCGATGGTGAGGGCGTTGATCTCGACATTGCCGCCGATCAGCGGCAGGAGGCTGAGGCCGAAGGAGACGGACTCGACCGAGAAGGCCTCGCCTTTGCCGGTGAGGCCGCCGAGGCCGACCCCGCCCGCCGAGAGCGATGCCGTCGGGAGCACGCTGATCGAGATCGGACCGTCGATGCGGACGTCGCGGCCGGTCGCGTCCTCGAGCCGGGCGATCAGTTCGGCCCGCACCGTCTCCGAGGGGATGAACAGCGGCAGCGCGAACAGCGCCCCGACGATGAGGATGACGACGACGGCGAGGCCGATCAGGATTTTCTTCAAGACAGCGCTCCGGGTCGGCGGATGATCCGAATCACGAAGTATCGCAAGCTATTGCGCCGGAGTCGTGGCAGCGACCGGTGCGGCCAAAATAGGCCAAAACGGCCGGCCCGCGCTCACTCCACGCCACAGCGTGCCGCGAGGTGATCGCGAACGGTCGCGTGGAGATCGGGCTTGGCGGAACTCCAGCGCCAGACCCGGTTCTCCGAGAGTGCGATGTCGCGGCTCGGGTCGAAGGCATGCGGGGCGATTTTCCCGTAGCGCTCGCGCTGCTGCCGCTTTTCGTACGGCCCGAGCCAGAGATGGAAGATGTCACCGTCGATCGAGGCGACCGTCCCGCCGACGGCACGCCTGAACCTTTCCGCCCAGGCGTGGTACTGGTCGGCGTGCGGAGGCGTCATCCGGTGGCGCGTCACCACGTGGTCGAAGCAGCCGAAGGCGGCCGCGATCATGGCGCGGTCGCCGCCGCCGACGATACAGGTGTCGTAAAAGCGCTCCCGCTCGATGAGCGCCCGCGGGGCGGCCCAGGCAAAGCCGCAGGGGTGCTGGCCGTAGCGGTTCCTGTTGCCGTCCTCGAAGATGTCGATCGGCGTGATGCCGGCTTCCAGCCCGATCGGAATCGAGCTGCGGGTGAGGAAGGTGTCTTCGGGCCTCGGCCAATCGCCCGGGAAGGCTTCCTTGACGTAGTGGACCGAGCGGAAGAGCTGGACGAGTCCGTGCGAACGGAGCGCGGTCAGGGCGAGGTCCGGCCAGTCCGGCCGGCCGAACAGCAGGTCGCAATCGAGCCAGGCCACGGCGCTGCATGTCGGCGGCAGGGCATCGAGGGCGATGTTGAGGAGGCGCTCCTTCTGCCACATCGGGTCGCCGCCGCGGAGCTGGATCAGGACGTCGGCGTCGCCCGGGCCAAGTTCGAAAGGTCGGTCGTGGCCGAGTTCGACCGCCACGAGAGGAGTCCCGAGCCGCTTGCGGAACCGGGTGTAGTTGGCGCGGCGGTAGGGATTGTCGGAAGAGTTGAAATAGGACGTGATGCTCCAGAGTTCGTCGTCGGGACGATGGCGAGGCCCACTGGGCGGAACGGGCTCCGGCGGCATCGCTTTCGTATCGGCTCCGAGAATCATGATGCGGGGCGCACCGGTCGCGCGCCCAAATATCGACCATCAGGGGTAGAGGCTACCCCGGTTGCGGGATTCGTGGAAGAAGGCAGAGGACGTCAGGCCGCTTCTTCCGAAGTCTTGTCGCCGCGCGCCTCGCGCCACTTCTGCATCAGCGCCGTGAGCTCGGGGTCGGACGTTTCGGGCAACACGATCCGCGGCGTGACGAGGAGGTCGCCGCGACCCCCGGTCGAGACCGGCAGGCCCTTGCCCTTGAGCCGGAGGGCGCGTCCCCCCGAGGAGCCGGCCGGGATGTTGAGGGAGACCTCGCCGTCGAGGGTGGGCACCCGTACCTTGCCGCCGAGCACCGCCTCGTCGAGGCCGACATTGACGTCGCGCCGAAGGGTATCGCCGTCGACCTTGAAGTGCGGATGGGGGATGAACTCGACCGTGATCAGGGCATCGCCGGCGGGGCCGCCGAGAACCCCCGGCTGGCCCTGGCCGCGGAGGCGGATGGTCTTGCCCGAGCGCGTGCCGGGAGGAATCGAGACGTCGAGGGTCTTGCCGGTCGGAAGGTCGACCCGGGCCTTCTCGCCGCGGACGAGCTGTTCGAGCGTGACGGCGGCGACGGCCTGAACGTCGTCGCCCCGCGCCGCCTGGGGCCGGGGGCCTGCGCCGGCACGGGCGCCGCCGCCCGCCCCACCGCGGGCGAAGCCGCTAAGAATGTCGTTGAGGATGTCCTCGTTGGCGAAGGGGTCGCCGTCCGCGCCTGAGCTCGACCAACGATAGGTGCGGGCGCCGCCGGGCCCGCCCTGGCCGAACCCGCCGCCACCCGGCCCGAAACCCTCGAACCCCTGGAAGCGTGGTTTTCCGTCGGGGCCGATCTCGCCGGAATCGAACTTGGCGCGCTTCTCCTTGTCCCCGACGATTTCGTAGGCGTCGTTGACCTCGGAGAAGCGTTCCTTGGCCTTGGGATCGGTCTTGTTGCGGTCGGGATGATGCTTCTTGGCGAGCTTGCGGAAGGCCGACTTGATCTCGGCCTCGGAGGCGGTCTTGGGGACGCCAAGGACTTCGTAGGGATCGCGCATGATTCCGAGACAATATCAGGCTGAGACAGGACGGGAAGCCCGTTGGATATGGGCGCGCCCGGCCTCGGATTCCAGCGCTGCCGCGCGGGTCGCGGTGACCGGGAAGTCGGCAGCGGCGCCGAAGCGCCGGCCGCCTAGGCCGTCAGCCAGGCGTCGAGGACGAGCGCGGCGAACAGGATCAGCCCGAAATCGCGGTTGGACCGGAACAGCCTCAGGCAGTTGTCGGGGTCGTCGGTGCGGAGGGCCGCGACCTGCCAGCCGAGATGGGCCGCGCCGAGCGCGAGCCCGGCATAGGCGGCGGGACCGACTCCGGAGAGCACAAAGGCGCCGGCGAAGAGCGCGGCGGCGAGCGCATAGAAGCCGGCGAGCCACGGTTTTGTCGCGGCGCCGAACAGCCGCGCGGTCGAATGGACGCCGACGATGGCGTCGTCCTCTTTGTCCTGATGGGCGTAGATGGTGTCGTAGCCGATCGTCCAGGCGATGCCGCCGAGATAGAGGAGGATGGGCGCAAGGGCGAGACTGCCGGTGGCCGCCGCCCAGCCCATCAGCGCCCCCCACGAGAAGGCGATGCCGAGCCCGAGCTGAGGCCAGTCGGTCACCCGCTTGAGGAAGGGATAGATCGCGACCGCCGCCAGCGAGGCGACGCCGACCAGAACGGCGAAGCGGTTGAACTGAAGCAGTACGACCAGCCCGACCAGGGCCTGGGCGATCAGGAAGATCTTCGCGTTGCGGACGCTGACCTGGCCGCTTGGAATCGGCCGGGCGCGGGTCCGGGCGACCTTGGCGTCGATGTCGCGGTCGACGATGTCGTTGTAGGTGCAGCCGGCGCCCCGCATGGCGACCGCGCCGACGAAGAACAGGACGAGGTGCCATGGGTCGGGCCAGGGCCGGCCGAGGGCATCGGCCGCGAGCGCCGCCGACCACCAGCATGGCAGCAGCAGCAGCCACCAGCCGATCGGCCGGTCGAGCCGCGCCAGCCGGGCGTAGGGTCGCCAGGCTTCGGGCAGGGCGCGGTCCACCCAGTTGCCGCGGGGCGCGTCGGGAACGGCGGACGAGGATGGTTGGGGTGTAGCCTGCATTGTGTGGCTAAGTAGCGCGACCGGCGGCGCAATTGAAGCGGCGTCGCACGGCAACCGGCGAGGACGGAGCGGGGACATGACGGACGAACGCGGCAAGGACGGGACATCGGCGCGGCCCGAGGACTGGAGTGACGAGCTTCGCGACATGGTGCG
This sequence comes from Bauldia sp., assembly GCA_020442065.1. GTDB lineage: Bacteria > Pseudomonadota > Alphaproteobacteria > Rhizobiales > Kaistiaceae > Bauldia. The sequence continues at coordinate 24,664 of JAGRKZ010000044.1, forward strand.
GGCGGAGCTCGGCAATCTCGGGATCGATGTCGACAAGGGCATGGCGTGGCAGGGCCAGCCGATTGCCGTGGGCCAGACCCTAGTGCTGTCGGCTGCGCAGAAGGTCTGGGCGATGGTGCTGGGCATCGCGGCCCTCCTCGCGTTCCTTGCCACCTTTGCGCAGGGATGGGCCGCCGCCTTCACCTGGATGTGCCAGGTGGGCTGGATCCACACGTGGTGCGGGGGGTAATCGGCGCGGGACAGCGTTGGACACCGGGGGCGCCGGTTGCTAACCCGACCCCGGTTGATCGGCGGCAAGGGATTCCCGGCACGACATGAACGTTCTTCTCATCGGTTCCGGCGGACGCGAGCACGCGCTCGCCTGGAAGATCGCCCAGTCGCCGCGGCTCGCAACGCTCTTCGCCGCCCCGGGCAATCCCGGCATCGCCGAATGCGCGGACTGCGTCGACCTCGACATTGCCGATCATCAGGCGGTCGCCAGCTTCTGCCGGGAGAAGCGTGTCGACCTCGTCGTTGTCGGCCCGGAGGCGCCGCTGGTGGCGGGCCTCGTCGACGATCTTGCCGCCTTCGGCGTTGCCGCCTTCGGCCCGTCGCGGGAGGCCGCGCAACTCGAGGGGTCGAAGGGCTACACCAAGGCGCTCTGCGCCGAGGCCGGCATCCCCACCGCCGCCTGGATGCGCTTCGACGACGCGACCGCCGCCCGCGCCCATGCCGAGGGGCGACCCGCGCCGATGGTGGTCAAGGCCGACGGCCTCGCTGCCGGCAAGGGCGTGACGGTGGCGATGACGAAGGAAGAGGCACTCGCCGCGATCGACGACTGCTTCGCCGGGCTCCACGGCGCGGCGGGCGCCTCGGTGGTGATCGAGGACTTCCTCGAGGGCGAGGAGGCGAGCTTCTTCGTCCTCGCCGACGGGAAGACCGCGCTGCCGCTCGTCACCGCCCAGGACCACAAGCGCGCCCATGATGGCGACAACGGTCCCAACACCGGCGGCATGGGCGCCTATTCGCCTGCCCCGGTGATGTCCGAGGCGCTCGTCGCGCAGACGATGGCCGAGATCATCCAGCCGACGCTCGCCGCGATGGCGGAGCGGGGCGCGCCGTTCCGCGGCGTGCTCTATGCCGGGCTGATGATCACCGCCGTGGGTCCGAAGCTGATCGAGTACAACGTCCGTTTCGGCGACCCCGAGACCCAGGTGCTGATGATGCGGCTCGACAGCGATCTCCTGCCGCTGCTCGATGCGGCCGCGCGGGGCGTCCTCGCCGAGGCTGCGGAGACGGCTGGGCCGATCTGGAGCGACGACCCGGCGCTGACGGTGGTGATGGCGGCCCGCGGCTACCCCGGCGCCTACGAGAAGGGTGGCGCGATCCGCGGCATCGACAAGGCCGATGCCCTGCCCGGCGCCAAGGTCTTCCAGGCCGGAACGGCGCTCCGCGACGGCGAGATCGTAGCCCACGGTGGCCGCGTCCTCAGTGTCACCGCGCGCGGCGCTACGATTGCCGAGGCCCAGGCCCGCGCCTACCGCGCCGTCGACGCCATCGACTGGCCGGAAGGATTTTGCCGTCGCGATATCGGCTGGCGGGCCATGCAGGAAAAGTCTTCCTAATATTTGGACTAATACGCGGCGATATTGTGTTAGTATTCCAACGGGGTGAGAAACTCTTTTCTCGCTTCGGTTCCGGAAAGGACACAAGCATGAATTTCAGACAGGACATCAGGCCCGTGCTCTGGGGCGCGGCCGGCGGGGCCGCTTTGCTCGCCATCATCGGCTTCGCCTGGGGCGGCTGGCTGACCGGCGCGTCGGCGCGTGGGGTATCCGATGCGAACTCACATACCGCCGTGGTGAGCGTCCTCGCGCCGATCTGCGCGGTTCAGTTCCGCGAGCAGACCGACGCCACCGCCAAGATGGCGGAACTGTCTGCGATGCGGTCCTACGACCGCACGAGCTTTATCGAGAAGGGCGGCTGGGCGACCATGCCCGGCAGCGAAGAGCCGTTGAAGGGCGTTGCCAGCGCCTGCGCGACGATCCTGACCGAGACCACCTGACGCGCAATTCCGGTCAAGGGGTGAGCCCGCTCGGGCGCGCCCCTTCCCCCGCTTGTACGAATCCGGCAGAGTCCGGCGATCAAGCGATGACAACACGCATTCGCCGCCTCAGCGAGGACATGGTCAACCGCATCGCCGCCGGCGAGGTGGTGGAGCGGCCGGCAAGCGTCGTCAAGGAACTGGTCGAGAACGCCATCGACGCCGGCGCCACCCGAATCGAGGTGGTGACGGCGGGCGGTGGCGCCTCGCTCATCCGGGTCAGCGATGACGGCGGGGGGATCGGCCGCGACGACCTCGCGCTCGCGGTCGAGCGGCATTGCACCTCCAAGCTCGACGGCGGGCTCGACGACATCCGTTCCCTCGGCTTCCGCGGCGAGGCGCTGGCGGCGATCGGCGCGGCAGCCCGGCTGACCATCACCTCGCGGCAGCGCGGCGCGCGCGAGGCCTGGAGCATTGCCGTCGACGGCGGCCGGGTGAGCGCGCCGGAGCCTGCGGCGCTGTCGGATGGAACCAGGATCGAGGTCCGCGACCTTTTCTTCGCAACCCCGGCACGCCTCAAGTTCCTCAAGTCGGAGCGGGCCGAGACCGCGGCGATCACCGACGTCCTGCGGCGCCTCGCCATCGCCCATCCGCAAGTCCGCTTCGCCCTGTCGGGGGGCGACCGGACGGCGCTCGATCTTGCAGCGATGACCGGGGACGATGCTCTCCGTCTCCGCCTCGCCGACGTCATGGGTCGCGAGTTCGCCGCCAATGCGATCCGCATCGATGCGGCGCGCGAGGGCGCGACGCTCACCGGCTTCGCCGGGTTGCCGACCTACAGCCGTGCCAACAGCCTCGGCCAGTTCCTGTTCGTCAACGGCCGGCCGGTGCGCGACAAGCTGCTCCTCGGGGCGCTCCGCGCCGCCTATGCCGACCTGATGAAGCGCGACCGCCATCCGGTCGCCGCCCTGTTCATCGCCGTGCCGCCGAGCGAGGTCGACGTCAACGTCCACCCGACCAAGGCCGACGTCCGGTTCAGGGATTCCGGCATGGTGCGGGGGTTGATGATCGGGGCGATCCGTGAGGCCTTCGCCGCCAGCGGACCCCGCACCTCGTCCGCCGCGGCGAGCGCCACGATCGCCGCTTTCCGGCCGGCGACCCGCGGACCGATGCGACCGCCGTCGGCGGCCTGGCGGCCGGGACCGAGCTACGCGCCGGGTCGCGCGGCGACTGCGACGGCATCCGACTTCGGCTTCGCTGAGGACGAGCAGGCCGCCTTCGACATCGCGACGCCCTCGGCCGACCTCCGCGCCGCGGCCTCGGCGCCCGCTGTCGCGGCGCTGGCGCAGCCGCTCGGCGCCGCGGTCGCGCAGGTCCATGACACCTATGTCGTCGCCCAGACCGCCGACGGCCTCGTGGTGGTCGACCAGCACGCCGCCCACGAGCGCCTGGTCTACGAGCGGCTGAAGCGCGGCCTGGCCGAGACCGGCGTCGCCAGCCAGTTGCTGCTCATCCCCGAGATCGTCGATCTTGCCCCCGACGACGTCGAACGCCTGACCGAACGGGCGGACGAACTGGCCGCGCTCGGCCTCGCGCTCGAGCCGTTCGGGCCCGGTGCGGTAGCGGTGCGCGAGACCCCGTCGCTGCTCGGCGCGATCGACGCCGGCGCACTGGTCCGCGATCTCGCCGAGGAGATCGCCGAATGGGAACGGGCCGACACCCTCCGCGACCGCCTCGAGGCGGTGGCGTCGCGGATGGCGTGCCATGGGTCGGTTCGCGCCGGCCGGCGACTGAAGCCGGAGGAGATGGACGCGCTGCTGCGCGAGATCGAGGCGACGCCCAATGCCAGCGAGTGCAACCACGGCCGCCCGACCTTCATCGAACTGAAACTCGCCGACATCGAGCGCCTGTTCGGCCGGCGGTAGCAGCGTCCGACGGGACCCATGAGCGCGCGGACGCCGGGAGGGGGCTGGGTGTGACGGTGCCGATGGAATACCGCCGGGCGTCCGCCGACTTCGACGCCTTCCTGGCCGAGGCGGCCGAAGCGGCGGGCCTCACGACCCGGCACCAGTCCTACACGATGGTCGAGGGGGTGCTGCTGGCGTTCCGCCGGCGGCTGACGCTCGCCGAGGCCATTGCCTTCGCCCAGGAGCTTCCGGCGATGCTTCGCGCCATGTTCGTTGCCGACTGGGATCCCGACGCGCCGCGGGTCGAATCGTGGGACGCTGCGTCGGTACTCGCCGACGTGCAAGGGCTGCGCGAGCATCACAATTTTGCCCCCGAGGGGTCGGTGGCGGCAGTGGCGTCCGTGCTCCGCCGCCATGTCGACCGAGCCCGCTTTGAGGCCGCGCTGGTCCGGCTGCCGGCGCCGGCGCGGGCATTCTGGGCCACGGCTTGAGGTTGTCGGAAGGGGAGCGGCTAGCGCCCTTCCGCCGCCCGGCGGAGGCGGTCGTTGATCGCCTCGCCGAGACCCTCGTCGGGAACCGGCATCACGGCGATCTTGCCACTGACGCGATCAAGGTCGCGGAGCGCCGCGAAGAGATTGGCGGCGGCTTCGGCGAGGTCGCCCGACGGGCTGAGATTGCGGATCGCGATGGCCCGGTCGGCGCCCGCCGGCAGGGATGGCCCGAAAGCGAGCAGGGCTTCGTTGGGCCGGACGTCGGTCGCGTCGAGGCGAACGGCCGCTGCCGGCGCATAGTGCTTCGCCAGCATGCCCGGCGAGGCGGGTCGATCGGGGTCGTCCGCCGGGATCGCGAGAGGCGTGCGGAGGACGCGCTCGATGTCGGCACGCGTCAGCCCGCCCGGGCGGAGCAGCGTGGCGCGGTTGCGGTCGAAGCCGACAACCGTCGACTCGAGACCGATGCCGGTCGGACCGGCGTCGAGAATGACGGCGACCGCGTCGCCGAGGTCGGCGACGACATGGCCGGCTTCGGTCGGACTGACATGGCCGGAGCGGTTGGCGCTGGGCGCCGCGACCGGTAGGTCCGCCGCCACCAGCACGGCGCGGGCGACCGGATGGGCGGGCACCCGGATCGCGATGGTATCGAGGCCGGCGGTGGCGAGATCGCTGATGCCGGCGGCCGGCTTTCGCGGCAGGACCAGAGTGAGCGGGCCGGGCCAGAAGGCATCGGCGAGCTTGCGGGCGTCCGGCGGGAACGCGGCGAGGCGCTCCGCCGCCGCCCGCGAGGGGATGTGGACGATCAGCGGATTGAATCGCGGCCGGCCCTTGGCGGCGAAGATCGCCGTGACGGCCTGGTCGGAACGGGCGTCGGCGGCGAGGCCGTAGACGGTTTCGGTGGGCAGGCCGACCAGATCGCCGCGCCTGAGCGCGACCGCGGCCGCGGCGATTCCCGCCTCGCGGCGCGACGGGTCGCTCATGTCAAAGATTTGAAGCAAGTGGGCCTCGCGGTTGCCGCAAAGTGGTAAGCGTCTTGTCACCGGACGGAAAGCCGGCGGTCAAGCCGAAGTGAGGGGATCGAGACATGAGCTATGAGCCGCCGGTCGCCGAGATCGGCTTCACGCTCCGCGCGGTCGCGGACTTCGACGATGCCGCGCTCGGCGACATTCCGCTCGACGCCATCCTCGCCGAGGCCGGTCGCTTCGCGGCGGACGTGATCGCGCCGCTCAACCGGGTCGGCGACCGCGAGGGCGTGCGGTTCGCCGATGGGGCGGTGACGACCGCGCCGGGCTGGCGCGACGCCTATCGCCGCTTCGCCGAAGCGGGGTGGACGGGCGTGAGCGCGCCCGAGCACCACGGCGGCATGGGCCTGCCGGTGACGATCGAAATGGCCGTGCAGGAGATGTGGAATTCGGGCGCCGCCGCGTTCGCGGTGGCGCCGATGCTGACCGTCGGCGCCATCGAGGCGATCGACGCTCACGGTTCCAATGAGCTCAAGGCGCTCTACCTGCCGCGCCTCGTCGCCGGGGCGTGGATGGGAACGATGAACCTGACCGAGCCG
>JAGRKZ010000045.1 GCA_020442065.1 Bauldia sp.
CGAGCTGCATCGAGGAGACGCCGACGTCGAGCACGACGCCATCGACGCGCTCATGGCCATGGGTGGCGGCGATCGCATCGAGATCGGAGAAACGGCCCTCGACCAGCGTCAGCCGGCCATCGCTGCTGCCGGCCAGCGCGGCGCCTGCGGCGATCGCCGTCGGGTCGCGGTCGATGGCGATGACGGACGCCCCCGTGGCGAGGATCGCCCGGGTGTAGCCGCCAGCGCCGAACGTGCCGTCGATGAATGTCTCGCCGGCAGCCGGGGCCAGCATCGCCATCACTTCGGCGAGCATCACCGGGACATGACGGTCCTCGCCGCCGGAGACGGTCCCGGATCCGTTCATTCCGCCCTCCCCGCCTCGGTCGGGCCCCGCCGGCCCGAGCCGCCGAGGGTCCGGCGAAGGTCGCGGAGGCGGTTCTTCGCCTCCTCGCGGTACTGGACGAAGCGCTCGGGCTCCCAGATCTGGAACTTGTAGCCCTGGCCGACAAACGTCACCCGGTCGCCGAGCCCGGCATAGTCCTTGATCGTCTCGGTGAGGACGACCCGTCCCTCGCTGTCGAGCTTGAGGATCTCGCTCTCGCCGATCAGCGTGGTCGAGAGGAACTCGTGGTCCTCCGAGAACGGCTCGAAATTGGCGAGGCTCGCCCGGATCGCCTCGCGAAACCGGTTGCCGCCGACATCCACGGCCTGGCGATCGAGCGTCGGACAGCAATAGATGCCGTCGAAGCCGTCCACCGCCAGCACGGCGCGGTACTGCGCCGGTATCGACACGCGCCCCTTGGCGTCGACCTTGTTGGTGTAGGTGGAAACGAACTCGTCCATCGCCCTCGTCCGCCACGCCAGGCATCACGCCGCCCGCGATCCCGTCCGAAGGCCGCCGACCGTCCCGCTCCAGCCTTCCGGGATTGGGTTGTATGCGGCTCGACATGCGTCCCGTGCCCTAGCGCCCGGCCCTGAGAACGCCCCGTCCCTCGCTTGGGATTACATGGGATATCATGGGATTTTGGCGATCGTCAAACCGTTGCGAGAGTGATTCGGCGGATAAGAATTGACGTGTCCTGCTAATGCCTTGTTAGTCTTAACAATTCGTCTTTTCGCAAAATTCGCTGGTATGGAATTAGGATGGCGCACACGCGAAACTGGCGAGGAAAGGCAGAGTCGATGCGGAGCCTCATCCAGGGTGGAGCGATTGCCGCCATGGTCCTGATGTTGGCGACGCCGGGTGGCGCTGCCGAGCCCGTCACCCGCATCGACGTCTACGTCACGCCCTACTTCGCGGCGGCCGAGGCGCCGGACGGCACGCCGACCGTCGCCGTCGGCGAGACCTTCAACGCGCTTCTTGCCTCCAACCGCAGGGAAGACATCCTTGCCGCGCGTGACCTCGTCGATCGGCAGCCCGACAAGGTCACGCCAATGACGATGATGGTGCTGGCGATCCGCCTCTATGACGTCGGGCTGCGCGACGACGCGGTTTTCTGGTTCTACGCGGCCAAGGGCCGTTACATCACGCTGGCCTCGGTGATCGACATCGACGCGGCGGGGCTGGCGGAAGTCAATGCCGCCATGGGCGCCTTCGTCCAGCTCGCAGGCCCGGTCATCAACGGCTACGCCTTCTGCGATGTCGATCGGCAGCAGGCGGCACATGCCGTCTCGATCGACTGGGTCGAGGCCCACCCCTACGCGGTGGTGTTCATGGACCGGCTCCCCGCCCGCCCCGGCGACCGGGAGGCCAACCTCGCCGCGGCGATCGCCGATCTTCGCGCCAACGCGGCCAAGGAATCGGCCTACCTTGCCGACCCCAAGAACCTCTCGGACCTGAAGGCGCAGCGGCAAGAGAACGAGATGGACGCGAAGTTCTGCTGGTAGCGCAGCGCGGACGTCTGGCTCTTCCGGCTTTTCGATCGATTGGTGATGCCGCCGCCCTGTGCGGACGGCGGCATCCCATAGCGCCAGTTGGCCTGTAAGCCGGGTTCTGTAAGGCGGCTTGCGCCGCGCGACGGCCATTCCTCTGGGACGCCCGTTGCCGGGCGCCTCGCGCAACCTACCCGGATGACCGGCCCGGAAACGGGCCTGGGGCCGAAGCCCCCGCCATCCCTATTCGGTCTTGCTCCCGGTGGGGTTTACCATGCCGGTCCCGTTGCCGGTCCCGCGGTGGGCTCTTACCCCACCCTTTCACCCTTACCCTGCCGGCCGAAGCCGGCGAGGCGGTTTGCTTTCTGTGGCACTTTCCCTGGGGTCGCCCCCGCCGGGCGTTACCCGGCACCGTGTTTCCGTGGAGCCCGGACTTTCCTCCCCGGCGGCCTTTCGGCCCTTGCCGGAGCGGCCGTCCGGCCAGCTGACGGTGGTGAGATAGGCGTTCCCGCCGGCCGCGGTCAAGAACCGGCGGCCAGCGCCGCCGTAAGCCTGGCCAGCGTGTCCATGGTCGAGGGGTCGGCAACGCCATCGACCAGCGCCGGGCGGAAATGCCGCTGGAAGGCGCGCACCACCGCCGCCGTCTCGGGGCCGAACGCGCCTTCCTCGGCGATGCCGTAGCCGTAGGCGCGGAACCGGGCCTGGAGATCCGCCACCGCCTCGCCACTGTCGCCCGGCCCGAGGCGCGGCCCTTCGACGATCGGCGACGGCGCGACATAGTGGCCGATCCCCGCCGCTTGCAGCGTCGGCCAGGGGAAGAGCTCACCCGGGTCTTCCTTCCGCATCGGCGCGACGTCGGAATGGGCGAGCACCCGCTCCGGCGGAATCGGATGCCGCCCGACGATCCCGCTGCAGAGCGCGATCACCGCCGCGATCTGCACGGCCGGAAACGGCGGGCCGCCGAACTGGTGGCCGGCGTTGACGATCTCGATCCCGACCGAGCGGGTATTGATGTCGGTCTCCCCCGCCCAATGGGAGCGGCCGGCGTGCCAGGCGCGGCGCGTCTCGTCGACGAGCTGCACGGTCCGCCCATCTTCGAACACGAGGTAGTGGCTCGAAACCTTGGCCTCCGGGTTGCACAGCCAGCGGAGCGCGCCCTCCCCCGAGAGCATCCCGGTGTAGTGGAGGAGCAGGATGTCGACCGGTTTCGCGGCGTCGCGCGCATCGTGGTTCGGCGAGGGGGTCTGCTCGATCTCTGGCTGGGCCGTCATGTCCGCTCTATCCACTGCCTTTCGACCGGGGATAGCCGAAGCCCTCTCGCCGCGCTATGGGCAAGCCGACGGAGGGGGAATGGCGATCTACGCACTCGGCTGGGGACTGGTCGCCGGCAGCGCCGCCCTGATCGGCGCCCTGATCGGCTGGCATGTTCGCCCGCCGCCCCGACTGATCGCGCTGCTTCTCGCCTTCGCCAGCGGCACCCTCCTCTCCGTCGCCGCGTTCGAACTCTTCGACGAAGCCTTCGCCCATGGCGGCCCGGTTGCCAGCGTGGTCGGATTCCTGATCGGCGCCGCCCTTTTCGCCGCCGGCCTCGCCTGGTTCGACCGCCGTGGCGCGCGCCATCGCAAGCGCTCCGCCGAGGCCGTGGTCGCCGGGCGCGACGTGGCAGGCATCGTCGCCCCGGCGACCGTCGTCGACGGCATTCCCGAGGCCCTGATCATCGGCATCAACTTCTACGACGGAACCCGCCTCGGCATCGCCACGGTGATCGCGGTCTTCCTGTCGAACATCCCCGAGAGCCTGTCCTCCACCGCGCGCATGCGCACCCTCCGGCGGAGGCCATCCTATGTCGCGGGGGTCTGGATCGGGGTCGCGCTCGTCACCGGCCTCGCGTCATTCGCGGGGTATACCCTGCTCGGCGACCTGCCGGCGGAAGGGAAGGCCGTCCTCCAGGCGATGGCCGGCGGCGCCTTCCTCGTCTACATCGCCGACGGGGCGATTCCGGAGGCCTTCGCCGAGACCCGCGATCTGACCGGACTCGCCATGGCCATCGGCTTCCTCACCGGCTACAGCCTGTCGGCATTTCTCGGCTGAGATTCAGCGGCGCTCGAGCTGGATGCGCTGCCAGGCGAGATTGATCGCCGCCATGCGCTGGTGGGCGATCCGCGCCGCCTCCGGCGGCAGGCCCCGGGCGAGCAGCCGGTCGGGATGATTCTCGGCGGCCAGCGCCCGGTAGCGCACCCGGATCTCTGCGATCGACAGCGACGGGTCGACGCCGAGCACGGCATAAGGGTCGCCATCCGCGGCAATCACATGCCGGGCCGCGATCCGCTCGAATCCGGCCTCGTCGATGCCGAAGATCTCCGAGACCCGGCCGAGATAGGCCATCTCGCGCTCGTGCACCGCCCCGTCGGCCTTGGCGATCGCGAACAGGCCGTCGACGACATCCTCCAGGCCCTGACGATCCTCGCCGTAGTAGTCGGCGATCCGCTCGGCATAGACCTCGAACCCGGCAACGTCGCGCTGGGCCAGTTCGAACAGCCGCCGGACATTGCGCTCCTCGGCTTCCGGCACCACGAACAGGCGCCGGAACACCGCCACCTCGTCCTCGGTCACGACGCCATCGGCCCTCGCCATCTTGGCGGAGAGGGCGACCAGCGCGACCGAGAACGCGACGCGCCGGCGAGCCTGGCTGTCGGCGCCGGCGAACAGGCCGACGAACCAGTCCGCCGCGGACGCCGCCGCGTCGGCGCCGGTCGCCGCGATCCCGCTGATCCACATCCACATCGTCATACCCGTGATTCTAGGTGCGCGACCGGACACGCGCCAGTCTCGGTCCGTTGATCGTGCATTCGCTCCGCCGGCAGGCTACACACTCGCACCCGCCATGGACCGGTCCCGTGAAACGCTTGCTCTTGTGCTCGGTCTGGTCGCCGTGACCCTGTTCGGCGGCTCGCTGCCGGCGACCCGCATCGCAGTCCTGTCCCTCGATCCGTGGTTCGTCACCGCCGCCCGTGCCGTCGTCGCCGGGCTGACCGGCCTCGTCATTATCGGCATCGCCCGGCTGCCATTGCCGCGCGCGCAGTTCGGCCGGCTGATGGTGATCGCGGCGTGCCTCGTCATCGCCTTTCCGGCAACGCTTGCCGTCGCCACCACCACGGTCCCGGCGTCCCACGGCAGTGTCATCCTCGCACTGCTTCCGCTTGCGACCACGCTCGGCGCCGTGGTCTTCGCCGGGGAAAGGCCATCGCTCTTCTTCTGGCTGCTGACGATGGTCGGCGCGGCGCTGGTCGCCGGTTTCGCCCTTCGCCAGGGCGACGTTGCCATCGTCTTTGGCGACGCCATCCTCGTCATCGGCATTCTGGTCTGCGGCAGCGGTTATGCCATCGCCGCTACCCTTTCGCGCACGCTTCCCGGCTGGCAGGTGATCGCCTGGGCCGTCGTCATCAGCCTCCCCCTGACGATGCCGGCCATGGTTCTGTTGTGGCCCCCGACGGCGGGGGACGTGCCGACGGCGGCCTGGGCCGGCGTCGTCTATGGTGGGCTCGTCAGCCAGTTCGTCGCTTATGCGATCTGGAACGCAGCGCTCGCCTGGGGCGGCGTCGCAAGGATCGGCCAACTTCAGCTGCTGCAGCCGTTCGTCACCTTCATGATCGCCATGCCGCTCCTCGGCGAGACCATCGACCTGGTCTCCGTGGTCTTTGCGGTTGCCGTGGCAACGGTGGTCGCGCTCGGTCGCCGCGCCGCGGTGTCGCGGCGGCGGTGAACGCCGCTACTGCGTCGCCGGCGCCTCGGGCACGGTGATCTTCATGTTGTCGACGGCCCAGATCGCCCGGTCGTTGCGCGGCGAGGTGGCGCGGACGCCGATCTGCTGGCCATCGGCCGGCGGCTGGCCCTTCATGGTCGCGTAGAACTCGCCGTTGACGTAGATCGAGGCGGTATTTCCGGCCGTCACCACGCGGATCTGGTTGACGACGCCGTTGCCCGGCTTCAGCGCATCGATCCGCGTCCAGCGCAATTGCGGCAGAACCCGGCCGCGCTGGCGGCGAAAGACGCCGATCGACTGCTCGGCGGTGACCACCAGGTAGTAGTAGTTGTCGTAGTCGATCGCCCAGAAGATCAGCCCGGCGAAGCTGTTGCCCTGGGCGTCGGCCTTGATCGCCTCCAGATCCACGCAGATGTCGGCGTCCTCGTACGTACCCATCGTGTTGAGCGCCGAATAGTACTGGTCGTAGCCGGGCATGATGGTGAGGCGTTCGCTGTCGATGAAGAACGAGTCGTCGGGGGTTCCCCACGTCGGCTCCAGCGATTCGAACGAGTCCTCGAACAGCACCTGACTGCCCTCGCACGCGCCGGCCGTGCGCCATGGCAGAACAGACAGGGCGGCCATCACCACCAGACCGGTCAGACGCATCGCTGCCTCATCCTTCCGTCGCCGCCACCCATGCCGGGCCAACTATGGAATCAACGGGGTCGACGCTCAAGGCTTGGTTACCTTGAGGTTGTCGAAGCCGAAGCGCGCGACGCCGGACGGCGGGGATACGGCGAAGAGCCCGATCTGCTGCCCGTTCTCGGGCGGCGACCCCCCTTCCAGTTCCTCGAACTGGTTGCCGTTGACGAAGAACGTGGCGTTGCTCCCGACCGTCGCCACCCGCAGCTCGTTGATCGCGCCGTCGCCCTTGTTGGCGCCCTGCGCCTCGCGCCAGTCGACCTGCGCCAGCCACTTGCCCCGCTGCCGCCGCCAGACCGAGGCCATGCCATTCGGGGCGATCTCGAAGACATAGAAATTGTTGACGTCGGCGTACCAGAAGATCAGGCCGGCCTTGGCCTCGATCGGGTCGGCCGCCTCCAGCGTGGTCATGGTGACGCACATGTCGATGTCATCGTAGAGATTGGCAGAATTGGCAATCCAGAAGTAGGAGTCGGCCGCCGGCGCGACTTCGAGCTGACTTTCCACCACCTTGAACGAATCGCTGCCCTGGCCCCAGGTCGGCTGCAGCCGCTCGAAACTGTCCTGGAACAGGATTGTGGTGCCCTGGCAGGCGGCCGCCACGCCGCCGCCAACGCACCAAATTGCCGCGGCCACCGCAATTGAACGAAACTTCATTGCATTCTCCGGCGGACCGTTCCCTAAAATGCGAGAAAAACCTATCGTGGCGCGGCTCGGAAGCCCAGCCACCAGATGTCGCCCACTGAGCCCCGCCACGCAAGCCCGTCAACCCATCTTGGAAAAACGAAAATGACCGTGACACCGGCCCCCGGCCGATGGGACTTTTGGATCGATCGGGGCGGCACCTTCACCGATATCGTCGCCCGCGACCCGGCGGGCCGGATCACGACCGCCAAACTCCTTTCCGAGGATCGGGCCGAATTCCGCGAGGCCGCGGTCACCGGCATACGCCGGCTTCTCGGCCTGAAATCGGGCGAGTGGATTCCGACCGCCGACATTGCCAGCGTCAAGATGGGCACGACGGTCGCGACCAATGCCCTCCTCGAGCGCAAGGGCGACCGTGTCCTCCTCCTCGTCACGAAGGGCTTCCGCGACGCGCTACGGATCGGCTACCAGGCCAGGCTCGACATCTTCGCCCGGCGCATCGTCAAGCCGGGCATGCTGTTCGAGAACGCCGTCGAGGTCTCGGAGCGCGTTCGCGCCGATGGCAGCGTCGAGGTCGCGCCGAACCTCTCCGAAGTGCGCGCCAGCCTCGAGGCGGCATGGGAGTCCGGCATACGCGCCGTGGCGATCGTCTTCATGCACGCCTGGGCGTGGCCGGAGCACGAGCGGCAGGTCGCCGAACTCGCGCGCCACATGGGCTTCCCGCAGGTTTCGGCAAGCCACGAGGTCTCGCCGCTGATCAAGCTGGTGGGACGGGGCGATACCACGGTCGTCGACGCCTACCTCTCGCCGCTGCTGCGCCGCTACGTGCTGAAGGTGGCGCACGAGCTGAGCAGCCCGGCCACCAAGCGATCGACCGCCGGCAGCACGCCGGTCCGCGAGCACAACCGGCCGCGGCTGATGTTCATGCAGTCGTCCGGCGGATTGACCGCGGCCGAGCTGTTCCAAGGCAAGGACGCCATCCTCTCCGGGCCAGCCGGCGGCGTCGTTGCTGCCGTCCAGACCGCCCGGAAGGCAGGCTTCGCCAAGGTCATCGGCTTCGACATGGGCGGCACCTCGACCGACGTCTCCCACTACGACGGCGAGTACGAGCGCGCCTTCGAAACCGAGGTGGCGGGCGTGCGGATGCGTGCGCCGATGATGCGCATCCACACCGTCGCCGCGGGCGGCGGATCGATCCTGCGCTACGAGCAGGGACGCTACCAGGTCGGACCCCATTCGGCCGGGGCGCGGCCCGGTCCGGCCTGCTACCGCGACGGCGGTCCGCTGACCGTCACGGACGCCAACCTGATGGTCGGCAAGCTCGTGCCGAAGTACTTCCCCAGCATATTCGGCCCGCAGCGCGATCAACCGCTCGACGACAGCGTGGTGCGCTCCGCCTTCTCCGCCCTCGCGGGCGAGACGGGCGACGGCCGCGCACCGGAGGCGATCGCCGACGGCTTCCTCCGTATCGCCGTCGCCAACATGGCAAATGCGATCAAGAAGATCTCCGTCCAGCGCGGCTATGATGTCACCGAGTACGTGCTGAACAGCTTCGGCGGCGCCGGCGGTCAGCATGCGTGCCAAGTCGCCGACACGCTTGGCATTCGCACGGTCCTCGTTCACCCCTATTCCGGCGTGCTGTCCGCCTACGGCATGGGCCTCGCCGACATCCGCGCCACCCGCAACCGGGCGGTGATGAAGGCCGCCGACGCGGAGCTCGACCTGTCTGCGGACGAAGCCGCGCTCGAAACCGAAGCTGTCGCCGAACTGCGGCACCAGGGCGTCGCGGAGTCCGACATCGCCGTCATCGTCCGCGCGCACCTTCGCTACGACGGCACCGACACTCCGATTCCGATCACGGTTCTCGACACCAGGCTGACGCTCCCCGAGCGTCCGCTCCCGGCCGCGGCGACGATGATCGAGGCGTTCGAGGCGGCCCACCGCAAGCAGTTCGGCTTCGTTTTCGAGGGCAAGACCGTCGTGGTCGAATCGCTCGAGGTCGAGGCGGTCGGCGGTGGCGCCGACATCGAGGAGCCCGAGGTCGCGCTCGTCGCCGGCACGCCCGAGCCCGACGAGCGGACGCGGCTCTATTCCGGCGACGGCTGGCACGACGCGGCGATCCACCTTCGCGGAAGCCTCAGGCCGGGCATGACCGTCAGCGGCGCCGCGCTCATCATCGAGCCGCACCAGACCATCGTGGTCGAGCC
>JAGRKZ010000200.1 GCA_020442065.1 Bauldia sp.
ACGATGAACCTGACCGAGCCGCAGGCCGGGTCCGACCTCGGTCTCCTCCGCGCGCAGGCGGCGCGGGCGGACGATGGGAGCTACCGCATCAGCGGGCAGAAGATCTTCATCACCTATGGCGAGCACGACCTCGCCGACAACATCGTTCATCTCGTCCTCGCCCGTCTGCCGGACGCGCCGCCGGGGACCGGCGGAATCTCGATGTTCCTGGTACCGAAGTTCATTCCCGGGGCGGACGGCGCACGCGGGACGCGGAACTCGGTGGCCGCGGTCGGCATCGAGCACAAGCTCGGCCTTCACGGTTCGCCCACCTGCACGATGGCCTATGACGGCGCCGTGGGCTGGCTGGTCGGCGAGGAGCATCGCGGCCTCGCCTGCATGTTCACCATGATGAACCTGGCGCGACTGTCGGTGGGCATCCAGGGTGTCGGCGTTGCCGAACGGGCGTTCCAGGCGGCGCTTGGCTATGCGCGCGAGCGGCGGCAGGGGCGCACCCCCGACAGTGCGGGAAACGGGCCCGACCCGATCGTCGGGCACCCCGACGTCGAGATGATGCTGATGCGGATGGCGTCGCTGACGGCGGCCTCGCGGGCGTTGTGCTACAGCTGCGCCGAGGCGATCGACATGAGCCGGCGGGCGCCGTCGGACGGGCGCGCCGTGTGGGCCGAGCGGGCAAGCCTCCTGACGCCGCTCGCCAAGGCCTACGCGACGGATGCCGCAGTCGAGGTCGCCAACCTCGGTATCCAGGTCCACGGCGGCGCCGGCTACATCGAGGAGAGCGGCGCCGCGCAACACCTTCGCGATGCCCGCATTTTCCCGATTTACGAGGGGACGAACGGCATCCAGGCGATCGATCTGGTACTTCGCAAGCTCGGTCTCGGCAATGGCGCCGCGGTGACCACGGTCACAGCGGAAATCGCCGCAATCGCCGAACGTGCGGGGATGTCCGGACGTAGCGATCTTCGTGACCTGCAGCTGCCTTTGTCCCGGGCCGCCACTTCGCTCGCCGAGGCGACGGCCCGTCTGTCGGCCGGGCTGGCGGTCGGCAGCAGGCGCCCGGTCCTGCTCGCCGCGAGTGCGTTTCTGAGGTTCTTTGCCGGCGTGTTGGCCGCTGGATTGCTCGTCAAGGGTGCTCTCGCGGCCGGCGACGACAAAACCGGAGAGGGGGCGATTGCAAAGGCTGTGTTTTTCGCCCAAACGATCCTGCCCGAAGTGGTTTCGCTGCGGACCGCGGTCGAGGGAGCGACTGCGGCGGTGGGAGCGGAAGCGAGGAGCCTGCTTTGGGATCACCGGATGGTTGATCGGCGAGGGGAGGGGTAACGCCTGAATGAATGAACAGATAGCGGTCGACGTAAGCGACGGTGTGCAGACCATTCGCTTCGACCGCCCGGAAGTGAGCAATGCGCTCTCCGCCGAGATGTTCGACATGGCGGCCGATGCGGTCGCTCTGGCAGAGCGCAACACCAGCGTGCGTGCCGTGGTCGTGACCGGAATGCCCGGCGTCTTCACCTGTGGTCACGACGCCGACGAGTTGCGGACCTATATCGAAGGCGTCAAATTCGGCGACGCAGCGATCCGTTTCATGAAGACTTTCGCGACCATCGACAAGCCCGTGGTCGCGGCCGTGGACGGTCTCTGTGCCGGCATCGGAACGGTCATTCTGCTCCACTGCGATCTGGTCGTGGCGAGCGAGTGGTCGATCTTCTCGGCGCCGTTCGCCGATATCGGCATGCCGCCGGAGGGGGGCGCCAGCCTGCTCGCCCCGATGATTCTCGGCTATCACCGCGCCTTCGAGCTGCTGGTGCTGGGCGAGCAGTTCGACGCCCAGCGTGGACTGGAGTCGGGCCTGATCAACCGCGTCGTGTCCCCGGAAGAAGTCGAAACGGTCGCCACCGGCTATGCCAGGTCGCTCGCCGCGAAGCCGCCCGAGGCGGTGCGGGCGGCGCGGCGGCTGATGCGGGGCGACCGCCGCGATGTCCTGACCCGCATCAACCAGGAGGCAGCGAGCTTCGTCGAACTCCTGCGCTCGCCAGCGGCGCTCGATGCGCTGACGATGTTCACGCAGCGGACGGTGGGGTGAGCCTCGGTGCCGCCCATTTGGTGGACACCGAGCCGGCCGTCCTCGGCAACGCCGCGTGCGCCTGATAGGCTGGCTGCCGGAGAGGGAATCGCCCCGTGACCACGTTGCTCGTCGCCGACGAGTTGTTCCTTGAACACATCGTGCCGACCGGGCATCCCGAACGGCCCGACCGGTTGCGGGCCATCGGCCGGGCGTTGTCCGATCCCCGTTTCGACGCCCTCAGGCGGCAGCGGTCCCGCCCGGTGGACGATGACGTGCTCGCGACCGCGCACGATCCCCGTTATGTGGCCGAAGTCCGGGCCGCCGTCCCGGCCGAGGGCATTGCCCAGCTCGACCCGGACACCTGGCTGTCGCCGCGAAGCTTCGAGGCCGCTGCGCATGCGGCCGGCGCCGGCGTCCTCGCGGTCGATACCGTCCTTGCCGGCGAGGCCGCCAATGCCTTCTGCGCCGTGCGTCCCCCCGGCCATCACGCCGAGCCTGCCCAGGCGATGGGCTTCTGCCTGTTCGGCAATGCCGTCATCGCCGCGCGCCACGCCCAGAGCCGCCACGGCGCCGAGCGCGTGGCGATCGTCGACTGGGACGTCCATCACGGCAACGGCAC
>JAGRKZ010000201.1 GCA_020442065.1 Bauldia sp.
AAGGGGTCGGCGCTCTCGACCACGCGCGACCTGCTCGTCCGCGATGTCGTCCGCCATGCCGGCGACGATGTCCATCTCGTCGTCCGTGTCGCGATCGAGGGCTTCTCCCAAGCCGAGGTGGCGACCGGGATTGGCATCTCTGAGCCCGCCGCTCGCAAACGCTACCAGCGCGCTGCCCACCGCCTCCGGACCGTCTTCTCCGAGGGCATGTCCCGATCCGTCCCGCCAAGTGGCTTTTCCCCTTCAAGCGCCCATGCGCTGAAGAAGGAAGGAACGGAACCCATGTCCTGCTTTGATGAAGCGGAGGACCTGACGCGGATGCCAGGCCTCTACCGCCGCTGGGAGTTCCCCGAGGTTCTGCAGACTCGCCGCACCTACCGCCTCGAAGAAGGGGTGCCCATGCTGATGGGACACCGCTGATCTCGATCTACACGGACACGCCGGACAACGACGAGCCCGAGCAAGTTGGACTCGGCGTCCGTGAAGACAACACGGGAGGCGCCTGATGCACCCCGTCGACATACATATGGCTACCGAAGCCGAGGCCCGCCCCGGTTTCGAGAGGAATGTGACCCCGGACTGCGGCCAACGGACTCTATCCTTCGCCGATCTCGAGCGCTGGTTTTCGACATCATCCCCAGTCGACCGGGTTTCATACTTTCGAGGATTTCTTGCGCTCGATCGCGGTCCCGCAAGTCGCCACGGCGAAGAGGCGGGCCGGGAGCTCGACCGAGTCGCTACGGCCCTGATGGTGATGGCCGAGACTGGCGACGTACACCTGATCCAGCGCCGCAATAATCCGTACGACTACACCTACATCGCCATCATGAGCCGCGCTGGTGTTCGGCGTCGCGCGAGCGGTGGCAAGCGGGGGCTCACATGACGGCGGCGCGCTTGGAACACGCGGCGGCAGATAGGACGCATGGTGAGCCAAGGCGCCTCGATGTGAGCGGGTGCCGTGCCTTCTGGGAGTTGCGTCACGCTCGCCTTCGCCTCGCCATCGCCGAGAACGATTTGGCCTGGGCGCAGGACTTGTTGGTGGTCGGCGACATCGCTCCAGACGTTGCTCTGAGCATTCTCGACGAAGTCCTCGACGACGTTGCAGGGGTGAGGCCATGAGCACATTCCCGGCGACGGTCGAGGAATTGCAGGCGATGTACGAGGCACCCCTCGCAGAGAATTTGGCTCAGCCGCGTGTGCCGGGCAAACCGCCGAGCTGCATCACCGCGCGGGAACTCTGCGACTTGGAGTTCGCGCCGATCAAGTTCGTGGTGCCGGGATACGTCGTGGAGGGGCTCACGCTCCTCGCCGGCAAGCCCAAGATCGGCAAGTCCTGGCTCAGCATGGACATCGCCCTTGCCGTATCCGCGGGTGGCGAGTGCCTTGGCGGTATCGGCTGCGAACAAGGCGATGTGCTCTATCTCGCGCTCGAGGACAACCGCCGTCGGTTGCAATCCCGCATCCGGAAGCTCTGGCAGATCGAAGCGCTGGCGAATTGGACACCGGTGCCGGAGCGGCTGCATCTCGCCACCGAATGGCCGCGTGCGAACGAGGGTGGGGTCGCAGCGATCCGACAATGGATCGACCAGCATCCTGGCGCGCGCCTGGTGATCGTGGACGTGCTCGCGATGTTCAAGGCGATCGCGAAGAGACACGACCAGACGCTCTACGAGGCGGACTATCTCGCCATCAAGGAGTTGCAGGCGCTCGCAATGGAAACCGGCGTCGCCTTTATCGTTGTTCACCACACCCGCAAGAGCGGCGCCGAGTCCGACCCATTCGAGAAGGTGAGCGGCACCCTCGGCCTGTCCGGCGCCGCCGACACCACGATCATCCTCGATCGCGACCAGAACGGCTGCACTCTCTACGGTCGGGGACGTGACATCGAGGAGATCGAGACCGCGGTAGAGTTCGATCGGCAGTTCTGCCGCTGGCGCGCCCTCGGCAATGCTACCGAGGTTCGTCGCACCGACGAGCGATCGGTTATCCTGACTGCGCTCACCGATAACCGCGAACCCATGTCGCCCGCCGAGGTCGCGGATGTTCTGGGCTTGTCTCGCAACAACGTCAGGCAGCTCCTGTTCAAGATGGCGAAGGCTGGCGAGGTGGTGAAAGCCGGCCGAAAAGGGCAGTACGCACACCCGGACCACGCCGGTAACCACGCAGACTCATCGTCCCCCGATAACTTCGATAACCACGATAACCGTGAGGATGATGGCGATGAATGAGACCGCCGGTTATCGAGGTTATCGCTCTTTGCTCTTTGCTCTAGGTAACTGGTCGCTCCGGGCCCCGTGGCCGGGACATCATCTCTGGTCCGCCCGGCTGCTGGAATGGATGGCTCCCCCGAGCCGTTGTGGATGTCTGCTGAGGGCGCGGCCGGGATGAAGCCGCCGCTCACGCCCGCCAGGGTCGAGGAGCGGCTGCGGAAGGCGGCGGCGCTGCGTTCGGCGCTCATCGCGGACCGCATCGTCGATGCGATTGTCGCGGGGCGGGATCCGGAAGGCATAGGGACCGTAGGGGGCATAAGGTCTTCGTCTCCGACGGATGTGGACGATC
>JAGRKZ010000005.1 GCA_020442065.1 Bauldia sp.
ACATTGCCGGGATTGATGCGGTACTTGGCGAGGGCCTCGGCGCAGGCCGGGTGCTCGGTCAGCAGGGTGTGGCCGATGTAGTGGAAATCGCCGATCAACGGCACGGCGACGCCCATCCGGGCGAGGCGGTCGCGGATGTGGGGGACCGCCGCGGCCGCCTCGTCACGGTCGACCGTGATGCGCACCAGCTCCGACCCGGCGCGGGCGAGCGCGGCGACCTGGGCGACGGTGGCGTCGACATCCGCCGTGTCGGTATTGGTCATCGACTGGACGACGACGGGCGCGCCGCCGCCGACCGTGACGCCGCCGATGTCGACGGCCACGGTCTCGCGGCGGGGAAGCGGACGGTCGAGGTATGTCATGCTCACCGGCACCGGGCGCAGAGGCCGCGGATCTCGACCACCGGCGTCGAGGAGGCGAAGCCGACCTTTTCGGTCACCTCCGCGATGAGGCGATGGATCTCGGCGGACGAGGCCTCGCCGGCGGCGCCGCACTTGTCGCAGAGCATGAACAGGGTGGCCTCGCCGGCGCAGTCCTTGCCGCGGTCGCAGGCGACATAGGCGTTCCGGGATTCGATGCGGTGCGCGAAGCGGTGCTCGACCAGGAAATCGAGGGCCCGGTAGACCGTGACCGGCGCCGGGCGATGGCCGTGCTCGTCGGCGAGGCGGTCAATGACCTCATAGGCGGACGCCGGTACGTGGCTCTCGAGCAGCGCGCCGAGCACGCGCCGACGCTGCTCGGTGAGGCGGAGGCCCTCCCGCCGCGAGATCGCCTCGGCGTGCCGCAGCGCATCGTCGGCGCAACGCCGATGATCGTGGTGCTTCTCCTCGAGAATGGGACTGACCGTCGCCATCACCGTCTCTCCGGCCTTCCTTCTACCACCGCCGCGACGACATCACGACGTGCCAATGATATTGCATTGCAATATATAGGCGCGGACACCGGGACAATCGAGGAGAGCGTTGGCGATGACACTCAAGGGGAAGACGGCGCTGGTCACCGGCTCGACCAGCGGGATCGGGCTCGGAATCGCCACCGCGCTCGCCGCCGACGGCGCCAGCATCGTCCTCAACGGCTTCGGCGACGCCGCGGCGATCGAGGCGACGCGGGCGGGCCTTGCGGCCAGGCACGGGGTGACGGTGCGCTATTCGCCCGCCGACATGACCAAGCCGTCGGACATCGCGGCGATGATCGCCGAAGCGGAAGCCGAATTCGGCGCGGTCGATATCCTCGTCAACAACGCCGGCATCCAGCACGTCGCCCCGATCGAGGACTTTCCAACCGAGAAATGGGACCAGATCCTCGCGATCAACCTCTCCTCCGCCTTCCACACCATCCATGCCGCACTGCCGGCGATGAAGAAGAAGGGGTGGGGCCGGATCATCAATACCGCCTCGGCGCACGCGCTCATCGCCTCGCCCTACAAGGTCGCCTATGTCGCGGCCAAGCATGGCATCGCCGGCCTCACCAAGACGGTGGCGCTCGAAACGGCGACGCACGGGATCACCGTCAACGCCATCTGCCCGGGCTATGTGTGGACGCCGCTGGTCGAGAAGCAGATCCCCGACACGGCCAAGGCGCGCGGCATCAGCGAAGAAGCGGTGAAGCGCGACGTCATCCTTGCCGCCCAACCGACCAAGGAATTCGTGACGGTCGAGGAAGTGGCGGCGCTGGCGCTGTTCCTGTGCGGCGATGCGGCCAAGGCGATCACCGGCGCGATCCTGCCCATCGACGGCGGCTGGACCGCGGCGTAGTGGACAACGGGGACTCCGCCGGGCGCGACCCCGCCGCGGCTTGACCCCCGCCACCGTTCCGGGCAAGAGCGGGCATCCAGAGACATCAGCATCAGGAGACGTCGGACATGGCCGAAGCCGGAGGCATCGCGCGGGACCAGATCCGTTCCATCGTCGAGCGCATCGAGCGGCTCGAGGAGGAGAAGCAGGCAATCGCCGACGACATCAAGGAGGTCTATGCCGAGGCCAAGGCCAACGGCTTCGACACCAAGACCCTTCGCGCCGTCGTCCGCATCCGCAAGCAGGATGCCGCCGAGCGACAGGAACAGGAGGCGCTGCTCGACCTCTACCTCGCCGCGCTCGGCATGGCGCTCCCCGCCGCCGCGGAGTGAGGCCGCGGCAGGCACAGTGCTCGCCGCGCATCCCCACAGAAGCAATCGCCGCGGACGATGTCCGCGGCGTTTTCGTTGACCGGCAGTCGCAGGCGGCGCCTCAGCGCGCGGCGATGATCTCGTAGGTGGTAAGGTCGACGACGGCCGGCGGCTGCGTCGAAGAGCCGGCGAAATGGTCGGTGCGCATGCCGCGGTAGATCGCCCGGTCGAAGCGCGCCGCAAAAGTGACCTCTGGCTTGTCGAGCAGCGTCGGCATCTGCGCGAAGTCGGGCATGGTGAAGAGCGCGTAGCGCTTCTCGCGCGTCGACGGCGTCGCGATCCACATGCGGAAGCCCTGCGAATCGAGCTTGGTCAGCGTGAGGTCGGCCTCGGGGAGATCGCGATAGACTTCGTCCGGGGTGCGCTCGCGGGCCGGCTCGGGCGCAACCGCCGCGGTCTCGCGGAGCGGATTGAGCTGCGGAACGGGCACGTCACCCGTCGCAACGCCAAGACTGCCTGCCTCTTCATCGCGCCCGCCCGCCGGGACGGTGCCGGCAGCAGCAGCGTAAGCAAGCACGGGCGGATTGGCCTGGGCATCGTTGGTGTCGCGGAAGACCGCGGCGGTGATCGCATCGGCACGCAGCGTGCGGCTGAGGTCGACGCCGACTTCCACGGTCGAGACGATCGCGGTCGGCTGTATCGGTACCGACGTACCACTCATGTCGGGGCGAACCGTGCGGTCGCGCACGGCCATCGCATTGGCAAGCTCAACCGGCACGGCAGGAGCGGCCGTCGAATAGGCGCTGTCGAAGTCCACCTCGGCATCGACGGTATCGTCGAAGGCCGAATCGTCGAACGCGGCGAACCGGTCGCGGGTGATCACCCGGTCGACCTGCGGCGGATAGTTCAGAAGGCCCCGGTCGGACCGGGAAAGACCCGTATCGTTCTGCGCGATGGCGATGGCCACCGCCATCTCATCGGTCTCGCCAGCAACCGCTCCGTCGGAACGCTCCGGCGCGAGTCGAGGCAGCGGCACATCGGCGGCGGCAATCTCGAACGACGCATCGTCGCCAGTGCCGACATCGGTCGGGATCGGGCCGACGTTGCCGCCGGACGCCCACGACACAAGAACGCCGCGCGCCTGGCGGGCCTTATAGGCGGCAAGCGCCTGCGAATAGCCGGGCAGCGCCTTGCCGTCGGACGGGACGTGGAGGGTATTGCCATTGGGGAACACGGCCACCAGCTGGCTGCGGTTCATCCGCGGCCAATGGCGGACGTTGCCGGTGTCCATGTGGACGAAGGGCGAGCCGGAGCCCGGATAGTAGCCGACACCCCCGGCCTGAGCCTGAAGGCCGAGCGCGCGAAGCTTCGCGAGCGGCACGCCGGGAATGAAGTAGTCCATCGCCATGCCCTTGGTGTGCAGGCTGTTCTCAGCCACACCCGACGAGCGGCGACGCAGCATGGCGTTCGTCTCGGGAGCGCGATAGCCGCAGACGACGTTGATCGGCTGCGTTGCGCCCGACTTGCGATAGACCTCCCAAAGAATGTCGAACAGCTTGGGGTCCATCTTGATCGGCTTGTTCTGCCGCCAATCGCGAAGGAAGCGGTTGAGCTTGGCGAGTCCGTCGGGATCGAAGCGGCCGTCGCGCTTGTAGACGATCGTCGCCCGTTCCTTGGTGTGGAGGTTGTAGAGGCTGAGCGACCTGTCCTCGGCGCTGGCCGCGCTGAACAAGGCGGAAGCCGCAAGCAACATCGTAGCCGCGGTGAAGACTCGTCCTAGCAAGTGGATCGCCCCTCGCCCTTTACCGCCACCCCGATGGTGTACGCCCGCTGCACACACATTCCCGTCCAACGCACGAACACCGACCGCGCACCCATCGCCCACTGTGGGGCGATAAAGTTAACGAGCCTTTACCGAAAGGAGGTGAGGTCCCCACCCCGTCCCCGGTTCTTCCTCGGACTAGGGCTGAATCGTGGCATTTACGCGGCGTCTTGGCAACCGCAAATCGCGGAAAACCACGGGAAATCAGGAGAGGCCAAGCGCCGCAGCAAGGCGCTTGTCGTGTCCGTAGACGTCGGTCCGGCTTTGCAGCACACCGTCCTTGTCGACCCAGGCGGTGAAATAGGTGATGTGGACCGGGATATGGCGGTCGAGATTGACCCAGCTTTCGCCGCCGCCGACCCGTTTCTTGAGCTGGGCGCCGCTGACCTGGTCGCTGTCCGACAGCAGGGCCTCGGCGAAATCCCAAGGGTTCATCACGCGGACACAACCGTGGCTGAAGGCGCGCGTGTCCCGATCGAACAGGCTCTTTGACGGGGTATCGTGGAGGTAGACGTCGTAGCGGTTGGGGAACAGGAACTTGACCTGGCCCAGGGCATTGCGGGCCCCCGGCGGCTGGCGAATCTGGATCTTGCGGGCATCGATGTTGCGAACCGAGCGCGGATCGACGGCCCGGTACTTCCCCTTGATGTTGGCATAGACCTGATAGCCGCGAAGGCCGCTACCATTGCGAACCGCCGGAAGCAACTCGTTGCGGATGATGGACGCCGGCACGTTCCAGTAGGGGTTGACGACGATGTGTTCCATCTCGTCGGAGAAGATCGGGGTCTGCGAGCCGACCTTGCCGACCACGACGCGGGTCGTATAGGCGACTTCTCCGCCGCGATAGATGTCGAGTTCGTACTCGGGGATGTTCACCCGGACGTAGAAATCGCCGAGATAGCGCGGCATCCAGCGCCAGCGCTCCATGTTGACCAGAATCGTCTGCACCGGGTCCGCCGCGCCGCGCTGATTGAGGGCCGCGAGCGTGTTGCGCCCGACCATCCCGTCGGGCCGAAGCCCGGCGGCGCGCTGGAAGTCCTCGACCGCGGCAACCGCCGACTCGTCATAGAGATCGGGTTCGACGGTGGCGGCCGGAATCTCGAGGCGGGCCCGGATGACCGGGACGCGAGGGTCGCTCATGCCAGGCTTGAGGAGAGCGCCGTCCGGCACCAGCGGCCGCGTATCCTCCGTGGCGTCAGCCGCCCTCAATCGAGCCAGTTCCGCCTTGAGCGCAGCAAATTCAGGCTGGGGCGGATTGTAGGCGACGAGCGTCCCGACCGGATCCGTCGACCCTGAGACCAGGCCCAGAACGTCGTCGGCGTCCGGCACCACGATCTCGTAGCCGAAATTGCTGCCGAGCTTGGCGGGCGAGACC
Organism: Bauldia sp.; assembly: GCA_020442065.1. Lineage (GTDB taxonomy): Bacteria > Pseudomonadota > Alphaproteobacteria > Rhizobiales > Kaistiaceae > Bauldia. Next base: position 5,302 of record JAGRKZ010000005.1, read on the forward strand.
CGGCCGCCATAGGCCTGGGTCGCGTAGCTCACGACCGCCTGGCTGAGCTCGAGATCGTAGTGCGCGATCCGGGCCGGCGTGGACTGGAAGTGGAGCCCGACCTCCTTCCATGGCAGACGGTAGGCCGACGGATCGAGGCCATCTTCGTCGGCGCGTTCGATCCGGGCGATGAGGTCGAGCGCAGCGGGGGTCAACCGGCCGTCGACGATCCACACGGGCTGGTCACCGCGCTCCGCATAGAAGGCGGTGATGGCCGCGGCATCGCGCTTGTCGAGCACGCCGTCGGCGACACCCGAGGCGAGCCCCTCGGCTACCGCGGCGGCGAGCGGGTCGGACAGCGCGACGTAGTCGGAGAAGTCCGGCGCGATCGGGCCCGGCAGGACCTCGCCCCGGGCGCGGACCTGGGCGGCATCAGCCGCACCGGCGACAGTGGACGCAATCAGCGCTCCCAACAGCAAGCGCAAGCAACGATTCTTCATCCTGTCCCCGTCTCCAACGCAATGGTCGCTCAGCACCCCGCGGCAGCGTCACCGACGCCGGGCGCCATTGCAACCGCTAACACACCCCAGCGGTTGCGCCAGCGATCAAAATGCAGTGACCTTCAAGCGGCTGCTATGTCCTCGGTCACACCGGCATCGAGGCCGAGTTCCTTGAGCTTGCGGTAGAGGGTCGAGCGACCGATGCCGAGCTTGCGGGCGACCTCTGTCATGCGGCCCTCGTAACGGGTGATCGCAAGGCGAATCATCCGCGCCTCGACCTCGGCGAGCGGGCGGACATCGCCGGCCTCGTCGAAGGCGACCTCGCCCCCCGCCTCGGGAACGAGCCGCAGGCCGGCACCGGCAAGGGGCGCAGCTCCCTCAACCTGATGGACGACCTGCGGAAATTCGGCAGGGGTGAGCCAGGCGCCCTCGGCGAGGGCGACGGCGCGAAACACCGTGTTCTCGAGCTGGCGGACATTGCCGGGCCAGTCATAGCGGAGCAACAGTTCCAGTGCTTCGGCCGAAACGCCGCGAACGAACGCCTTGCCCTCCTCGGCGGCAAAGCGCGCAGCGAAGTGGCGGACGAGCTCGGCGATATCCTCCCGCCGCTCCCGCAGCGCCGGCATGCGGATCGGAAAGACATTCATCCGATAGTAGAGGTCCTCGCGAAAACGCCCTTCCTTGACGAGATCGATGAGGCTTCGCGTCGTGGTCGCGATCAGCCGGACATCGACCCTGAGGGGTTTGCGGGCGCCGGGCGGCTCGATCTCGCCGTCCTCGAGGAAGCGGACGAGACGGGCCTGGATGGCGGGCGGCAGAGTGCCAACCTCGTCGAGCAACAGCGTGCCCTTCTCGGCGTCGCGGAACTTGCCGGACCGGCGGTCCCCGGAGCCGCCGAGAGCCCCCTTCTCGTGGCCGAAGAGCACGGTGTCGAACGGCCCGGCCAGCGACGCGGCGCAGTTGAAGGCCAGGAACGCCCGGGCCTTGCGCTCTCCGCTGCCGTGAATGGCGCGAGCGATCAGCTCCTTGCCGACCCCGGGCTCGCCCTCGATCAACACCGGGATCTGCGAGACGGCGGCGCGGCGGGCCAGGCCCAGGACCCGCTCCATCGCCGGGCTCCGGTTGACCATGTCGTCGAAGGTCAATGTCCCGGCGGCGACCCGCTTGATGCGTTGCAGTTCACTCTCGAGCGCACCGAGCTTGAGTGCGTTCTCGATCGACACCTGAAGGCGCTCGCTGGTGGCCGGCTTGACGACGAAATCGACCGCGCCAGCCCGCAACGCCCTGCTCACCGCGTCCATGTCGCCCTGGCCGGCCTGGACGATCACGGGGATCCCGCGCTCCTCGTCGCGAAGTCTCGACAGCACCGCCATGCCGTCATCGGCGGGAGCCGTGCAATCGAGGATCACCAGGGAGATCGCGTCGCCATCGGCGGTGGCGAGGTGAAACAGCGCCTCGCGCCCGTTGGCCGCGGCAAGCGGTCGGTAGCCGAGGCGCTGCACGGCGTGCGCCAGCAGGCGACGCTGGACAGGATCGTCATCGACGATGAGGACGGCCGTGGACATCGGCCGGATGATCGGCCGACGCAGTTAACGCGGGACTAACTGCGGCTCCGAGACGGTCGCGCCCGGCGACCGCCTCGGAGCGACTCGTTCGCGTTCAGGCGATGACGATGACGCGAGTCCCGATCGGAACCTTGTCGTAAAGGTCGATGACGTGCTCGTTGAGCATGCGGATGCATCCCGAGGACGAATTGTGCCCGATCGACTTCGGGGCATTGGTGCCGTGGATGCGGTACTCGGAGTTGCCGAGATAAAGCGCGCGGGCGCCGAGCGGGTTGCCGGGGCCACCTTTGACGACGGGAGGCAGAGTCTTGCCCTCCTTCTTGGCACGGGCAATCATGTCGGCCGGCGGACGCCAGTCCGGCCACTCGGTCTTCTTGCTCACCTTCATCGAGCCTTCCCAGGTGAAGCCGTCGCGGCCGACGGCGACGCCGTAGCGGATCGCGCGGCCCTCGCCGACCAGCAGGTAGAGATAGCGGTCGGAGGTGTCGACGATGATGGTGCCGGCCGGATAGGGGCTCCGATAGTAGACCGGGGTGCGGCGGAGGTTCTTGGCGAGCTGGTTCTCGCCCTTGATCGGCGGGAGATTCTCAAAGTCCTGATCGACATAGTCGACGGGCGGCGGCTTCTTCTTGAAGAGCCCGGCGTCGGCCGGAGCGCCAAGCCCGACGACCGCAACCAGACCAAGGAGGGCGATGGCGAAACGGACGGAGGATTTTCCGGCGATCTGAAACGTCACTGCTCAAGACTCCGTATTTTTTGCAGGCTGCCCGATTGCGGTGCCCTTGTGGCGATTCTTGGGCGCTTGATTTAGCGCCATTTGCCGACAAGGCAAGCCGAACCGCCGGCCACGTATTGTTCAGGCGTAGAGATATCGCCGTGACCGCGGCGCCGTGGCGAGGCCCCGCGTGAGCTGGAACTGGAAGACCACCAGATCCGCGTAGCGGAACGAGGCCTCGAAGGAAGCGAGGTAGAATTCCCACATCCGGCAAAATCGCTCGTCGTAGAGCGCGAGCGCGGCCTCGCGGTTGGCGAGGAAACGGCTCCGCCAGGCCCGCAACGTCTCCGCATAGTGGAGGCGAAGAACCTCGAGGTCCGCGAGCACGAATCCGGACGTTTCGACGACCGGCGCAACTTCCGACAGCGCCGGACTGCTCCCTCCGGGAAAGATGTATTTCTGCACCCAGGTGTTGGTGCGCGCAGGGCCATAGAGCCGCCCGACCGTATGCAGGAGCAGAACGCCGTCGGGCACGAGCAGGTCATGGCACGTCTTGAGGAAGAGCGGATAGGCCTTCTGCCCGACATGCTCGAACATGCCGACCGAGACGAACCGGTCGAAGCTTCCCGTAACGTCGCGATAGTCCTGAAGGAGGAAGCGGACCTTGCCGTCGAGTCCGCGCGCGGCGGCGCGCTGCTGGGCGACCGCCAGCTGCTCGGTCGACAACGTCACCCCCGTCACGGTGACGCCGCAGGTCTCGGCAAGGAACATCGCCAGCCCGCCATAGCCGCAGCCGATGTCGAGGACGCTCATGCCCGGCTTGAGGAGAAGCTTGGCAGCAATGTGCTCCTTCTTGCGCAACTGGGCCTCGTCGAGATCCATCCCCGGGGTCTCGAAGTAGGCGCAGGAATACTGAAGATCCTCGTCGAGGAAGAGGGCATAGAGCCGACGGTCGAGGTCATAGTGGCGGGCGGCGTTGTCGCGAGCACGGGCCTTGTCGTTGAGGCCATGCACATGCCGGGTCAAACGGCGGAAGCGGGCCAGGAGATCCGCGATCAGGCTCGGCCGAGGATCGTCGGTGTTCGACAGGACCAGCGCCAGGAAGTCGTAGATCGATCCTGCCTCGACGACGAAGGTTTCGTCCATGAAGGCTTCGCCGAGCTTCATCTGCGGGTTGAGAACCACCGCGCGCTCCGCCGCCGCGGACGTAAACCGGACCCGGCTGGCGGCCGCACCCTCCTCACCAAAACGATGCACACGCCCCGCGGGGTCGACGACCTCAAGCGCGCCGCGCCGGATCGTGCGCTCGAAAAAGAGACGAAGAAGCCGATTCATCGACCCGATCCGGAAGGAAGAGATGGCGCACCGGCATGGCGACAGTCATACTGCATCCATGACGCTCCAGCCTCTGGTTCCGAAATTCGAAACCCGTAAGTCCAGGCGCGGCGACGACTGGCTGGTGCATGCGAGCTGGTCGAGCGGCAGGACGGCCGATATCCCCGGCTTCGCCAACGAGGCGGCGGCCGAGGACTGGATCAAGACCGAATCGCCTCGATGGCTAGCGGCGCGGCTGACGGGCAGCCACGACTAGGACGTGCCCGGAGCCGGCACGCACCATGGCAGGTCCGGACCTTCACAACGGCAAACCGCCTCGCCCCAACCGGCTGAACGGATTGTGCGCGAGCCAGATCAAGGCCGCCAAGGCGGCGAAAACCAGGGTGAATATCCCGATGAGCGGGATCAAGAAAATGAGTGACATTTGTAATGTGTGTGTTCGAAACACGATAATTGTGTGGCGTTGAGTGTCGAAGTGTAAAAATAATTCCAATAAAATTATTGACGCCTCCAATCGCTTCGTTTGCGTAAAGACGACACTCCTCTACACGAATCACTTCCTGGAGCTGGTCATGGCCCGTCGAGCGGACTCCTAGCGATCGGGAAAAACTCTGTTTATCCGATCAAACCGATGGGCGGACCACGCTCTGCCCGGCAGCAGCTGACCGCCGCCGCCGCCGTCCTTCCGTCAGCGCAGGGCGGCAGCCTCACGGGCACTCGCTGGGGGCAAGGTCGTGGCGTTTCGCCCCGCCTTTGACGGTCGTGTCGCCGGAACAGATGGTCTCCGGGCACCAGCGCTGCCCCTCCGGCCGGTCGGACGGAACCCAAGCGCCGGTCGCGGCGATGATGCCCGGATCGTTGTCCGGCAGCAGCGTTGCAACGACCGCCGCACCGGCAGCCGGCGCGGCGCGCACGTTGAGCACGTCGTCCGCCGCCACGTTGGTGACGCGGAAGCAGCCGTCGCCGGTGGTCGCCGAAGCCATGCCGGACGCTCCGGCAAGGGCGAACGGCGCAAGGAGGGCGAGAAGCGGCGCGGGTCTGATCATCGGTCGCCCTTTGCAGATGCGTGCCGGCAGGAACCGTCTGCCGGCACGACTAGGCTAGGGCCTGTCTGCAGAACGACCAGTGTGGCGGAAGAGCATTCCCCGCCCGACGCCCTCGTCCCGGCCGCGCGATCAAGCGTAGGACAGCTTCGGATACCAGTCCGCGCCGCGGCCGCCGGGGGTGAGGTCGAGGATGGTCCAGAGCGGCATCGGGTCCGGCGCGCCCCGTGGGTCCTCGCCGGGATCGGCGGTGCCGCCGTCCATCTCGTTGCCGCTCCAGAATAGTCGGATCGTGCCATCGCGACGGGTAAAGACGTTGAGAGACGGTACGTCGGCATCCTCTGCGCTGACATAGTCGCGGGTATAGTCGCCGCTTGCGTCGGAATAGATGCGAAGGTGCTTCCAGCCGCGCTCCCGCTTGAAGGCAAGGAGCCGCTCGATCGGCGAGCGCGCGACCATGACGAAGGCGACACGCTGGCCGATATCCTCGGCCTCGCCGTCCCAGGCGCTCATCTGAGACGTGCACATCGGACAGGGGCGCTTGCGCTCGGGACCGTACATGTAGCGGTAGAGCACCAGGTCGTCGTGGCGGTCGAACAAATCGGCCATCGTCACCTCCCCTTCCTCGCCGACGAAGGTGTACTTCCGCCTGAGCGGCGGCCCGGGCGGCAGCGCCCGGCGGGCGCGGGCGACCCGCTCGATGTGGCGGCGAAGCTCGATCTCGTCGGCCAGCAACGCCGTGCGCGCGGCCCGGTACTCCGGACTTTCGCCGGGGAATCGGACGGCGCTTCCGGCGGCAAGTTGCCCGGCCGGCAACAGAATGCGGGGATCGTCGGTCATGGAAGTCTCCTCCATCGGGCGATGCATCCCCTTAACGACGGTCGAGGAATGCCGGACTCGACCAAGGCGAATGCAAATGACGGGCGACGGGTTGCCTCGTGGCGGTTCAGGCAATAGCTGATAGCCAAACCGCACCCCGGAAGGCTTCCGATGCCCCTCGACGATCCCTTCGCCCCCGCGACGACCAAACCCTACGGCGACCTGCCGGAGTGGAACCTCGCCGACCTCTATCCCGGCCGCGATTCGCCTGAGGTGACCACCGCGCTCGAGCGTGCCGCCGGAGAGTCGCTTGCCTTCGCCGAGCGCTGGCGCGGCAAGCTCGGCGAAGTCGCCGCAGGCCCCGAGGCCGGCGCAAGGCTTGCCGAGGCGGTCCGCGCGTTCGAGGAGCTGGAAGACCTCCTCGGCCGCATCATCTCGTTTGCTGGACTGCTCCATGCCGGCAACACCACCGATCCGGCAATCTCGAAATTCTACGGCGACGTGCAGGAACGCATCACCAACGCCTCCTCGAACCTTCTGTTCTTCACCCTGGAGCTAAACCGGCTCGACGACGCGCTCATCGAGAAAGCGATGGAGGACCCGGCACTCGGCCACTACCGGCCGTGGCTGGAGGACGTCCGCAAGGAGCGCCCGCACCAGCTCGAGGACCGGGTCGAGCAGCTCTTCCACGAGAAGTCGGTGACCGGCCGCGGCGCATGGAACCGGCTGTTCGACGAGACCATCGCCTCGTTGCGGTTCAAGGTGGGCGAAGAGGACCTCGCAATCGAGCCGACGCTCAACCTGCTGCAGGACGCCGACGGCGCCAAGCGGCGGCTCGCGGCCGAGGCCCTTGCGGCGACCTTCGAGGACAACCTTCGCCTCTTCACCCTTCTCACCAACACGCTCGCCAAGGACAAGGAAATCTCTGACCGCTGGCGCCACTTCGACGACGTGGCCGGCTCGCGCCATCTCGCCAACCGGGTCGAGCCCGAGGTGGTGGACGCGCTGGTCGCCGCGGTGGTCGAAGCCTATCCGCGGCTCTCGCACCGCTATTACCGGCTGAAGGCGAAATGGTTCGGCCGCGACTCGCTGCCGTTCTGGGATCGCAATGCGCCGCTGCCGAAGGTGCCGCAGCGGACGATCAAGTTCGACGAGGCCCGCTCGACCGTGCTCGGCTCCTATGCGCTGTTCTCGACCGAGATCGCCGGGATCGCGCGACGCTTCTTCGACGAGCGATGGATCGACGCGCCGGTCCGCCCGGCCAAGGCCCCCGGCGCCTTCTCGCATCCGACGGTGCCGAGCGCCCATCCCTACATCCTTCTCAACTACCAGGGGAAGGTGCGGGACGTGATGACGCTCGCCCACGAGCTTGGCCACGGCGTCCACCAGGTGCTCGCCGCGCCGCAGGGCGCGCTGATGGCGCCGACGCCGCTGACGCTCGCCGAGACGGCGAGCGTGTTCGGCGAGATGCTGACCTTCCGGGCGCTGCTGGCCGAGACCCTCGACCCGGTGCAGAAGAAGGCGATGCTCGCCGCCAAGGTCGAGGACATGATCAACACCGTGGTCCGGCAGATCGCCTTCTACCGGTTCGAGCGCGCCGTCCACACCGAGCGCCGCGAGGGCGAGCTGACCGCCGAACGGCTCGGCCAGATCTGGCTCGAGGTGCAGGGCGAAAGCCTCGGCCCGGCCATCAAGCTCGGGGCGAACTACGCGAGCTTCTGGAGCTACATCCCGCACTTCATCCACGCGCCGTTCTACGTTTATGCCTACGCCTTCGGCGACTGCCNNACTGCCTGGTGAACTCGCTCTACGCTGCCTACGAGGAGAAGCCGGCAGGGTTCGAGGCGAAGTACCTCGACCTCCTTCGCGCCGGGGGCACCAAGGGGCACCGGGACCTGCTCGCCCCCTTCGGCCTCGACGCCACCGACCCCGGCTTCTGGCAGAAGGGCCTCGGCGTGATCGAGCGAATGATCGCGGACCTCGAGGCGATGGAAGACGCCTGACGCGGCGGGGAACAGGGGCGTTGGCAAGACCGCCATCGGGACCCTATGCTCTCGCACACCATCGACCGGGACGCGCCATGCCTCTTCTTTTCTTCATCCTCCTCGTCGTCCTGATCGCCCAGGTCGGGTTCTGGAACACGCTTGGGGCGATCCTCGGCGCGGCGGCGATGATGGTGCTGCTGATCGTCCTGATCATCGCGATCGCGATCGTCGGCGGGCTGTTCGTCGCACGGCGGATGATGTCGTAGTTTCGTTTTACAAAACGTAGAACGTGCGTTATACGTTTTGTAGAACATGGAGAGCGGCGATGAAGCTCGAGGTGAAGAAGATCGGCAACTCGACTGGCCTGATCCTGCCGAAGGAGCTGTTGTCACAGCTCAATCTGGCCCAAGGCGATTGGCTTTACGCAACGCGGATGGCCGATGGCAGCATCAAGCTGGCGCCTTATGACCCTCACCATGAAGAAGTCATGGAGATCGCGCGCGAAGTGATGAAGGAGTATCGGGATACCTTCAAAGCCCTCGCTAAATGAGCGAGCCGCGATGGCTGACGATCCGCGATGTCGAGGGAATGCACGGCGAGCAGCTCGTTCGGTTCGGCGGTCCCCCCGGCGTGCGCGACAAGGGTCTTCTCGAGTCGGCGCTGAAGCGTCCAGAGAACAAGCGGGCATACCAGGGTAGCGACCTGCCCGGGTTGGCCGCCGCGTATGCGTTCGGCATTTGCCAGAACCATCCTTTCGTAGATGGGAACAAGCGAACCGGTTTCGCAGCGATGATGGCATTCCTGCGCTTGAATGGCGTGAGGTTCTCCCCGCCCAGCGAGCAGGCGACCGCGATCATGCTCGACCTTGCCGCAGGGCTCGTCTCCGAAGAGGGCCTGGCACGGTGGATCCGGGACAACTGGCCTCACCCCGGATAGCCTTTTCCCCGACACGATCGCTGCCTAGATACCCGCCGATGCCACCCCGCGACCCCGAAGAAAACCGCCTCACCCGCCGGATCGGGCGCTACGCCCGGGTGGGCGCCAATGTCGGCGGCGTCGCCGCCCGGGTCGCCGGGGCGCGGCTGATGGGCCGCGACCTTTCCGACGCCAAGAACGCCGCCAGTCTTGCGGCCGCTCTCGGCGGGCTCAAGGGCCCACTGATGAAGCTGGCGCAGATCCTGTCGACCGTGCCGGACCTTCTGCCGGAGGAGTTCGCAGCGGAGCTGCGGACGCTCCAGTCCGCCGCGCCGCCAATGGGTCCGGCCTTCGTCAAGCGCCGCATGCAGGCCGAGCTCGGCCCGAACTGGGAACAGCGCTTCGCCCGGTTCGACCGCGAGCCCTCGGCGGCGGCTTCGCTCGGCCAGGTGCACCGCGCGGTGAGCCTCGGCGGGCGCGACCTCGCCTGCAAGCTCCAGTACCCCGACATGCAGTCGGCGGTGGAAGCGGACCTCTCGCAGCTCGGCGTCATCCTGGCGCTGCAGCGGCGCTTCAACCCCGAGATCGACACCACCGAGATCGGCAAGGAACTCGGCGAGCGCCTCCGGGAGGAACTCGACTACCGCCGCGAGGCGCAAAACATGCGCCTCTACGGGATCGCGCTGCGCGACGAACCGCTGGTCAATGTGCCGGAGCCGGAGGATGAGCTGTCAAGCCGGCGGCTGCTGACCATGACCTGGCTCGACGGCAAGCCGCTGATGTCGTTCCTCGACCACAGCCTCGAGGAGCGCAACCGCATCGCCACCGCCCTGTTCCGCGCCTGGTGGGTGCCGTTCGCGCGCCACGGCATCATCCACGGCGACCCGCATCTCGGGAACTACTCGGTGTTCGAAGCAGCGGGCAGAACCGGCGGCGCGGTCGAGCCGGCCGGCATCAACCTCCTCGATTTCGGCTGCATCCGCATCTTCTCGCCGGTCTTCGTCGCCGGCGTGGTCGACCTCTACCACGGCTTCCTCAACGACGACCGCGACCTGATCGTGCGCGCCTATCATCGCTGGGGCTTCAAGGGGCTGACCGACGAGATCATCGACATCCTCAATATCTGGGCACGGTTCATCTATGCGCCGCTGCTCGATGACCGGGTCCGCACCATCGCCGATGGCGTCAAGCCGATGGAGTACGGACGCAAGGAGGTCTGGAAGGTCAAGCAGGGGCTGAAGTCGGCCAAGCCGATCACCGTGCCGCGCGAGTTCGTGCTGATGGACCGGGCCGCCATCGGTCTCGGCTCGGTGATGCTGCACCTTCGCGCCGAGCTCAACTTCCACCAGATCTTCTCGGAGGCGATCGAGGATTTCGACATCGCCAAGCTCGAGCGGCGCCAGGCCAAGGCGCTAAAGGCGGCCGGCCTCAGCTGACGGCGTCGACCACGAAGCGGACGGCGCCGGCGAGAGCCTCTCCCGCGTCGCCGAACGGCGCCAGTAGCGCCAGCGCGGCATCCGCCTCCCGTCCGACCATCGCCCGCGCCTCTTCCGGCCCGACCAGGGCGGCGAGCGACGGCCGCCCGGCCGCCCCATCGCGGATGAGGTCGTCGATATCGTCGGCGAGCTGGAAGGCGGCCCCGAAATGCCCGCCAAAGCGACGCATGCGGTCCTGTTCCCCGGTCGGGGCAGACGCGAGCAGAGCACCGGCCGCGCCGGCGAAAGCGAACAGCGCTCCGGTCTTCATCGCCTGCATCGCACGGAGCGCCGCCTCGTCCCAACTGGCGTCCTGGTCGAGGTCGAGCATCTGGCCACCGGCCATGCCGCCGACGCCGGCCGCACGGGCGAGCGCCGCGGCGAGCCCTACCCGGACGTCCGGCGACGCATCGGCCGAGGCGACGATGTCGAAAGCGATGGTCAGCAGCGCGTCACCGGCCAGGATCGCGGTCGCCTCGTCGAACGCCTTGTGGACGGTCGGCCGACCGCGGCGCACGTCGTCATCGTCCATCGCGGGCAGGTCGTCGTGGACGAGGCTGTAGGCGTGAACGCACTCGAGCGCCGCCGCCGCGTCGATCACCGCCGCTCCCTCGGCGCCGAAGAGGCGCGCGGACTCGATCAACAGGAACGGACGGAGGCGCTTGCCGCCGCCCAGCACCGCATAGCGCATGGCGTCGACGAGCCGGGCCGGCCGGGCTCGCTCGCCCGGCGCCGGCGCCCTCGACAGAAGGCGCTCGAGCGCCGCCTCGGTGGCCTGAGCCGCGGCTTCGAGCCGTTGTTGAAACACTGTCTCCACGGGGCCGGGTGCATGGGCCAGAACCGCCGCCGGGTCAAGCGCCGACGATTGCGCCGCGACACGGAGACCGCTATCGGGGGGGCATGAGCTCGCCGGCCGCCTCCAAGCACCCGCCGGCCGTCGACGACGGCAAGGCAGGACGGAAAAGAAAGTCCGCCGAGAACGATGAGGCGGCTGCCGGGTCGCGCCTCCGGCGGATCACCCGCTGGGTGCTGATGGCGATCGCGGTGCTTGCCCTGATCCCGGGTGTGCTGGTCCCGATCTACACGGTCCTCCGGCCAATCTCGACGCTGATGATCGCCACCCGGATCGTCGACGGGCCGATCCGTCGCGACTGGGCCCGGTTCGATGACATCGCCAAGGTGGCGGTGATCTCGGTGATGGTCTCGGAGGACAGCCGGTTCTGCGATCATCACGGGGTGGACTGGGGCGCCCTCAATGAGGTGCTGGACGATCCCGACGGGCCGTCACGGGGCGCCTCGACGATCGCCATGCAGACCGCGCGGAACCTTTTCCTATGGACGTCACCGAGTTACGTCCGGAAGGGCCTCGAAATTCCGATCGCACTCTATGCGGACGCGATCTGGAGCAAGCGGCGGATGATGGAGATCTACCTCAACATCGCCGAGTGGGGCGCCGGCATCTTCGGCATCGAAGCCGCGGCCCAGCACTATTTCGGCCGCGCCGCCAAGGACTTGACGGCAAACCAGTCGGCCCTCCTGGCCGTGACCCTGCCCAATCCCAAGGTCCGCAACCCGGCCAAGCCAAGCCGGCAGATGCAATCGCTTGCCCGCACCGTGGCGGCGCGCGCCCGGATTGCCGGGCCTTACGTCAAATGCCTCTACCCATGAACGGTCCCGGCCTGTATAAGGCCGCCACGCGAAAACCCCGAAGGATTACTTGAAATGGCAGTTCCAAAGAGAAAAACCTCGCGCATGAAGCGTGGTTTCCGCCGCTCGGCCGACGCGCTGAAGAAGCCCACCTACGTCGAGGACAAGGATTCCGGCGAGCTCCGCCGCCCGCACCACATTGACCTCAAGTCGGGCATGTACGGCGGCCGGCAGGTGCTCACGCCCAAGAGCGAAGCCTGAACGGCGGCTTGCCGACGTCGAACAAGGCCGGCCTCGCCGGCCTTTTTCGTATCGGCCGGACGGGATACGATCCCCGCCACGCTCCATCCACCCGACGAGGTCGACCGCCATGCTGACCGCCATACCGCTGACGATCATCCCGCTGATCGTCTACAACGTCATCGCGCTCATCTTCCCGGCGACCACCTGGACGGGCGTCATCTTCAGCCTGCCCATGGTATCGGGCGCGGGGTGGGCGCTCACCCTCGGCGATCTCATGATCGCCTTCGCGCTCGCCATCCTCTTCCTCGAGATCATGAAGTCGGGCACGACGGGATCGGCGACCATCACCAACCACATCCTGTCGACGGTGGTGCTGGTGATCTACGTCATCGAGTTCATCGTGGTGGGAATCGCCGCGACATCGGTCTTCTTCATCCTCACCCTGATCGCTCTCTTCGACGTCATCGCCGGATTCACCATCACCATCCGGACGGCGACACGCGATATCGCCTATTCGCCCGGCTACGAGCCGCCGCACCCGCACTGACCACGAGGTCGCTGTGCCGGAAACCACCCTCACGGACAGGACGGTGGAGCACCAGCCCGCGCCGGCGGCGATTCTGGCGGCGATCGGCGAGGTCGCCTACGCCTGGTCGACGACCGACGACACGCTCGCCTGGGGCCCCAACGTTGCCGATGTGCTGGGCGTTTCGGCAGAGCGGATCGCAACCGGCGAAGCGTTCCGGGCCTTTCTCGATCCGGCGCACCGGGAGAGCCGTCACCGGACGGTGCTCGACGGCGGTGAGGCCGACGACGGCGGACGCCTCTATCGGATCGAGTACCCCTTCCACCCGTCCGGACGGAAGGACGGGACGCGCCTCTGGATCGAGGACGTCGGGCGCTGGTATGCCGGCGCAGACGGCAAGGCGGCCCGTGCCCATGGCATCGTCAGGGTCATCAACGAGCGGCACGAGCGGGACGAACGCCTCGCCTTCCTGTCGCGCCACGACGAGGTCACCGGCTGCCTCAACCGGCTGCATCTGGTCGAGGTGCTGAGAACGTGCCTGGCGCGCGCGGTGACCGGCAACGAGCAGATCGCCTTCATCGTTGCGGCGATCGACAATTTCGACACGATCAACGAGGTCTACGGCTTCGATGCCGGGGACGAAGTGTTCGCGGCGGTCGCGCAGCGCATGCGGAGCGAGGTGCGTTCCGGCGACACCATCGGCCGATTCTCCGGCGGCATGCTTGGCCTGGTGTTGAGAAACTGCAACGACGAGGCGATGCGCAGCGCCGCGCTCCGTTTTGAATCCTCGGTTCGGGACGGGATCGTCGTCACCGGACCGGGGTCGGTGGCGGTGACGATCTCGAGCGGCGGCGTGTTGCTTCCCCGCCATGGCCGAACGGCCGAGGAGGCCATGGCGCGGGCGCGAGAGGCGCTCCAGCTCGCCCGCAACATGGGCCACGGGCACTTCGTGCCCTACACCCACTCGCCAGGCCGGCAGGCCCAGCAGCGCGCCAACGCCGCGCTCTCGACCGAGCTCGTCGCCGCACTCCGGGAACGCCGGCTCAGTCTTGCCTTCCAGCCGGTGGTCGATGTCGAGACCCGGGCTCTGCATTTCCACGAGGCCCTGGTCCGCATCAACCGGCCAGGCGAAGCGGCGGCGAGCGACTTCGCCGCCTTCGCCGAACGTCTCGGCCTGATCCGGCTGGTCGACCGCCACGTGCTCGACCTCGCACTCGACGTGCTCGCCAACACCGAACGGCACATCTCGATCAACGTCTCGGCGGACACCCTCAGCGACACCGACTGGATGGGGCGGCTCACGGACGCCCTCGCGGCCCGACCGGAGCTGGCCGGACGGCTCGTGACCGAAATCACCGAGACGGCGATGATCAAGAATCTCGAGGAGGCGGCGACGTTCGTCGGCCACCTTCACGATGCCGGCGTGCGCGTGGCGATCGACGATTTCGGCGCCGGCTTCTCGTCGTTCCGCAACCTCCGCGTCCTCGACGTCGACATCGTCAAGATCGACGGCAGCTTCATCGAGAACCTGCCACGCAGCCCGGACGACCAGGTGTTCGTGCGTATCCTCACCGAACTCGCCAAGAGTTTCGGCATCACCACCATCGCCGAGTGGGTGCAGGACGAGGAAACCGTCGAGATCCTTCGCAGCTTCGGCGTCGACGCAATCCAGGGCCGGCTCACCGGCTTCCCAACGCCCGGCTGAGCGGCGCCCGCGCCGGGAAGCGGCCTGTCAGCTCTTGTCGGCCATCCGGTCGAGACGCTTCTGCATCTCGTCGAGCTGCTTCTTGAGCTGGTCGAGGTCGCTCTTCTCCGCCGGAGTCTCCGGTGCAGACGGCGCGGAGGTCTGGGCGGGACGCCCTCCGCCGAACGGCAGGAACATCCGCATCGCCTGCTCGAACATCTCGGTATTGCGTCGCACCTGATCGCTGAGCCCGGCAGTGCCGAAAGCGGCGGGACCGAAGGCACTGGTCATCTGGTTCCGGAACTTCTCCTGTTCGCGGACGAGCGAATCGATGGAGAAATCGAGGTAGGTCGGGATCAGGTTCTGGATCGAATCTCCGTAGAAGCGGATGAGCTGACGGAGAAACGTGATCGGCAGCAGGTTCTGCCCCTTGCTCTCCTGCTCGAAGATGATCTGGGTGAGGACGGAGCGGGTGATATCGTCGCTGCTCTTGGCGTCGTAGACGACGAAATCCTCGCCGGCCTTTACCATCTCGGCGAGGTCCTCGAGCGTGACGTAGGTCGAGGTGCCGGTGTTGTAGAGACGCCGGTTGGCGTATTTCTTGATGACGGTGGGCTCTTTGTCCGCAGTCTTGTCCATGGCCGACCCATTTCCCCCCTTACCCCAAGCGGTACCCTTGCATTGACCCCCGACTTGACAGCGGGGCAACGGCCCGCGCCCGCACGATAGGAGGTTTTTCACATGGCCGCCATGTGTTTGTGCGATGCCATATGGGCTTGCCGCACCGCCCTCCCGGATTGACATGGAACATGGCCGCGGGCTCTAGTCGATCCATGCAAACAGCGGAACGGCGCGCCAGCGGCGCCGCCGGCCAGGGAGACCACACAGCCAATGCCGACCACCGACATCGTCATCGCCAGCGCCGTCCGGACCGCCGTCGGCGCCTTCAACGGCGCTTTCGCCAACATCCCCGCCCATGAGCTCGGGGCCGCCGCCATCCGCGAGGCGCTTGCCCGCGCCAAGACCGAGGCCGGGGAGGTCGACGAAGCGATCCTCGGCCAGATCCTCACCGCCGGCGAGGGCCAGAACCCGGCACGCCAGGCCGCGATCGGGGCCGGCCTGCCCAAGGAGGCGACCGCCTGGGGGCTCAACCAGCTCTGCGGCTCCGGGCTCCGCTCGGTCGCCGTCGGCATGCAGCAGATCCTCACCGGAGACGCCAAGGTGATCGTCGCCGGCGGCCAGGAATCGATGTCGATGGCGCCGCACTGCGCCCACCTCCGCAACGGCGTGAAGATGGGCGACTTCTCGATGGTCGACACCATGATCAAGGACGGCCTGTGGGATGCCTTCAACGGCTATCACATGGGCAACACCGCCGAGAACGTGGCGCGCGAGTTCCAGATCACCCGCGACGACCAGGACCAGTTCGCCGTCAAGTCGCAGAACAAGGCGGAGGCGGCACAGAAGGCGGGACGGTTCAGCGACGAGATCGTGCCGTTCACGGTCAAGACCCGGAAGGGCGATGTCGTCGTCGACACCGACGAGCACCCGCGCGCCGGCACCACGATCGAGGCCCTGACCAAGCTCCGCCCCGCCTTTGCCAAGGACGGCTCGGTGACCGCCGGCAATGCCTCCGGCATCAACGACGGTGCCGCCGCAGCGGTGCTGATGAGCGCCGCCGACGCCGCCAAGCGCGGCGTCGAGCCGATGGCCCGCATCGTCTCGTGGGCGACGGCCGGCGTCGATCCGGCGGTGATGGGGACAGGGCCGATCCCGGCCTCGAAGAAGGCGCTGGAGAAGGCCGGCTGGAAGGTCGAGGACCTCGACCTGATCGAGGCCAACGAAGCCTTTGCCGCCCAGGCCTGCGCCGTCAACAAGGGCCTCGGCTGGGATCCGGAGATCGTCAACGTCAATGGCGGGGCGATCGCCCTCGGCCACCCGATCGGCGCCTCGGGCGCACGGGTGCTGGTGACGCTCCTCTACGAGATGCAGAAGCGCGACGCCAAGCGCGGCCTCGCCACCCTCTGCATCGGCGGCGGCATGGGCATCGCCATGTGCGTGGAGCGCTGACGGCAGGCAAGTTCGGAAAAGAAGCAGTCAACAAAAGACGTTACGGGGAGGTCTGACATGCCGAAGGTGGCGATCGTCACGGGCGGAACGCGCGGCATCGGCGCCGCGATCGCGAAGCGGCTGAAGGAAGACGGCCACGCGGTGGCGGCCACCTATCACGGCAACGACGAGGCGGCGGCGAAGTTCAAGGCCGAGACCGGCGCCTCGACCTACAAGTGGGACGTCGCCGATCCGGCGGCGTCTGCCGAGGGCGTCGCCCGCGTCGAGGCCGAGCTCGGGCCGGTCGACATCCTCGTCAACAATGCCGGCATCACCCGCGACGGCATGTTCCACAAGATGACGTTCGACCAGTGGTCGGCGGTGATGCGCACCAACCTCGATTCGATGTTCGCCATGACCCGGCCGGTGATCGAGGGCATGCGCGACCGCGGCCACGGGCGGATCGTCAACATCTCCTCGATCAACGGCCAGAAGGGCCAGATGGGGCAGGCCAACTACTCCGCCGCCAAGGCCGGGGTGATCGGCTTCACCAAGGCGATCGCCCAGGAGAACGCGCGGAAGGGCGTGACCGTCAACTGCATCTGCCCGGGCTATATCGACACCGAGATGGTGCAGGCGGTGCCGGAGAAGGTGCTGGAGAGCATCATCGGCCAGATCCCGGTCGGCCGCCTCGGCAAGGCCGAGGAGATCGCCTCGCTGGTCGCCTGGCTCGCCTCGGACGACGCCGCCTTCATGACCGGCGCGGTGCTCACCATCAACGGCGGCCAGTACATCGCCAACGGGTGAGGCTCGAATTGTCCCCATGAGCGGCCTGGCATCCGAAACAGGCGAAAGCCCGCAGGAACTGTGCCTTCGCGTCTACCGCGAGACGCATGGTTTTTATCAACGATGTAGACCGAAACTATCAAGTCCGCGCGGCTACACTATCCTCTACGGACCTCCCGTTGTTGGGGCACCAATTTTCTTTGTTGGCGAGAATCCTGGTGATCGTGGGGGTGAGCCCCTGAAGTGGGGCAAAACGAACGGATATGGTGACACGCCACCACCTTGGGATCTGGCGTGCAAAATGCAGCAAATTTGGCCTTTGGATGTTCTCCGTAGGTCAACCGGCCTCAACATGAACTTCTTTCACTCAAGGAGCAGTGGAGATTGGTTGGCCGTAGCCGACCAAAAAAAGATGAAGCAGGATATTGAGGCCTTCTGTCGCGAGCGGGTACACTTGATCATTCGGGCTCTCAAGCCCAAAACCGTCGTGGCATACGGCAAGATCGCCTATGAGGCACTGGCCGAGGATCGAGAGGTGACAGTTAGGGGGCCAGGGCGAGGAAAAGGGGCCCCTTCGCTGATTCCTCTCGTGTGGCTTGGCAAGCTCAACAACGATCCAAGTACTCGGGTGTTTGGCACACCACATCTCTCAGGGAGATGGACGCGTCCGGACGCAGATCAAACGGCTCTAATGCGGAACTACTTCGCGACGGTCTCGTGGGACACTTGAACAAGCCGGTGCACACGAGAACGCCGTCCGGCGAGGCGATCGTCATTCTTCCCGCCTCCGAATATGAACGCTTGCTCGAACTCGCCGAAGATGCCGCAGACGCGGCCTTCGCCGAGAAGGCTCTCGCCGAGTATCGGTCCGGGAAAGGAGAATCGCTGAGTTCAGACGAAGTCCGCGAGTATCTCGCCGAGCCCACCCCATTGTCATTCTGGCGCAAGCGCCGTCGGTTGACACAGGCGGCTCTGTCGAAGCAGGTCGGAATCTCGCAGGCCTATCTGGCGCAGATCGAACGCGGGAAGCGGGTTGGCGACATCCAGCTCTATCGCCGGCTTGCCGGCGCGCTTCGCCTTGAGATCGAGGATATCGCGCCGCCCGTCGATGAGCATCCGCCCGGTCGCACCAGTCGAAGTTCCCGAAAGGCCGCGCGGCGGTAGGCGCTACCGCGGCAGGACCGTTTCGCCCATCAGGTACTCGTCGACGGCGCGGGCGCACTGGCGGCCCTCGCGGATCGCCCAGACCACGAGGCTCTGGCCGCGCCGCATGTCGCCGCAGGCAAAGACCTTCTCGTTGCTCGACTGGTAGCGATTGGTGTCGGCAAGGACGTTGCCGCGCTTGTCGAGCGCAAGGCCGAGGTCGCCGATCATGCCGTCGGTGACCGGGCCGAGGAAGCCCATGGCGAGGAGGACGAGATCGGCCTTGAGGACGAACTCGGAGCCCTCGACCGGCTTCATCCCGTCATCGACGCGGAGGCAGTGAAGCTCGGTGACGCGACCGGCCTCGCCGGTGAACTTCGAGGTCATCACCGAGAAGTCTCGCGCCGCCCCTTCCTCCTGGCTCGAGGACGTCCGGAGCTTCAGCGGCCAGTTCGGCCAGGTCAGCGCCTTGTTTTCCTTGACCGGCGGCTTCGGCATGATCTCGAGCTGGGTCACGGACAGCGCGCCCTGGCGGATCGAGGTGCCGATGCAGTCGGAACCGGTGTCGCCGCCGCCGATGACGACGACGTGCTTGCCGCCGGCGAGGATCGGCTTGACGTTGCCGAGCGGCTCGTCGCTGACCCGCCGGTTCTGCTGCGGCAGGAACTCCATGGCGAAGTGGACGCCATCAAGCTCGCGGCCGGGAATCGGCAGGTCGCGCGGCTTCTCGGCGCCGCCGGAGAGTGCGATGGCGTCATGGCGGGCGAGCAGCTCCGAGATCGGCTGCTCGGTGCCGACATGGACGTTCACATGGAAGACGACGCCCTCGGCCTCCATCTGGGCGACGCGGCGCTCGACGTTCGACTTCTCCATCTTGAAGTCGGGGATGCCGTAGCGGAGGAGGCCGCCGGGATTGGCGTTCTTCTCGTAGACGTGGACCTCGTGCCCGGCGCGGCGGAGCTGCTGCGCGCAGGCAAGGCCGGCGGGGCCGGCGCCGACGACGGCGACGCTTTTGCCGGTGGTCCGGGCCGGCGGTTGCGGCTTGACCCAGCCCATCTCGAAGCCGCGGTCGATGATCGCGCATTCGATGGTCTTGATGGTGACCGGCATGTCCTGGATGTTGAGGGTGCAGGACGCCTCGCACGGCGCGGGGCAGATGCGGCCCGTGAACTCCGGGAAATTGTTGGTCGAATGGAGGTTGCGGAGCGCTTCCTGCCAGTTGCCGTTGTAGACGAGGTCGTTCCAGTCCGGGATCTGGTTGTTGACCGGACAGCCGTTGTGACAATAGGGGATGCCGCAGTCCATGCAGCGCGCGGCCTGCTCGCGGGTGCCATCCTCCGACAGGGGAATGACGAACTCGCCGTAATTGCGCACGCGATCGGCGGCCGGCAGGTAGCGCCGGTCGCGGCGTTCGATCTCGAGGAAGCCCGTTACCTTGCCCACGCCTACTCTCCCGCCGCCGCGTAGAGCGGCGCCTCCTCTTCCTGCTGCCGCTCCAGCTCCTTGAGTGCGCGGCGATACTCGACCGGCATCACCTTGCGGAACTTCGGCAGGTAGTCCTTCCAGTGCGCCAGAATCTCCCTGGCCCGGGTCGAATTGGTGAAGCGGGCGTGGTTGGAGATCAGCGTGTGCAGCCGCTCGGCGTCACGCCGGGTCATGTCCGACATCACGTCGATCAGGCCCTTGTACTCGACGTCGCCGCCGCGGTGATGAAGCTTCTCGAGGAGATCGTCCTCCTCGACCACCGGCTCGAGCTCGACCATCGAAAGGTTGCAGCGCGAGGCGAAGGTGTCGTCTTCGTCAAGGACATAGGCGATGCCGCCCGACATG
>JAGRKZ010000202.1 GCA_020442065.1 Bauldia sp.
TGTCCTGCGGAACCATGCCGATCGCCGAGCGAAGCGAGTGCTGAGTGACGTGGCGGATGTCCTCGCCGTCGATCGAGATCACCCCACCCGTGACCTCGTAGAAGCGGAACAGGAGACGGGAAATGGTCGATTTGCCGGCTCCGGATGGGCCGACGATCGCGATCGTCTTGCCGGCCGGAACCTCGAAACTGACGCCCTTGAGGATCGGACGCGCGGGATCGTAGGCGAAGTAGACGTCATCGAACCGCACCGCACCGCCCCGGACGATCAGCGCCTTGGCGTCAGGCGCGTCGACGATCTCGGGCGCAACGTCGAGGAGCCCGAACATCGCCTCGATATCGACCAGGCCCTGCTTGATCTCGCGATAGACGAAGCCGATGAAATTGAGCGGAATGGAGAGTTGCATCAGCAGCGCGTTGATCAGCACGAAATCGCCGATCGTCTGCTCGCCGCGCAGCACGGCGGCGCCCGACATAGCCATGACGATGGTCATGCCGATCGTGAAGATGACGGCCTGGCCAATGTTGAGCCAGGCGATCGACGTCCAGATCCGGATCGCCGCCTGCTCGTAGCGCGCCATGGCGCGATCGTAGCGGGAGGCCTCCATCTCCTCGTTGCCGAAGTACTTGACCGTCTCGAAATTGAGCAGCGAGTCGATCGCCTTGGAGTGCGCATCCTGGTCGGACTCGTTCATTGTCCGGCGGATCTTGATGCGCCAGTCCGAGACCTTGACCGTGAACCAGACGTAGACGACCACGGTCAGCGACACGACCAGCAGGTAGGTCAGATTGAACTGCCAGGCGATGATCGCGGCCGCGAACAGGAACTCGAGCACGGTCGGGATCGTATTGAGGATCGTGAAGCGGACGATGACCTCGATGCCGTTGATGCCGCGTTCGATCACCCGTGACAGGCCGCCGGTGCGCCGCTGCAGGTGGTAGCGAAGCGACAGTTCGTGCATGTGGATGAAGGTCTTGTAGGCGAGCTGCCGGACAGCATGCTGGCCGACCTTCGCGAACAGCGCATCGCGAAGGTTGTTGAAGACGTTCATCAGGATACGGCCGACGCCGTAGGCGACGATCAGCATGATCGGCACGAACAGGGCGCCGCCAACCCCGACCGTCAGCGCTCCGTCGATGGTGCGTGTCGGCGTCACCAGAGCGTCGGTCGCCCACTTGTAGGTATAGGGGACCAGAACGGTGATGACCTTTGCGGCGATCAGGATGGCAAGCGCCACCAGCACCCGGCGCTTGAGGTCCGCTCGATCCGACGGCCACATATAGGGCCACAGGTTGAAGAGCGTGCGGAACGCCGATTCCGGCTTCACCCGCGCTTCTTCTGCGCCGCCCGGTCCCGGCATCACGCCGTCTCCCCGACGAGGTCGGAAACCACGAGGCCGTCCATCGCCGCCGCGACGTCGGCGAGGGCATCGCGGTCGACCCAGTAGCAGGAGCGCGGGCCCTCGATCTCGCCGACGACGATGCCTGCCTGGCGCAGCACCTTGAGGTGCTGGGAGACGGTGGACTGGGCGAGCGGCAGGCCGCGAACGATCTCCCCGCAGCTGCACCGGTTGGCATTGACCAGCGCCCGCACAATCGCAAGCCGGGCCGGGTGAGCCAGAGCCTTGATGCGACGTGCGAGCACCACGTCGTCACGGTGAAAGGTCATTGGGGTCCATCGTCGAACTACGATGATAGCCAGATAGACCCTTTCCCGAATTTTTCAATCGCTCGCGAACCCCGATGCGGGCGCGGCCTCGCGCACGCTCCTCGGAAGTATGGTGAAGTGTCTGATAAGCAGGATCGTAGAATTCGGAGGGCGAACTTCAACATGCTTCAGTGTCATCAACCGTACATTGCCTCCGGGCCATGATTCACGGACCGCTCTTGTCGTTTCGGCAAAGGATAATGCCTTCGTGATAGGCGGCTATAGGCCGTGCGACCACAACGCCCTAAGGGAACCAAAGAAATGAAAGTCGTATTACGCATGTCAAAAATGACGATGCCTTTGATAGGCATCGTTTCGGCAGTGGCGGCTACTGCGACCACTCCCGCCGCAGCCGCCGACAAGAAGCCGAATATCGTCATGCTGATGACAGACGATACCGGCTGGAACGACTTCGGGGCCTACTCGGGCGGGGGCGTGGCGCTGGGCCATCCGACGCCGAGCGTCGATCAACTCGCCCGTGAGGGCGCGGTCTTCACCAGCTGGTACGGCCAGGCAAGTTGCACGGCTGGCCGCGCCTCCTTCATCACCGGCCGCATCCCGATCCGCTCGGCGCTGTCGATCGTGGTCGCACCGGGCGACCTCAACTATCTCCGCGCGGAGACCCCGACGATCGCCGAGTTCTTCCAGAAGAACGGCTACAAGACCTACTTCTCCGGCAAGTGGCATCTCGGCGACAAGCCCGACTCCTATCCGATCGAGCATGGCTTCGACGAGATGAAGCACTTCGCCGCCTACTACGCCGGCGTCTATGCCTACAACGACACCTCCAGCGCCTTTCACCCCTGGTTCCCCGAGTACAATGCCGACTTCATGAAGGGCTACAATGCGCTGGTGAACCTCGGCGAGTGGGAAGGTGTTGCCGGCCAGCCGGCCAAGCAGACCGGCACCATCGACTACGCCTACATGGCGGATTTCGACATCCGGCAGACCGACTCCGCGATCGAGTACATCAAGGCGAACGCCAAGGCCGACAAGCCGTTCTTCATGGACATCAATTTCCTGAAGATGCACAACCCGACCAACCCTGCCCCGCAGTTCGTCGGCAAGTCGCGCCTCGGCAATTACTCCGACTCGCTGATAGAGCTCGACTACAACATCGGCCGGATCATGGACGCGATCCGAACCGAAGCGCCCGACACGATCGTCATCCTGACGGCGGACAACGGCGCCTGGCAGGACGCCTATCCCGACGCCGGCACCACCCCGTTTCGCGGCGAGAAGGGCTCGGCCTTCGAAGGCGGCTGGCGGGTGCCCGGCTTCTTGTGGTGGCCCGGTCACGTCCAGGCCGGCGCGCAGTACCACGAGATGATGTCGCATATCGACCTGTGGGCGACGCTCGCTACGATGGTCGGTCTCACCCCGCCGCCGGCGGAGTGGGAAGGCAATGATGGCAAGCCGATCTACTTCGACTCGATCGACAACAGCGCCTACGTCCTCGGCAAGGCCGAGCACTCCGCCCGCACCACCTGGGTCTACATCGACGGCGAGGTCTTCCAGGGCGTTCGCGCCGACATCAGCGGCGACCCCGACACACCCTGGCTCAACATCGCCTGGAAGTACCTCTACACGGCCAAGGACACCTGGCTCGGCTCCGAGCAGAATCTCGGCTCGATCGGCGCCCTCTACAACCTGACCATGGACCCGTACGAGAAGTACGACATGATCTTCAATGGGGCCATGTCGACCCGTATGCCGACCACGTCCCCCGGCCGCTATGCCGGCCAGGACAACGGCTGGGTCGGCGGCGTGATCGGCGAGGCGATGCTCGCCTTCGATGAAACCATCATCAAGTTCCCGAGCATCACGCGCTACCCCGGCGGCGCGTCAACCGACCTGATCCCGAACCTGCAGCAGCCGGACGATCCCGCCCCGCTCCTCAAGGACCTGCCGGCCGCCGCCCTGCCGACGCTCGGCGGCGGTTAGGCGACACACGCCAACCAAGAAGAAGGGGAGCACGTCCGCGTGCTCCCCTACCTTTTTCTGCCGTCGCGCGGCTCGAGCAAAGCCGCCAGGGAAGACCGCCCGCGGGAAACCGGACCTCCCCGGTCACCTCAATTCCCGGCGACGGCCGCGTCGTCCTCGGCCCAGTCGACATTGCCTTCCGGCAGCACGAACACCTGGCCGGGATAGATCCAGCGCGGATTGCGGATCTGATCCTTGTTGGCCTGGTAGATCGTCGACCAGCGGATGCCCTTGCCGTAGAGCTGGCGCGAAATCCGCCAGAGATTGTCGCGGCGCTTGATGATGACGGTGGTGGGATTGGCCATCGTTCCCGTCGCGGTGGCGCCGTCCGGGCCGCCGGTCTCGCCGACCGGCTTCAGCACCGCCACCTCGATCTCGCGCTCGAACGGCACTTCCGCCCGGGCAATGACCGTGCCGGTTCCGGTCTCGACCTGATCGGCACGAACGTCATAGGTGCCGGCCGGCAGCTCCCGCTGGATCTCCAGCAGCCAGGTGCCCGATGGCGAGGGCGTGACTTCGCCGATCAGCAGGTCGTCCATGTAGACGCGGACATCCTCCGGGGTTGTGGCCGTGCCGGCGACAAACAGCGCGCCGGAGGTCTCCGCTTCCACGGCCGTCACGGCGACGACGGGCGTCACCACCGGTTCCGGCTCCGGCTCCGGCTCCGGCGCAACATCGGCCGGCGCGGCCGCCACGTCGACCTCTGTGTTTGGCCCGGACGTCCCCGGTTCGGAAGCATCCGGTGACGCCATGGAGTCCGGCACGGGGGCCTCCATGGCTTCCGCGGCAGCATCGGCCGTGCTCTCCATCGATCCGTCGGGCGCGGCCTCGGGAGCGGCCATAGCCACAGCCGTCTCCGGCGCGACCGGCACGGGGGTCTCCATAGTTTCCGCGGCAGCGTCTGCGGTGGTAGCCGGTTCGGTCGGGGCCGGAGAGTCCATGGTGTCCGCCGCAGCCTTCGCGTCCGTCGCGTCGTCGGGCGATGCTCCGTCGGATGCGGCGTCCTCGATGACGGCGACATCAGGGCCGGCTCCGTCCGATGCCCCCGGCGAAGGGGTAGCGCCGCCGGTGCCGACAGCATCGGCCTCGACCGGCGCCTCCAGCGTCGCGACGTCCGTCTCCTGCGCCGACGGAACCTGAAGGACGGTGCTGGGCGCGTCGGGCGTGTTGAGGACGACCAGCGGTTCCTCGGCGGGTTGGTCCGGAACGAGCACGGCGACCCGCTGATCGGATTCGGTGACCGTCTGCTTGTCCTCGGAGATGGCCCGGATCGCAAGGTCGTGCTGGCCGGCGCCGAGCGGCTCCTCGAGGGCCAGCGCCCAATCGCCGGCAGGACTGGCGATAACGGTCGCCAGCGTCTCCGTGCCGTCCATCAGTTCCACCATCGCACCCGGCGGCGCGACGCCGGCCACTACCGCATCGCCGGTGGCTTCGACCCGCACCACATCGAACCTTGGCGCGTCGGCGGCAACGTCGGTCTTGGCGGTCGGCGACGCGGGCTCCGGGGCGGTCGTCGGCGCCTCGGTATCCGCTTCCGGGTCGATGACGGCGATCGTCACTTCGCCTTCGCCAGATGCGGCGTCGGCTTCGGCCTGCAACATCGCGTCCCGGCCGGAGGATTCCGATGCCGGTTGGGCGCCCTCATCGGCACCCTGCCCGTCGATCTCCGGGGCGATGGCGACGTCCGTCTCGCCCGGCGCATCCGTCGCGACATCGGACGCGGCTGGCTCCGCCACCACGGTGGCGCTCGGGTCGGCAGCGGGCTCATCGGCCACCGGCGAAGACTCGTCTGCCGGCAACGCCGCCACGTCCGCGCCGGAGTCGGCGGCTGTTTCCGCCGCCGCGTCGGCGACCACAATCTCGCTCGGGGCAAGCTCGTCAGTCACCGTTGCCGGCGAAGGCCCAGCCACCGGCGAGACCTCGTCGTCCGCAGCTGCGTCGGCATCTGTTGCGATGGTCTCCGCCGTCACGGTCGCTTCGCTCGGGGCAGCTGCAGGCTCATCGGCCACGGGTGAGGGCTCCACGACCGGCGTTACCGCCTCATCCGCAGCGGCGTCGGCATCCGTCTCGGTCGTCTCCGCCGTCACACTCGCTTCGCTCGGCGCAGGATCGACAGCCACTGTCGGCGGCTGCGACGCTCCGTCAGGCGTCTCGGCCACGGCGGGCGCCGACGAGGGCGTGGCAGTGCCGGAAGACGCTGGCGCTTCGCTGCCCTGGTCACCGGCGGCGGGCGTGTTGGCCGCGACTTCGGTTCCGGCCACACCCGTGGGGGTGTCCGCCCCCGGTCCGGCATCGGCTGCGGCACTACCCGCATTGGTGTCGGCCGGCACCGGGGACAGCGCCTCGGCCGGCGACGGGGACTCGGCGGGAGCGGTCTCCTCCTCCGTCCCCTCGGATACTCCGACCGAGATCGCGGAGGGGAACTCGCTGGTTCCAGACCGGAGGCGCCAGTCCTCATACACGAGGTATCCCAGGCCGCCCAGAAGGACGATCAGCGCGAGCCAGCCGGTAAACCGCCTCATGATGATGGATTCTCCCAATCGAACCGCTCGCATTTAATCCTTGTTCGCGAGGTGCGACAAGGCGAAGGCCGGCTTGACGCCCTGCCTCGGCCAATGCCACACCAGCCGCCATGGCAGACTTGAAGAGTATTTGTGTCTATTGCGGGTCGAATGACGGCCGGCTCCCCGAGTACAAGGCCGCCGCCGAACGGCTCGGCCGCGACATGGCGGAGGCCGGCATCCGGCTCGTCTATGGCGGCGGTTCGATCGGGCTGATGGGTGTGGTCGCGCGCGCTGTGCTCGCTCACGGCGGCGTCGTGACCGGCATCATTCCTCAGTTCCTCAAGGACCGGGAGGTGATGCTGAGGGAGGTGAGCGAGCTCATCGTCACCGCCGACATGCATGAGCGGAAACGCATCATGTTCGAGCGTTCCGACGCGTTCGTGGCCCTACCCGGCGGCATCGGCACCCTCGAGGAGGTCATCGAGGTCATGACCTGGGCCCAGCTCGAGCAGCACCGGAAGCCGATCCTGATCGTCAACATCGACGGCTTCTGGGACCCCTTGGTCGGCCAATTCCAGCGCATGACCAAGGATGGATTCCTGCACAAGGAATTCCTCGGCGATCACATCGCCCTGCCCGTCCGGTTCTGCGATGCGGCCGATGCAGTCGTAGCGACCCTTCAGTCGGCGGTGGCCGCGCTGCCGCGCGATAGCCTCGACCGGGCCCCCGGCGTCCGGGTGATGTGATCCCCGCTGGCGGTTCGCGCGGCGGGCCGCCGGTAATCTGCCGGGACAGCTTCCCCGGGGTCAGCCGGCGCTCGCCTGCCGATCAATCGCGTGCGTCGTTGCGCACCTCCAGAACCGTGAGCTCCCGCTCGCGCCCGTCCGTTGTTCGCCAGGCGATCGACTGCCCCTCGGCAAGGCCGATGAGCGCCGTTCCGACCGGCGTCAGGATCGAGATCTTGCCCTCGGCGATATCTGCCGCACCGGAGTAGACCAACGTGACGCGGCGCTCCCGCCCGTCGTCAGTCCGGTAGCGGACCACGGAGCCCATCCGCACGACATTGGCCGGGATGGAGTCGCCGTCGACCACGATCGCGCGATCCATCTGCTCGAGCAGATCCTCGGCGATGTCGGGCGAACGCCCGATGACGGCCATGGCGAGAGCGACAAGGCGCTCCTGCTCGGTGTCGCTGACGATGATTGCCGGCAACGGCCGGCTGTTTTGTGTTTTGACATGACTTTACCATTTGCCGCCGGTTCGGTCGCTCCGCGACCGGCAAAAGGCGGCGTTGTGTTGTTGGAGGTATAGCGCCCTGACCGGACACGCCGTCCGGGGGTTCAGCTGCTTCACGGCGCCCGCCACATGCGGGGCACCCTCGCCGTCAGGCCCGGGGCCGGACTAGGCGACCACCACCCGTCGTTCCCGACGGGTCTTGATAGGCGTTGAGCGAAGCATCTTGCGCATTGCGGCTATGTCGGTACCGATCGGCGCCGATTCAAGGGCTCGCCGTGGCGAGCCCGGAGGGCGCCGCCTCCGCCCCCGCGCGCATCAGCTTGTAGACGATGGCGTCGTGAAGCGCCTCGAAGGAAGCGTCGACAATGTTCTCCGAGACGCCGACGGTGAACCAGGTGTCCCCGGAGCCGTCGCCGCTTTCGATCAGCACACGGGTGACCGCGCCCGTGCCGCCGTTGAGGATACGCACCTTGAAATCGATCAGCTCGAGGTCGGCGATCGCCTCGCTATAGACGCCGAGATCCTTGCGGAGCGCGCGGTCGAGCGCGTTCACCGGACCGTTGCCCTCGGCCACGGTCATCAGCCGCTCGCCACCGACATGAAGCTTCACCACCGCCTCGGACACCGAGACGAGTTCGCCGAGGGCGTTGTGACGTCGCTCGACGGTGACGTGGAACCCCTCCACCTTGAAGTACTCAGGGACGCTGCCGAGCAGGCGGCGGGCGAGCAACTCGAACGAAGCCCCTGCCCCCTCGTAGGCGTAGCCGACCGACTCCCGCTCCTTGACAGTGCGCAGCACGGTGTCGAGGCGCCGGTCGCTCTTCTCGACCGGGATGCCGAGCCGCTCGAGTTCGGCGATGAGGTTGGCCTTGCCGGCCTGCTCCGACACGAGTACGTGCCGCCGGTTGCCCACCACCGCCGGATCGACATGCTCGTAGGTCCTTGGGTCCTTGGCGATGGCGGAGGCATGGATGCCGGCCTTGGTGGTGAAGGCCGATACCCCGACATAGGGTGCCTGGCGGTTGGGCGCGCGGTTGACGAGATCGTCGAAGCGCTGGGCGATCTGGGTCAGCTCGGCCAGTCCGTCCGGCTTCACGCCGATTTCAAAGCGGTCCGCGTAAGCCGGCTTCAGCATCAGGGTCGGGATCAGTGAGGTGAGGTTGGCGTTGCCGCAGCGCTCGCCGATACCGTTGAGCGTGCCCTGGATCTGGCGCGCGCCGGCACGGATTGCGGCCAACGAATTGGCGACCGCCTGCTCGGTGTCGTTGTGGGCGTGGATACCGAGATGGCCGCCCGGAACGACCTTCGCCACCGTACCGACGATCTCCTCCACCTCCTCCGGCAATGTGCCGCCATTGGTGTCGCAGAGCACGATCCAGCGGGCACCCGCGTCGTAGGCCGCGCTGGCGCAAGCGAGCGCGTAGTCCGGGTTCGCCTTGTAGCCGTCGAAGAAGTGCTCGCAGTCGAGCAGCACCTCCTTCCCCGCCTCCCGCGCCGCCGCCACGGACTGCCGGATCGACTCGAGGTTCTCCTCCTCGGTGGTCTGAAGCGCGACCCGCACATGATAGTCCCAGGTCTTGGCGACGAAGCAGATCGCGTCCGAGCGGGCGTCGAGCAGAGCCCGGACGCCGGGATCGTTCGACAGGCTGACGCCGGGGCGCTTGGTCATGCCGAACGCCGTGAACACCGCGCGCTCAGTGCGCGGCGCCTCGAAGAACGCAGTGTCGGTCGGATTCGCTCCGGGATAGCCGCCCTCGACATAGTCGATGCCGAGCCGGTCGAGGATGCCGGCAACCTGGATCTTGTCCTCAAGCGCGAAATCGACGCCGTTGGTCTGCGCCCCGTCGCGGAGCGTGGTGTCGAAGAGATAGAGGCGTTCTTTCATGGTTCGTACTCAACTCACGCCGCCGTGGGCGGCCATACCGTGGTGTCGTGGTCGGGATGCTGGTGGCTGACGACCTGCGCCTTGAACGCTTCGGAGGCGGGCGCCTCCTCGGGGCCACGCATCGGCAATGCCGGAATGCCGTCGACAAACGGCAGCTTGTCGGCCGGGTTGACCTGGATCACCGGGGCAGCCAGCGTCGGATCGTCGAGGGCGCCGATGGCGACGTCGATGCCCTTGTCCCGCTCATAGGTGAGCGGCGTGCCGCACGCCGCGCAGAAGCCGCGACGGACCAGATTGGAGCTGGCGTAGCGGGCCGGCTCGCCGCGCGTCCAGGTCAATCCGTGCACCGTCACCAGCGGTCCGTAGAAGGCACCGAAGGCCTTCTGGCACATGCGGCAATGACAGATCGAGGCGCGCCCGAGCCGCTCCACGCTGAAACGCACGGCGCCGCACTGACAGCCGCCGGTGATCTTGGCCCCGCTCACGCGCGGTCCCCCGTTGCCGGCGGCCAGAGCTCGGTGTCATGGTCCGGATGCTGGTGGTTGGTGGCTGCGATCCACGCCGCCACGCCCGGCTCGGCCTCTTCGGTAGTCACGTCGCCGGGCAGGCCGTCCAGCATCGCAAAAAACGGCAATCGCCGCTCCAGACCGTGCTGGCGCACCGGCACCACGGCCTCGGGGTGATCCAACGACCCGATCGAAACCAGGATGCGGTCGGACCCCGCGTCCTGGAGGCTCAGCGGCGTACCGCAATCCCGGCAGAATCCGCGCTCGGTCACGTCCGAGCTGGCGAAGGTCGCGAGCCGCCCGCGGGTGACCTCGAAGCTTGCCAACCGCGCCTCCGCGAGCGGCGCAAAGAACGAGCCAAAGGCCTTCTGGCACATGCGGCAGTGACAGATGTGCGGTTCCTCCGGCCTCTGGTGCAGCGCGTAGCGAACGGCTCCGCACTGGCAGCCGCCGGTGAGTCTGGTCCCTGTCATCGCCCTGCCTCAGGCCACGCGCCGGTGTCATGGTCCGGATGCTGGTGGTTGGTGGCGGCGATCCGCGCCGCCGCCTCCGGCGCGTCCTCTTCGGTCGAGGTTTCCCCCGGCAACGAAGCCAGCGACCCGATCCATGAAAGGCGTCCCTCGACACCGTACTGGTGCGCGGGCGGGATCGCCTCCGGCGCGTCGAGCGAACCGATGGACACCGAGATCCGGGGCTTGTCGACATAGCGGAAGGTGAGCGGGGTCCCGCAGTCCCGGCAGAAGCCGCGCTCGGTCGGGTCCGAGCTGCGGAACACGGCGAGCGTCCCGCGCGTGAGCTCGAACGCGTCGAGCGGCACGCCCACCAGCGGCGCGAAGAACGAGCCGAAGGCCTTCTGGCACATGCGGCAATGGCAGATATGGGGGTCGGTCGGCTCGGCGTGGAGCGCATAGCGCACCGCCCCGCACTGGCATCCGCCGGTGATCCGCACTTCGGTCTCGCTCATCGTGCGCGTCCTCTTGCGAGCCTGCTTATTCG
Organism: Bauldia sp.; assembly: GCA_020442065.1. Classification (GTDB taxonomy): domain Bacteria; phylum Pseudomonadota; class Alphaproteobacteria; order Rhizobiales; family Kaistiaceae; genus Bauldia. The sequence continues at coordinate 10,818 of JAGRKZ010000202.1, forward strand.
GGATGATGGCAGCAGGCTTCGATGTTGTGGCCGTCGGCGTCGAGTACGAAGGCGCCGTAGTAGTTCGGGTGGTACATCTCACGAAGGCCCGGTCCGCCATTGTCCTTGCCGCCGGCCGCGATCGCGGCCTTGTAGAAGGCGTCGACCTGCGCCCGGTTCTCGGCGCGGATAGCGATATGGGTGTGCGGGCTGGTCTTGCCCCCACCCGAGATCCAGAAGAACGGCTTGCCGTCGGCGCCGAGCCCGGCCACGGGATGGTTGCCCGTGACATCGGCCCCGAACTCCATGATCACGCTGATCCGAAGCGGCGCCAGCGCCGCCGCGTAGAACGCCTTCGCCGCCGCGAAGTCCGAGACGGAAAAGCCGATGTGGTCGATCTCGATGGTCATGGTCGATATCCTCCTACGATCCGGGCCCCATCGCCCGGTCCCTCAGGTTACCGCGCCCCTGCTGCCGAATTGCGTCATGAGCGATGCCGCTCTTGCGGCCGGGTGAGGGATCAGCGCGCTCACCGCTTCACCTCCGACGGCCCGACAGCCGTCGCGATCCGCATAGAGACATCCGCCAGCCGCGTGATCACGTCGTCATTGCTGAAACGGAGGACGCGCCAGCCGTTCGCGCCGAACCAGGCGTCGCGTTCGGCGTCCCGTGCCGCCTCGTGAACCGGGCCGTCGGCCTCGATCACCAGGCGCGCCGAATAGGACAAGAAGTCGGCGATGTAGGGTCCGATGGGCACCTGCCGCCGAAACCGTGCCCGGCGGAACGGCTCGACCCGCAGTGTCTGCCAGAGGATCGTCTCGGCATCGGTCTGCGCTTGCCGCAGGCGCCGGGCAAACGCGATCGGCTCGGACACGGTCCGTTTGCGACGTTTGCCCTGCCTCGCCCCCTCACCCGGCGCGCCTTGCGCGCCACCCTCTCCCGCAAGGGGAGAGGGTTGGGCGTGTGGGATACCGGCTTCGGTTTCTTTCGGACTCGTGAGGCCCTCCACCTCTGGGGTGGGGCCACTACCCTCTTCCCTTGCGACCGCGCCCTCACCCCTTCCCCGTGCCGCCGGGCCCTTACCCTCTCCCCCTGCGGGAGAGGGTGGCCGCGCAGCGGCCGGGTGAGGGGTCAGCGCGCTCACCGCCTCACCTCCCACGTCGTCACCAGCTCGCCCGTCGCCGGGTCCTTGCCGTCCTTGAGCATGATGCCCATCGCCTCGAGCTCGGCGCGAATGCGGTCGGCTTCGGCGAAGTCCTTCCCTTTCCGGGCGGCGACGCGGGCGGCGATGAGATCGACGATCGCGGCCTCGTCCGCGGCGACCGGAGCCTTGAGGGCCGCATCCCAGGCCTTGCCGGTCATTTGCATCACGCCCAGCAGGTTGGCGCTGGCCTTGAGACTCGCCATTGCGCCCCGCGCTCCTTTCGCCGCCTCGCCGCGAATCTCGTGAAGGGCAGCAAAAGCTCCAGGAGTGTTGAGATCGTCCATGAGCGCGTCCACGGCGTCGGCGCAAAGCAGGCCCGGTTCGACATCTCCGGCAAGCTCGTACCAGTTCGCCAGCGTCCTCTCCGCCTCGCGAAGGCTGCCCAGCGTCCAGTCGATCGGCTGGCGGTAGTGGGTCTTGAGCATGTTGAGGCGGATGACCTCGCCGGGCCAGTCGCTCAACAGCTCCCTTATCGTCACGAAATTCCCGAGGCTCTTCGACATCTTCTCCCCCTCGACCTGGAGGAAGCCGTTGTGGAGCCAATAGCGGGCCATGACGTCGGTGCCGTGGGCGCAGCGCGACTGCGCGATCTNNNNCTCGTTCTCGTGGTGGGGGAAGACGAGGTCGATGCCGCCGCCGTGGATATCGAATTCGTGGGGGTGGGCGCGCCCGCTCGGGCCGAGGCTCGGCAGCGCTTCCTGCCACAGCCACTTGTCCGACATCGCCGAGCATTCGAGATGCCAGCCCGGCCGGCCGGGCGTCGCGATGCCGGCCGGCGAGGGCCACGCCGGCTCCCCCGGCTTCGACGGCTTCCACAGCACGAAATCCATCGGGTCGCGCTTGTAGGGGGCGACCTCGACCCGCGCCCCGGCGATCATGTCGTCGAGGCTGCGGTTGGAGAACTTGCCGTAGTCCTGCATCGCCGCGACATGGAAGAGGACATGGTCGTGCGAGACGTAGGCGAAGCCGCCGGCGACGAGCTGCTCGATCATCGCCGTCATCTCGGCGATGTGGTCCGTCGCCCGCGGTTCGACCGTCGGCGGAAGGCAGCCCAGCGCCGCAACGTCTTCGTGGAACTGCCGCGTCGTCCGCTCCGTGACCTCGCGGATCGCCTCGTTGAGCGGCAGGTCGGGGAATTCCTCCGCGGCGCGCGCGTTGATCTTGTCGTCGACGTCCGTGATGTTGCGGACATAGGTCACGTGGTCCGGTCCGTGGAGATGCCGGAGCAGGCGGAACAGCACGTCGAAGACGATCAGCGGCCGGGCGTTGCCGATATGGGCGAAGTCGTAGACCGTCGGCCCGCAGACATACAGGCGCACGTTCGCGGGATCGATCGGAACGAAGTCCTCCTTCGTCCGGGTCAGCGTGTTGTAGAGCCGCAAGCCCATGCGTAACGTTCCCCTTGCCCGCCGGCCGGGGGTCTCGTCTGTCGTCTTGGAAGGATCAAGCGAGGACGGCCTCAGCCAGCGTCGGCGCTAGCCGGTAATAATAATCCCGCAGATGCAGATCGCGCCGAGGCGCGTGTCAGCCGTCATGCCGGGGTAGATGGCGGATTTGCCGTGCCACGTCAAGCACGGAAGCCTTTGACCACACCGGCCGATGCCGCGGTCTTCGACCCAAATTCCTCTCTCCCGCCCGTCAGTGGACAGGCTTTCGGCCGGAAACGCCCGTGGCGCAACCAAAGAAGAAACGGTGGAATGTGACGTCGAGTCCCTGCCCTCGCAGCATTTCCGCGAACTCGGCGGCATCGCCGAAATTGGTGCTGTACGTTCCGATCATGGCGAAGTCCTGAGCGCCGCGAAGAAAGATCCGCTCAATCATCGGCAGCACGACCTTCAAGTGAAACAGGTAGAGTGGCCGGAGCGGCCACCCCTTCGGGTCCGACGCTTCGATCATCGCAAACACGCCACCCGGCCGCAGGACCCTTGCGACGAGACTCGCGAGCTGAACGTGCTGCGCCGGTTTGAATGTCTTGAGGCCGAATGTGGAGATGACAAAGTCAGCGCTGTCCGAAGGCAATTCGCTGGCAAGGACATCGTCTTCAACGAAGTTGATCCGGTGGGCACGATGAGCGTGCAACCGCTGCATCGCGAGCCGGTGCATGCCCGAAGAAATGTCGACAGCGGTTATGGAAGAAATTGATTGGAAATGCTTCAGAAGATGCGGCCAAACCTCACCGGTTCCGGCCATGAGGTCGTAGCCGTGTGCCGAAGGCACTCCCATGTGTGGCATCGCCGCAACGCATTGCCTGCGCCAGCGCTCCGTGAATCCGAAGGAGCACAGCAGGCTGAAGGTCAGGTATCGATCGGAGCAACGATCGAAAACACCCTTCACGTATTGCGCGTCGTAGATGTCTTCCATCGCCTCAAGCGCAACCGCTCCTGTTAACGGAAGCCCCCTATTCCCACTCGATGGTCCCGGGCGGCTTCGAGGTGACGTCGTAGACGACGCGGTTGACGCCCTTCACCTCGTTGATGATGCGGGTGGCGGCGCGGCCGAGGAAGGCCATATCGAAGGGGTAGAAGTCTGCCGTCATGCCATCGGTCGAGGTGACGGCGCGGAGCGCTAGCACGTGGTCATAGGTGCGGCCGTCGCCCATCACGCCCACCGTCTGCACCGGCAGGAGCACGGCGAAGGCCTGCCAGATCGCGTCGTAGAGGCCAGCCTTCCGGATCTCGTCGAGATAGATCGCGTCGGCCCTGCGCAAGACCTCGAGCTTCTCGCCGGTGATGGCGCCAGGCACGCGGATGGCAAGTCCCGGACCGGGGAACGGGTGGCGGCCGACGAAGGCCTCCGGCAGGCCGAGCTCGCGGCCGAGCGCCCGCACCTCGTCCTTGAACAGCTCGCGGAGCGGCTCAACCAGCTTCATGTTCATGCGTTCCGGCAGCCCGCCGACATTATGGTGGGATTTGATCGTCACCGACGGGCCGCCCAGCGCCGAAACGCTCTCGATCACGTCCGGATAAAGCGTCCCCTGCGCGAGGAAGTCGGCCCCGCCGGCCTTCCGCGCCTCCTCGTCGAAGACGTCGATGAACAACCGGCCGATGGTCTTGCGCTTGACCTCGGGGTCGCTCACCCCGGCAAGCGCGTCGAGAAACAGCGCCGAGCGGTCGGCATGAACCAGCGGGATGTTGTAGTGGCCGCGGAACAGCTCGACCACCTCCTCCGCCTCGCCGGCGCGGAGAAGGCCGTGGTCGACGAAGACGCAGGTGAGCTGGTCGCCGATCGCTCGTGGATCAGCACGGCCGCGACCGCTGAATCGACGCCACCGGAGAGCCCGCAGATCACCCTGCCTCTCCCCACCTGCTCGCGGATGCGGGCGATCGCCTGGTCGCGGAAGGCGGCCATCGTCCAGTCGCCGGCGCATCCGGCGATGCGGTGGGCGAAATTGGCGAGGATCCTGCCGCCATCGGGCGTGTGGGCGACTTCGAGGTGGAACTGGGTCGCGTAGATCCGCCGCTCCTCGTTGGCGATCATGCCGAACGGCGCGTTCTCCGACTGCCCGACCACCGCGAAGCCCGGCGGCAGCGCCGTCACCCGGTCGCCGTGGCTCATCCACACCTGGTGCCGCTCGCCGACCTGCCAGACGCCGTCCGCCAAGGCCGACGGCGCCGTCACCTCGAGGAAGGCGCGGCCGAATTCGCGATTGTGCTCGCCCTCGACCTTTCCGCCGAGCTGGTGGGCGATGGTCTGCTCGCCGTAGCAGATGCCGA
>JAGRKZ010000203.1 GCA_020442065.1 Bauldia sp.
CTTGATCAGGAAATTGCCGAAGGAGATGCCCCTGAGACCCGCCTGCGTGTTCGAGATCGAGTAGAACACGGCGGTATCTGCGTCCTCGGCGTCGAGGAAGGGCTGGCTGTTGTCGATCAGTGGGGCAATCGACGCGGGCGTCCCCCTGGTGAGGGCGACCTCGACGAAGATCAGCGGATCGTCCGGCATCCGCGGGTGGAAGAACGCGAAGCAGCGCCGGTCGGGCGGCACCAGGCGCCGGCGAAGATCCTCGAAGCCATTGATCTCGTGGACCGCTTCATAGCGGATGATCTTCTCCAGCACGTCAGCGGGCGAGGACCAGTCGATCCGGCGGAGGAGGAGAAAGCCGCGGTTGAACCAGGACGAGAAGAGATGGGCGAAATCGGCGTCGACAAGCCGAAGGTCCGGGTGGTCCGGGATCAGTCCGAGGAGCGCTGCCCGCATCTCGACCAGCGCGGCGGTGCCGCCCGGCGCGAGGTTGAGACGGCGGAGCAGTTCCTGACGCCGCGGCTCCGCCGCATCGTGGAGGGCGTTGGCGGCATGCGGCGTCGGGTCTGCAAGCCACGCCTTGGCGGCCTCGGCGAGCCGCGCGTCGTCTGGCCCGTAGTTGGCGGCGAGGGTTTCGAACCACTGCCGTTGTTCCGGCGTATGCATCGCCGCGTAAGCATCGAGCAACGCTTCGGCGAGCGCGACACCGGACGCTTCGCCCTGGCTCGACATCAGTCGCCGCGCGAGGACCTCCGCCGCCTCGCGGTTGTCAGGCCCGCCGATCATCCGCCGGCTGCGGCCGGCGATCGACTGGAACAGTTCGGCGAGGAAGGCCGTCTCGCGGGCGAAGGGCATTGTCCGGCGGAGGATCCTGACTGAAGTCGCCGGGCCGACTTGCCCGAACGGTGCGACAGTGTTCATATAGCAGATATCATATCCAGTATTCGACTATGAAGCCGCGCAGGGCAGCGACCGCAAAGAGGGCAGCATGGAACACCGCATGGCGCACATGACCCAGATGGAGATCGCCGACGCGATCACCGCGAAGCGGGCCGTTATCCTGCCGACGGGGGCAACCGAGGCCCATGGCCCCCATATGCCCACCGACACCGACACCCATCAGGCCGAGCACATCGCGGTGCTGCTGGCGGAACGGATCGATGCGCTCGTGGCGCCGCCGGTCGCCTATGGCATCTCGAAGACGTTCGAATACTTCCCCGGTACCATCTCGCTGTCGATTCCCACCTACCAGACGGTACTCTTCGAGATCGGCGCCGCGCTGATCCGGCAGGGCTTCGGCCATCTCATCATCCTCAACGGCAACCGCCCCAATGGCACCGCCAACGATGCCGTGGCGCGGCTTCTCGTCGACGAACTCGACGACAAGCACGACTTCAAGGTCTCGGCCGTGAGCTATTGGGAGCCGGGTGCGGCGCGCATTCACGAGATGCGGAAATCGGTGGCTGGCGGCATGGGCCACGGTTGCGAGTATGAGACTTCGTTCCAGCTGGCGACGCGGCCGGACCTCGTCAAGATGGATCGGCTGGCGGGCGCCCACTACGGGCCGGTGGGCTGGGACCTCGTCGCGCCGACCAATCCCACCCGCACCTACATGCGCCGTCCGCGGCCCCAGGCCGGGCATGCAGCGATCTTCGGCGACCCGACGATGGCCTCGGCCGAGGCCGGCGCGGCCTTCATCGCGGCGACGGTCGACGCGCTGGAGGAGACCTTCAAGAACCTGCAGGGCTCTTATCAGGAGCGCAAATAACCCGCGCTCCGGCGTTCGGTGGGAGGCGCGAAAAGGGGCGCGCCGGATTCGCCGATTCTCGCGCGTCAGCCCTGGTCCGGGCGCCAGCCGAGATCGATCGAGATCGAGTGCGCCATATGCATGAGCTGATCCTGCAGCTCCTCGCGGCGCTTCTCGTTGCGGAGCAGAACCTTGCGGAAGATGAAGCAGAGCGAGGCGACGACCTTGCCGGCGCCGTCGCGGATCGGCGCCGCCATCGATGCCGTGAAGGGCTGGACGTCGGCGACGGTGAGCGCCATGCCCGCCCGTCGGATCTTCGCGAGCTCGGCGCGCAGCACGGCCGGGTCGGTGATGGTCTCGCTGGTCAGCCGTTCGAGGTCGCGGCGGAGATAGGCGTCGATGAAGTCGGGATCCTCATAGGCGAGCAACACCTGTCCCTTGGAGCCGGCATGGAGTGGGAAATGGTAGCCGTAGTGGGCCTTGGTGATGTCCTCGGCGAGGCGCTGCGCCGAGTAGATGGCGACGGTGAGATCGCCGATCCGCTCGGTGATCTGGACGACGATTCCCTCCGATTCCTGGATCTGCGCGAGGTAGGGCATCGCCGCCTTGAGGACGCGATGATTGGCGAGATACGAGGAGCCAATGTGCCAGAGGCGCGGGCCGATCTGGTACTGGCTAGTGCGGTCGTCACGCTTGAGGAAGCCGGCCTTCTCGAGCTGGATCACGGTGCGGTGGACCGTCGCCCACGGCAGGTCGAGGCCGCGGGTCACATCGACCACGCGCCCGGGATTCTGGGCCAGCTGCTCGAGAACCGCGAAGGCGCGCGCCATGCCGCGGAGCGGTGGGGTCTTGGACTTGGCCGAGGCGGTCGCCCGCGGACGCGACCCGGTGGCCGCAGGGCTCGCGCCCGCCTTCCGCGCCCCGCCGCGGACGCGTCTGGTCTCCTCCATGACGACTCCTTCGCTTTGCGGCGATATTCATAGGCGATGTACTCTATCCGCTCAATGGATACGCAGCAGGAGCCCAAATTGTGAGCGTACGACTGTTCGACCGCCCGGCCACGGCCGTGGTCGACCTGCTGCAAAAAGGGGAGGTGTCGCCGGCGGAGGTGCTGGCCGACAGCGTGGATCGGGTCGAATCGGTCAATCCTTCGGTCAACGCGCTGGTCACGCTCTGCTTCGAGCGTGCGCAGCGGAACGCCGAAATGCTGATGGAGCGACCGCCCGGGGAGCGCGGCGTGCTGTCGGGGCTGCCGGTGCCGATCAAGGACGCCTATGCGGTTGCGGGCGTGCGGACGACGCTCGGCTCGCTCGCCTTCGCCGATCACGTCCCGGAAACCTCGGACTTCCTGGTCGAGGCGATCGAGGCGGCCGGCGGGATCGTCTTCGGCAAGTCCAACACTCCCGAATTCCAGGCCGGCGCCAACACCTTCAACGAGGTGTTCGGGCGCACGCTCAATCCCTGGAACACGGCGCGCTCGGCGGCAGGGTCGTCGGGAGGCGCCGCAGTGGCGGTTGCAACCGGCATGGCGCATATCGCGCAGGGCTCCGACAACGCCTGTTCCATCCGCTATCCGGCCGCCTTCTGTGGCGTGGTCGGACTGAGGCCGAGCCCGGGCCTGATTCCGAAGGGCCCGAGCCCGCTGCCGCACCAGGTCCTGTCGGTGATCGGGCCGATCGCCCGCAGCGTTGCCGATGTCGGCCTTGGCCTTGATGCGATGGCCCGCTTCGACCCGCGCGACCCCCGCTCGCGTCCGCTCTGCGGGGAGGGCTACCGGGCGGCGGCGGAAGCGCCGCGTCGTCCCGTTCGCGCCGGGTTCTCGATGGATCTCAGCGGTATGGCGCGGGTCTCCGGCGCGGTGCGGGCGGTCGTCGAGGACGCCGTCGCGCGCCTCGCGGCGTCCGGCCTCGACATCGTCAGCGAGGCGCCCGACCTGAGCCGAAGCCGCGACGCCTTCCTGCCGATCCGTGCCTTTCAGTTCGCGGCGCTGTTCCGCGACGTCCTTGCCGCGCACCGCGACAAGCTCAAGCCCGAGGTGGTCTGGAACATCGAGGAGGGTCTCAAGCTCACCGCTGCCGACCTTGCGATCGCCGAGGCGGCGCGGAACGAGGTTCGTCGGCAGATGGTGGCATTCATCCGCCGGCATGGCGTTCTCATCACGCCGACGGCGCCGGTCGAGCCCTATCCGGTCGAGCAGCGCTACGTCGACGAGATCGACGGTGAGCGGCTGACGACCTATCTCGACTGGCTGGTGCTCGGCTTCTCGATCACGGTCACCGGCTGTCCGGCGATCTCGATCCCGTGCGGCGTCACCGCGGACGGCCTTCCGGTCGGACTGCAGCTCGTCGGAGCGCCCTACGGCGAGGCGGAGCTGCTGCGCACGGCGGCGTGGTGCGAAGCTGCGCTCGGCGTGTCGTTGCGTGCGCCGATCGACCCGCGGCCCGGCGCGTGAGCGGCGGCGGCCCTGGTCGGGCTGAGCCCGTCCTGCTTCTGTTTGGCGCCGGGTTCTGCATCGGGCTGATCTTTCCGCTCGGCCGCATGGCGGGAGAAAGCGGCATCCCGCCGCTGATCTTCGCCGGCTCCAGTGCGATCGGCGCGAGCATCGTGCTCGGGGCCATCACCCTTCTCTCCGGCGGCCGGCTCCCGCTCGACCGGCGGACGCTGGTCTATGCGGCGGTCGCCGGCCAACTCACCTTCGCCATTCCATTCGGCACGCTGGTCGCGGTGATTCCGCATCTCGGCTCGGGCATTCCGGCAATCCTGCAGTCCCTTGCGCCGATCATCACGCTCGCCATCGTGCTCATGATCGGGCTCGAACGCCCCAACGCGATGCGCGCCTTCGGTCTTGCCACGGGAATGGCCGGAGCGCTGATCATCCTGGTCAGCCGCAACCAGGGCGCCCTCGACGTGGCGGCGCCGTTCGGATGGTACCTCGCCGCCCTCGTCACGCCGGTCGCGCTCGCCTTCGGCAATGTGTACCGTACGACACACTGGCCTGAGGGGAGGGGGGCGCTGCCGCTCGCCACGCTCACGCTGGCGGCGGCCGGCGTGGGCATCGCCATGGTGCTGGTGGCCGAGGCGGTGATCGGAATACCCGTGCCCCTTCTCTCCTCGCTCAGCGCCGGCTGGTGGGTGATCGCCCTGCAGGGCCTCGCGACCGGCGTCGGCTACGCCTTCTTCTTCCGGCTCCAGCAGATCGGCGGACCGGTCTATCTCAGTCAGATCAGCTACGTGAATACCGGTGTCGGCGTGGCGTTCGCGGTTCTGCTCTTCGGGGAGCGGCTCTCGCTCTGGATCTGGCTGGCGGTGGCACTGGTTTTCGCCGGCGTCGCCATCGTCAACCGGACGCGCGGCTGACCCCGTCGCAGGCCCCGGACGACTCTTATCGATTGACACGGGTGGAAACGCCAGTATCGTTATTTGGAATACGCTATCCACTATGTGGATACGAAAGGAGTGGCCTGAGGGTGGTGGTCACGCGGGGTCGACAGGGATGAAGCCGGCGCTTTTCGAGTACAGTGCGCCGCAGACGGTGGCGGAGGCGATCGCGCTGCTCGCCGCCGATCCCGGGGCGATGGTGCTGGCCGGCGGCCAGAGCCTTGTGCCTGCGATGAACCTTCGTCTCGCCAGCCCCTCCCGCCTCGTCGACATCCAGCACATCCCCGGTCTCTCCGGCATCTCTGTCGCAGGTGGGGAGATCATCGTCCGGGCGCTGACGACCCACCGCGAGCTTGAGCTCAGTGGGGAAGCCCATCGCGCCAATCCGGTGATCCGCGAGGCGATGGCCCATGTCGCGCATATTCCGATCCGGAACCGCGGGACGGTGGTCGGCAGCCTCTGCCACGCCGACGCCGCCGCCGAGATGCCGATGGTGCTGGTGCTCACCGGCGGCAGTGTCGTCGCCGAGGGGCCGCAGGGCACGCGCACGATCGGCGCCGAGGACTTCTTTCAGTTTCACATGACGACGTCGCGCGAGTCGCATGAGCTGGTCGTCGAGGCGCGCTTCCCGGTCCTTCCCGCCGGTGCCGGGGCGGCCTTCGACGAGTTCACGCGCCGGCACGGCGACTATGCGATCGCGGCGGTCGGCGCCATCGTTCGGCTGGGCCGCGACGGCGCCGCTGACAAGGTCGCTGTGGCGACCTGCGGGGTCGGTTCGCGCCCAATGCGCCTCCCGGCGGTCGAGGCACGTCTCATCGGTACGCGGCTTGCGGCAGAGGACCTCGCAGCCGCCGGCGAGATCGCCAAGGACGCGGTCACCGCGCCCGACGACATCAATGCAACGACATCCTATCGGCAGCGAGTGGTCGCCACCCTCGTCCGCCGAGTGGTCGAGAAGGCGGCGCATCGCGCCGGACAAGGACGCTGAAAAAGATGCCGCGTGCGCGCCCAGGGACTTCCGTTCCGTCGGTCTCATCCGATCCAAGGGCGCGCGTCTCGATCACGATCAACGGCGAGCTGGTGGAGCGCGAGGTCAGCATCCGCATGCTGCTCTCGGATTTTCTCCGCCATGAGCTCCGCCTCACTGGCACCCACGTCGGCTGCGAACACGGCGTCTGCGGCGCCTGCACGGTGCTGATCGACGGCAAGGCCGGCCGCTCCTGTCTGACGCTTGCGGTCCAGGCCTCCGGGCACGAGGTGCGCACGATCGAATCGCTGGCTGCGGAGGATGGCACGCTGCATCCGATCCAGGCGGCCTTCCAGGATTGCCATGCCCTCCAGTGCGGCTACTGCACCCCTGGCATGATCATGAACATCGTCGGCATGTTCGAGTCTGGCGAGCCGCTCGACCTCTCCGACGAGGGCATCCGGCTCGCGCTGTCCGGCAATCTCTGCCGGTGCACGGGTTACCAGAATATCGTTGCCGCGGTGCGCAAGGCCGCGGAGAGCCTGCCGGCAGGATAAGGAAAGTCGATGTCGACACGTGCCTTCGGATCGCGGATCAAGCGGACAGTCGACCCGGCCCTGCTCCGCGGCGAAGGCGCCTTCGTCGACGACATACCGCTTGCCAATCCTCTTCACGCCGCGTTCGTGCGCAGCCCCTATGCGCGAGCGAAGATCGCATCCATCGACGTAAGCGCCGCGCGGGCCCATCCCGGCGTCGTCGCGGTCTACACCGGCGAGGACATCGGCGTTCTCGACCGCGAGATGCCGCTGCTCATCCCGCATCCGTCGATGACCGACGCGCGCACCCAGCGGCCGCTCGCCAAGGACGACGTCTATTACGTCGGGCAGACCGTGGTGATGGTGGTCGCCGTTGATCGCTACACCGCCGAAGATGCCGTGGCGCTGGTCGAGGTCGACTACGATCCGCTTCCGGTCGAGGTCGACATCGAGGCCGCGGTGAAACCGGGCGCGCCGCTGGTCCACGCCACGCACCCGGGCAATGTGGCCGCCTACTTCGTTCAGGTGTCTGGCAAGCCTGACGAGACCATTCCGCAGGCGGAGCACGTGACCAAGATCAAGGTCAAGGTCGAGCGGTCGACCGCGGCGCCGATGGAGTGCCGCGCGGTTGCGGCGCAGTTCGACGCGGTCACCGGTGAGCTCACGGTCTGGGACGGGACCCAGGCGCCGATTTCCGTTCGTGGCGGCCTCGCCTCGATCTTTGGTCTCGACGAGGACAAGGTCAGGGTGATCGCGCCCAATGTCGGTGGCGGCTTCGGCCAGAAGGTCCTCCTGTTCTATCCGGACGAACTGCTGGTGCCGATGGCTGCAATGCAGCTCGGGCGGCCGGTCAAGTACATCGAGGACCGGCGCGAAAACTTCATCGGCTCGAGCCAGGAGCGGACCCAGGTCCACGAGATCGAGCTCTACGCCAAGAAGACCGGCGAGGTGATCGCGCTTCGCGATTCCTTCCTCCACGATACCGGTGCCTTCATCCCCTACGGTATTGCCGTTGCCCAGGTCGCTTCGACCTCGATTGCCGGGCCGTACCGCATTCCGAATATCTGGGTAGAGTTCACCGCGGTCTATACGCCAACGGTCCCGGTCACGCCTTATCGCGGTTGCGGCCGGCCGCAGTCGTGCTTCGCAATCGAACGGGCGATGGACCAGCTCGCCGAAGAGCTCGGCCTCGATCGTCTCGAGGTGCGGCGCCGCAACCTCATCCGCGACGACCAGTTCCCGTGGACGCGCGAAGGGCTGCTCTTCGCTGACGGTCTCCGGGTCAGCCTCGACAGCGGCCAGTACGCAAAGGCGCTGGAGATGGTGTCGGACAGGCTCGACATCCCCGGTTTCACGGCCCACCAGGGCAAGGCCCTGAGCGAGGGCCGCTATCTCGGACTCGGCCTTGGCTTCTACGTCGAGGGCACCGGCCTCGGGCCCTATGAGGGCGGGCATATCAAGGTCCATCCGATCACCGGAAAGGTCTACGTCAACACCGGGCTCACCGCGCAAGGGCAGGGGCACGAAACCGTCTTCGGCCAGATCGTCGCCGATCAGCTCGGTGTTGCCGTCGAGGACGTGATCCTGGTGGAAGGCGATACCCGCGCCTTCGACTGGGGCGTCGCGACCTTTGCGAGCCGTGCCGCCGTGGTCTCGGGCAACGCCATCTACAAGACCGCGCTCATCGTGCGGAAGCAGATCATCCATGCCGCTGCCAACATGCTGGAGGCGAGCGAGGACGACATCGAGCTTCGCGACGGTGCAGCGTGGATCAGGGGGACCGATCGCCACGCGCCCCTGGCCGCCATCGCCACGGCCACCAATCCGCTCCGCTATGCCTTCAACGACGCGGCGAAGGCGGCGACCCAGTTCGCGCCGGCGAGCCGCCATGACGGTCCGCCGCTCGACGAGGGGCAGCACCCGGGCCTTGAGGCGACGGACTACTATAGCCCCGCCTGCGCGACTTGGGCCTATGGCGTCCACGCAGCGATCCTTGAGGTCGATCCCGACCTCTGCTCCGTCAAGATCCACAAGTACGTCTGCATCCACGACTGCGGCAACATGATCAACCCGACGATCGTCGAGGGCCAGGTCATGGGCGGCATCGCCCAGGGGATTGGCGGCGCCATGTACGAGCGGATCGAGTACGACCCGGAAGGCAACCCGCTCAACGCCAACTTCGTCGACTTCCTCATCCCCTATGCCACCGAGGTGCCCAACGTCGAGGTGCTTCACCTCGAGACCCCGTCGCCGCTCAACCCGCTCGGGGTGAAGGGCGTCGGCGAAGCAGGCTGCATCGCGGTGGGGGCGGTCATCGCTTCGGGAATCGAAGATGCACTCGCGCCGCTCGGGGCTGGCAAGTTCCGGCAGACGCCGATCACGCCGAGCATGATCCACGCTGCCCTTGTGGCGCATTGACCGGCTACTCCCGGGAGGGGTCCGGTGGCGCGCTTCGTGCAGAGTGTTGGCCGGTCGTCGCGCTTCAGGAGCGGACCAGCGAAGCTGCCGCGGTTATCGGCAAGGACTGAACAGAATTTGATCGGATTAAAATTCGTTTGAACCGTACTTGAGACAGTCATAGGCTCCGGATCGGGGTGGCCCGTTCTGGTTGGAGACAGGAGAGGGGAAGAGACATGAGAAGCAGCATTGTGAAGGCAGTCGTTGCGGGTAGCTTGCTTGCCGGCCTTTCGGCGCTGCCGGCGCTCGCCGAGTTCAAGCTCGACGGCGACCCCAAGGTCGCGATGATCATCTTTGGACCGAAGAACGACGGCGGCTGGTCGCAGGCCTTCGACGAGGCGCGGGTGAGGATGGAAGAGTCGATGGGGACCAAGATTCCGTTCGTCGACAGCATTCCGGAGAATGCGACGGCGATCCGCCCGCCGGTCGAGCTCTTCATCCAGAAGGGCTACAACATCATCATCGGCAGCGCGTTCGGCTACTCCGATACCTTCAAGGAGCTCGCCGAGCAGTACCCCAACGTCGCGTTCCTCAACGGCGCCGGCATCACCAACGGCCCGAACCTCGAATCGTTCTACGGCCGCACCTACGAGACGCAGTATCTCTGCGGCATGGCGGCCGCCGCCGCTTCGAAGACAGGCAAGCTCGGCTTCGTCGCGGCAAACCCGTTCGGCCTCGTCAACTGGACGGTCAACGCCTATGAGCTCGGCGCCAAGCAGATCAATCCAGATGCCACGACGACCGTGATCTTCACCGGCGCCTGGAACGACCCGGTTAAGGAGCGCGCCGCGGCCGAAGCGCTGATCGAGCAGGGCATCGACGTCATCGGCCAGCACGTCGATACGCCGGCAGCGCAGATCGTCGCTGAGGAAAAGGGTGTGTGGAGCACCGGCCACCACCGCGATCTCTCCGAGTTCGCCCCGAAGGCGGTGCAGTGTTCGTCGGTCTGGGTGTGGGACAAGTTCCTCGATCCGGAGATCCAGAAGATCGCAGCGGGGACGTGGGAGCCCAGCCCCTACGGCGCGTTCTTCCACATCGGCAACGGCATCGATATCGCCTGCTGCGGCGACCAGGTGTCGGAAGAGAACAAGGCCAAGATCATGGCCGAGCGCCAGGCCATCATCGACGGCAAGCACGTCTTCGCCGGCCCGCTTGCCGACCGTGACGGCAACGAGAAGGTCAAGGGCGGCGAGGTGCTCGGTGACGGGGACCTCTGGCAGATGGACTGGTACGTCGACGGCGTCGTCAGCCAGCAGTAGAGATCAGCGACGACAAGATCCGCGATCGGCTATGCTCGGTCGCGGATCCTGCTTTTTCGCCCGGCATCGCCATGACCCCGGCACTCGAGCTCAGCGGCATCACCAAGTCGTTTGACGGGTTCATGGCCCTGTCCGCGGTCGACTTCGCTGTCAGCTACGGCGAGGTCCACGCCCTTCTCGGCGAGAATGGCGCCGGGAAGTCCTCTCTGATGAACGTTGCCGCCGGGCTTTACGCGCCCGACGAAGGCCACATCCGGATCGATGGCCGGCCCGTCGCCATCCGCGGCCCGCTGGACGCCAAGGCCAATTCGGTCGGCATGGTACATCAGCACTTCAAGCTGGTGCGGCCGTTCAACGCCCTCGAGAACATTCTCCTCTCCGATCCCCGCGGAAGCTATGCCGGTGGGCTCCGTGAGATCGCTTCGGAAGTGGCGAGGCATTGCGAGGCGCTCGGTTTCGAGGTCGACGTCGACAAGCCGGTCGGCACGCTCTCGATCGCCGAACAGCAGCGGATCGAGATCCTCAAGGCGCTGGTCGGCGGCGCGCGCATCCTCATCCTCGACGAGCCGACGGCCGTGCTTTCCGATCAGGAGTCCGACCGCCTTCTGAAGACCATCCGCAGCATCGCGGCGCAGGGAGCGGCGGTCGTGCTCGTGACGCACAAGCTCGGCGAGGTGATCGCCCACGCCGATCGCGTGACGGTGATGCGCGGCGGCAAGACGGTGGCGACGGCCGACCCGCGCGCCGTCTCCGTGCCGGACCTCACCCAGATGATCGTCGGCAGCAACGTCCACGAAGTGCCTTCGCCCTCGCAGAAGATCGGCGAGCAGCTTCTCACCGTCACGGATCTTCGTGGCGCCCGTGCCGACGGGCATGTGGCGCTCACCGGGACGACGTTCACGGTGCGGGCCGGCGAGATCTACGGAATCGCCGGGGTCGGCGGCAACGGACAGAGCGAACTCGCCGAGATCCTGATGGGCGTGCGAAAGCCGCTCTCGGGCCGGATAGACCTCGCCGGGGTCGACGACGTGTCCGGCGAGGGGCCGCAGGAGCGCCGGGCCCGGGGCCTCGCCTTCATCCCGGCCGACAGGCACACCTGGGGCCTCGCCGGTGCGCTTTCTATCGCCGACAATTTCGCCGTCGCCGGCGTGCTGTCGGGCAAGTACGGCACGCCGATCCGGGTCGACGGGGCGGCGATCCGGGCTGCGACCCGGAAGGCGGTGGAGGCCTTCGACGTCCAGGGCGTGCGAAGCCCGGGGCAGAAGGCCGCGCTACTCTCTGGCGGCAACGCGCAGAAGCTGGTTATCGCCCGGGAATTCTCGGGCAGTCCGCGCGTCGTCCTCGCCCACAGCCCGAGCCGGGGGCTCGACGTTCGCGCCTCGGCCGCCGTCCACGAGAGGCTCCGCTCCGCCCGCGACGCCGGAGCCGGTGTGCTGCTCATCAGCGAGGACCTCGACGAGATCCTCCTCCTCGCCGATCGGGTCGGCGTGATGAACCGCGGCCGGATCGCTGCCGAGTTCTTCTCTCCGGTCGATCGTCACGCCGTCGGTCGGGCGCTGGTCCACCATGGCTAGCCGGGCCGATACGGGCGTATCGGGGCCGCCGCCGGCGCCCCGGCAGCGCGGCGGGTTCGGGCGCTTCAACCTCGAAATCCGGCAGCACGTCTCGCTGCTCCGGCAGACGGTGGTCCTGCTCGCGGGGCTGGTGATCGGCCTCGCGGCCACCGCGATCGTCCTGATCGCGGCCGGGGTCGGCCTTGGCGCCATCTACGACGAGTTCGTCGTCTCCATCTTCTCGAGTTCGATGAGCGTGTCGGCGGTGCTGGTCCAGGCCGCGCCCCTCCTCGTTGTCGGGTTGTCGGCAGTGGTCGCGTTCCGGGTCCGGTTCTGGAACATCGGCATCGAGGGGCAAATGATCTTCGGCTCGATCTTTGCGACCTTCATCGCCATCCACGACGTTGGTCCCGAGTCGGTTCGCCTTCCGCTGATGTTCGTCGCAGCCGCGATCGGGGGCATGTTGTGGATCGTCGTCCCCGCGCTTCTCAAGCTGCGGCTCGGCATCAACGAGATCATCTCGACGCTGCTGCTCAACTACGTCGCCTTCAACTTCCTGCTCTACCTGCTCTACGGCCCGTGGAAGGACCCCAAGAGCGCCTTCCCCCATTCCGAGCAGTACGAGGCGTTCGAGCGCCTGCCGCTGGTCGGCTGGGAGAACATCACCTGGGCACTGCCGATCGCGCTGATCCTGGCGGTGGCGATCTGGTGGCTGCTCAACGTCAGCCGCTTCGGGTTCTACGCCCGCTTCGTCGACGCCAATCCCAAGATGGCGGCCGCGGTGGGCGTTCCGATCGTGATGCTGACGCTGTCGTCGGCTCTGCTGTCCGGGGCGATCTCGGGTGTCGGCGGGTTCGTCGTCAGCGCCGGCATCGAGGGGCGGATGACCCAGTCGTTCTTCCTAGGCTACACCTTTTCCGGCATCCTCATCGCGTTTCTTGCCCGCAGCAATGCCCTGATCGCGATCCTGGTCGCGGTCTTCGTCGGCGTGCTCTTCGTCGCCGGTCAGAGCCTCCAGGTC
Source organism: Bauldia sp. (assembly GCA_020442065.1). Lineage (GTDB taxonomy): Bacteria > Pseudomonadota > Alphaproteobacteria > Rhizobiales > Kaistiaceae > Bauldia. Next base: position 12,907 of record JAGRKZ010000203.1, read on the forward strand.
TTCTACCAGATTCCCGGATCCATGGTTCAGCTGATCCAGGCGATCATCGTCATCTCGGTGGCGGCATCCGAGTTCTTCGTGCGCCACCGCGTGCACTGGGTGCGGGGAGCCGGGTGATGGACTTCCTGGTCAACTGGATCAGCAACGTTCCCGGTTTCGCGGTGCCGTTCGCGCTTGCCGCACTCGGCCTCATCCTCACCGAGAAGTCGGGTGTGCTCTCCCTCGGGGCCGAGGGCTTCATGCTGATGGGGGCGATGGCCGGGGTCGGGGCGGTCATCCTCACCGCGCAGCCGGAACTGGCGCTTCTGGTCGCGGCACTCGCGGCTGCGATGGTGTCGATGATCTTTGCCGTGCTGGTGGTGATCCTGCGCGTCAACCAGGTGATCGCGGGCCTCGCCATGGTCTTCCTGTGCCAGGGGCTGACCAGTCTGATCGCGACGCTCGAAGGCTGGACCAGCCGCGCCATCATCGGCCTCGCCAAGCTGCCCATCCCCGGCCTTGCCGACCTTCCCGTGGTCGGCCGCATCGTGTTCCAGCAGGACATCGTCGTCTATCTCACCCTGCCGATCTTCTTCGCGGTGCAGTGGTTCCTGACCCGCACCGAGACCGGCCTCAAGCTGCGGGCAGTGGGCGAGAATCCGGAGGCCGCGGACTCGGCCGGCATCAACGTCTCTCTCTACCGGACCGGCGCGATTGCAGCGGGTGCGGCGCTGGTGGGCCTGGCCGGCGGTTATCTCTCGGTTGCGGTTGCCAAGATCTGGGTCGACGGCATGGCGGGCGGCCGCGGCTGGATCGCAATCGCCCTCGTCATCTTCGCCCGCTGGCACCCGTGGCGGGCGCTGTTCGGGGCGGTCCTGTTTGGAGCGATCGAGGCACTGATCCCCCGGGTTGCCGCGGTCGGCATCCAGGTGCCGCAGTACTTCATGCTGATGACGCCGTATGTCGCGACCCTGCTGGTCATGATCTGGGCTGCGATGCGGGGCAACGTGCGGCTAGACGAGCCCGGCGCCCTCGGCCGGCCCCATGTGCGGGAAGAGCGGCGCTAGCGGCTCGACCGGTCTCGCCCTTGGCGGCGGAACGTCGTAAACAGTCGCAATGCCGAGACCAGAGCCCACCACCCTCCGTAGCGCGTCGTCCGCTCTCGTCGTCGTCGACATGCAGGCGCGGCTGATGCCCGCAATCGAGGCCGGCGACCAGGTCGTTGCCAAGACCGTGTTCCTTGCCAGCGTTGCGGAGAAGCTGGGCGTTCCGGCCCTCTTCACCGAGCAGAATCCGTCCGGGCTAGGGCCGACGGTTCCGCCTCTCAAGCCCTTCGTCGAACAGCTCTTCGTCAAGCGCCACTTCAGCGCGGCCCGCGAGCCGGGCTTTTTCGAGCGCCTGCCGCCCGGCCGTGACACCTTCGTCGTCGCTGGCGCCGAGACTCATGTCTGCGTGCTGCAGACGGTGCTCGGGCTGCGCGAACGCAACTTCGGCATTGCCGTCGTCGCCGATGCGGTCGGATCGCGCTACGCCGCCGACAAGGCAGCAGGTCTTCGCCGGATGGCCGAGCACGGTGCAGAGATCGTGACGGCGGAGATGGTGGCGTTCGAGTGGCTCGACAGCTGCGACCACCCCGACTTCAAAGCGGTGATCGGATTGATCAAGGGGCTGTAGGCTCGATTGCGGTGGCAGGGGACAGACCCACAGATGCACTGTCCGCCCGCTCCCTGGGTCTGCCGACCATGGGGGTCACGGTCATTTATGATGGCGATTGTCCGCTGTGTTCGCGCTACGTGCACGCCCTCCGGATTCGAGAAGCCGCCGGCGCCGTCGAACTGGTCGATGCCAGGACGTGTCCCGACCTCGTCGCGCGTTTCCGGGCCGGCGGCGTCGATCTTGACGAAGCGTTCGTCTGCTTCGTCGACGAGGAACTCTACGCCGGCGGAGATGCGGTCAACATCCTTGCGCTGCTGAGCGGGGAGAGCGGGGCCCTGAACCGGCTGAACTACCACATCTTCGGCAACCGCGCGGTGTCGCGGCGGCTCTACCCGCTCCTGCGGGCAGTGCGGAACGGGCTTCTGACGATCCGGGGGATCGGAAAGCTCAACACGCCCGACGGAAGCACCGAGAGCGTCACTCCGCCGCGGCGGCGACGGCAGCAGAGTCCCGCCAGGCATCGAGCAGGTCGGCGGAGTCCATGACCAGACCGAGGTGGAGCGAGACGATCTTCAGGCCTGCGTCTTCCATCTCGGTGTTGGTGCCGCGCACAAGGTCGCGAAGGACGACGACGTTGTAGTTGCGGTTGGAGGCGTCGAAGGCGGCGTTGAGCACGCAGCAGTCGGTGAAGCCGCCGTCGAGCACGACCGTGCGGATATCCATGTTGCGGAGCAGGAAGTCGAGATCGGTCGGATAGAACACCGAGAGTCGCTTCTTGCTGTCGACCACGAGATCCTGGGGCTCGACACGGGTGACGAGATTGGTCCAGCGGCTGCCCTCGATTGCGTGCTCGTCGGCATTCGGGATTTCACCGACATACAGCGGGAAGGTGAGCCGCCACGCCGAGGGAATGCCCCTGACGTCGTCGACACCGCCTTTCCGGAGAACGGTCTTGACGTGGATGATCGGTACACCGAGGGCGCGGGCTTCGTCGTGGAAGGCGTTGATCGGCTCGACGATCTCGCGGGCACGGGGCGCCGGGCAGGGGCAGTCCGGAGTATCGGCGAGATGGCCCTCATGCATGTCGATCGAGACGATCGCGGTCCGGCCACGGTCGGCGAAGGCCTCGAAGCCCCCGGGGAGGACGCGTTTCTCTCCGTAGACATAGGCCTGCATCTGCTGACTCCGTGATCGTCGAGTATCAACCCGCATCAAATCATTTTGATGGGACTCAAGCAACGGGGGTGGGGTGGAGTCCGCGTCGTTGCCGTGGGACGCGTCAACCGGCCTTCAGTCATCGGGTAAAGGAAACTGCGACGGGTCGGCGATCAAGGTCATCCGGACCAGGTCCGACAGACTGCCGGCCTGCATCTTGGTCATGACGTTGGCGCGATAGATCTCCACGGTCCGCGGGCTGATGCCGAGATCATGGGCAATGCGCTTGTTGGGGTTTCCGGCGACAAGCCCGTCGAGGACCTGGCGCTCGCGGAGCGTCAACGCTTCCAGTTTCTGCTGGATGCCATTCCTCACCGCAAGGCCGTGATCGGCCGCCTTCTGGCGGGCGAGGGCGGATCGCACGGAGGCGATCATCGCCTCGTCGTCGAACGGCTTCTCGAGGAAGTCCACCGCCCCGAGCCGCATCGCTTCGACGGCGAGCGGAACATCGCCATGCCCGGTCATGACGATGACCTGAAGCGGCGAACCGGTCTCCTTGAGGTGCTTGAGCAGTTCCATGCCGCTCATTCCCGGCATGCGGATGTCGGTGACGACGCAGCCGGAGGAGATGCCGGGCAGCGCCTCGAGGAACTCGACCGCGGAGGGATAGGCCGCAACCGGTATGTCTGCGGAGGAGAGCAGGAACGCAAGCGAATCGCGCAGGGCGTCGTCGTCGTCGATGATGTGCGCGATGGACTCATCAGGCATCGATCAGGTCCTCGGTGTCGACCAGACGAAGGGTGAAGCGGAAGACTGTGCCGCCCCCGGGATTCGGCTCGGCCCATATACGCCCGCCATGGGCAGCGATGATACTACGCGAGATCGACAGCCCGACGCCCATGCCGTGCTGCTTGGTGGTGACGAACGGGTGAAACAGCTGTTCCGTCACCTCCGGAGCCATTCCATGGCCGGTGTCGACGACCGAGACTTCGACGGCGCCATCGGGCGAGGGCCGGGTCTTCAGCCAGAGCTCGCGGCGCTCGCATAGCTCCATCGCCTCGACGGCATTGCGGATGAGGTTCAGCAGAACCTGCTGGATCTGAACCCGGTCGGCGAGGACATGATCGGCGCCGGGCGAGAATTCGAAGTGGACGCGCACGCCGAGCTCCTTGGCCCCGACGAGCGCGAGGGCGCTCGCTTCCTCCACCAGCTTGGCGATGCTCTCGACCCTTCGTTCGCTTTCGCCGCGGGCCACGAAGTCGCGGAGCCGGCGGATGATGTCGCCGGCGCGGAGCGCCTGGTTGGCGGCCTTGTCGATCGCGTCCCGGACCTTCATGCAGCGCTCGTCGGCCGACTGCTCGAGGATGCGCCGCGATCCCTTCATGTAGTTGGCGATCGCCGAGAGCGGCTGGTTGAGTTCGTGGGCGAGGGTCGAAGCCATCTCGCCCATGGCGGTAAGCCGCGACATGTGGACCAGTTCGGCTTGAAGCTCCTGCAGCCGGGCCTCGGTGACCTGGCGCTCGCTGAGATCGCGGATGAAGCCGGTGAAGTAGCGCCGGTCTCGCGAGCGCATCTCGCCGACGGCGAGTTCCATCGGAAAGGTGGAGCCGTCCTTCCGTGCGCCAACGACCACGCGGCCAATGCCGATGATCCGCCGCTCGCCGGTGGCGAGGTACCTGGCGATATTGGCGTCGTGGGTCTCGCGATAGGGCGAGGGCATCAGCAAGCTCACGTTGCGACCGATCGCTTCGACTTCCGGATAGCCGAACAGGCGCTCTGCGGTCTTGCTGAAGGACTGCATCACGCCGGTCTCGTCGATGACGATCATCGCGTCCGGTACGGTGTCGAGTATCGACTGAAGATGGGCTTCGCGTTCGATCAGGTCTTCCTGTCTGGCGAGGCTCTCCAGCCTCGTCCGGCGAAGCCGCTCGCCAGCCAGAGAGATGGCAATGCCTACCACCAGGAAGGCGATCTGGACGACAAGGTTCGAGGGCTGGAGCCAACTGCCGGGATCGACGAAGGTCATCGACAGGGCGAGGCTCAGCGCGGTTGCCAGTACGCCGGGCCAAAAACCGCCCCACACGGCCCCCACCATTGCAGCGGGGACAAAGAATACAAAGAACTGGCCCTCGCCGAGAACCGGATCGAGGAGCCTTCGAACGGCAAAGGCGGCTGCGACCGCAGCCAGCGTCAACAGGCAGACGCCGAGCATGTTCGGCGCTCGCGAACCCGTCTCGTCCGCTTCGGATGTGCTGCTCGTCGGTCTCGTGGGTTGCGCCAAGGCCTTTGTTTCCCTGAGGAAATTTCGCTGCTACCGCGGGTGCATGTGTACTAAGGGGTTCTACGTAGGTGGAATACCTGAATTTCTCCGCCGCGGGGCCATCCGTAGATAGGAGTGGACAGAGGATTACCTCGCGGAGATCGAGCCATGCATCCCCAGACCGTTGCCGCCCTTCCCATCCGCCCAGTCCCTCCTTCCCCGGATTCGCACGATATCGCCGTCGGAGAGGCGCCGCTGGTGTCGGCATTCCGGCTGCACGGCGCTGCAGTTCGGTTTTCGCGCAACACCGAGGTCTACGGCGAGTCCGAGCGGGCAGAATACTTCTATCAGGTCGTCTCCGGAGCCGTTCGTACCTACAAGGTCATGCAGGACGGACGCCGGCAGATTGGCGCCTTCTACCTTCCGGGCGATGTCTTTGGCCTCGAAGGCGGTGTCGAGCATGCCTTCAGCGCGGAGGCGGTCGTCGATTCCTGCATCCGCATCGCGCGGCGCTCGACGATCATGGCGCTCGCTGTCACTGATCCCGAACTCGCCACGGACCTGTGGAGCCAGACCGCCGGCGGGTTGCGGCTCGCGCATGAGCACATGCTTCTCCTCGGGCGGAAAAGCGCAGAAGAACGGGTCGCCTCCTTCCTCCTCGACATGGCTCGCCGGGAGGCCTCGGTCGAGATGGTGGAGCTTCCGATGTCCCGCCAGGATATCGCCGACTATCTCGGTCTCACGATCGAAACGGTGTCCCGGACGCTGACGCATCTGGAGGACAAGGAGGCGATCGAACTCCCTTCGTCACGTCGAATCCGTCTCCGCAGTCGCGCTAGCCTGCAGCAGTTGAACGGTTGATTGACCGGGGCATCCGCGCGACAAGACGCCAGCGCTAACCAATCGTGGGGTCAAAGGATGCGAAGCCACGTCGTCACCGGAATCCTCGCGGCGGCTGTGGCTGCCTTCTCGACTGGGGCAGGTGCCCAGGCGCTCAGCCCCGCCGCCCAACGCGGTCTCGTCTTCGTGCAGACCAACTGCTCGATGTGTCACGCCGTCGGCCACTTCGGTGACAGTCCGCTAGCGCTCGCGCCGCCGTTTCGAACGCTGCACGAGCGTTACCCCGTGGAGGACCTCGCCGAGGCGCTCGCCGAGGGGATCACTGTGGGTCACCCGACGATGCCTCAGTTCAAGCTCGATCCGGCTCAGATCGACGACGTGATTTCCTACCTGCAAACGCTCGAACAGTGAGCCGCCGCCGTCACCGCGCGCCGCTCCCAAGGGCGATCGCGGCGTAGGGGGCGTTCGCCGCGAGCCAGGCCTTCGCGTCAAGGAGGCGGGAGGCGGCGAGGGTGGTTGCGATCACCAGCATCGCAAACAGAACGACCGCGCGAGCGGCGCGCCGCAATGTGCGAATCTGGCGTGGTCGCGGCAGCCTCCTGACGGTCGCGTCGCGGGCGACGATCTTGATCGTGTTGCGAAGCACCAGGCCGATGGCGATCGCAGCGACAAGCATCGCCAGGCCGAAGGTCAGCGAAAGCAGCCCTTCCTGGCGGACTGCCATCAGAATCGCTTCACCGTCCGCCATTCTGCCCTCCGTGGCGTGGAACCGAGCGGTCGTTGCAGGACCGCTGACGACGATGTCTGCAACATCGTCGATTCGCGGCCGGGCTTCGATTAGCCCACGTTGGTTCTAGGAGAGACGTGGCGGGTGTGCAACGCCCGATAACCGCCCGCCGTCCCGTGTCGAAATGGACACCGCCCGAACGTCGTGGGGGTGGCGGCGGGCCTCTGCGGTTCGCCGACGACCGGCGACACCAAGGAAAGGCCTGCAATCATGCGCTTCATGATGCTGATGATCCCCAAAGGCTACGAGACGGCCGCCCCGGGGACGATTCCGGATGGCGAGCGGATAGACGCCATGACCCGCTACAACGAAGCACTGCGGAAGGCGGGCGTCCTGCTCGCGCTTGACGGCTTGCACCCGCCATCGATGGGGGCGCGGGTTTCCTTCCCCAACGGCGAGCCGACCGTGCGCGATGGCCCCTTCGCAGAGGCCAGGGAAGTGCTCGGAGGGTACTGGATGATCCAGGTGAAATCGAAGGACGAAGCGATCGAATGGGCAAAACGTTGTCCGGCGACGGACAACGAGGTGATTGAAATCCGGCAGGTCCAGGAACTCGAGGATTTCGAGCCCGGCGTCGGCAAGGACCGATATGCGCGCACCCGCGCTGCGGTCGCCTCAAAGTCCTGACGAGGCCGGTGAACTGATCGGCAGTCGGCTCCATCCGGTCGCGGCCGCGGTGGCGGGTCCAGTCTTGCACGGGGTGGGGGTTTGGTGGTGTATCGGTCGCCGTGACGGCGAGCGACATTCATCGAGCCATCGACGCGGTATGGCGTATTGAGCAGGCGAGGCTCATCGCGGGCCTGGCCCGCATCGTCCGTGACGTCGGTATGGCCGAGGAACTCGCCCAGGACGCGCTGGTCGCGGCCCTCGAGAAGTGGCCCGGGACCGGTATTCCGCGAAACCCGGGCGCCTGGCTGATGGCGGCGGCGAAGAATCGCGCCATAGACCATTTCCGCAGGAGCCGGCTGGGGGAAAGGAAACTGGCCGAGTTCCTTCAGGACCTCGAGACCGATCAGCCGGACGGGGTGTCGGAGCTCGAAGCGTCACTCGACGACGACATCGGCGACGATCTTCTCAGCCTGATCTTCACGGCCTGCCACCCGTTGTTGCCGACCGACGCGCGGCTTGCCCTCACCCTGCGGCTGGTCGGCGGTCTGACGACGGCCGAGATTGCCCGCGCCTTCCTCGCCACCGAGCCGACCATCGCCCAGCGGATCGTTCGCGCGAAGCGGACGCTCAGTGCGGCAAAGGTCCCCTTCGAGGTGCCCCGCGGCGTGGATCGGGCCGAGCGCCTGGCCTCAGTGCTCGAGGTGATCTACCTCATCTTCAATGAAGGCTATGCGGCGACCGCTGGCGAGGATTGGATTCGCCCGCAGATCGCCGAGGAGGCCCTGCGGGTCGGACGAATCCTTGCGGAACTGGCGCCGCAGGAGCCGGAGGTTCATGGGCTGGTCGCGCTTATGGAGATTCAGGCCTCGCGGATGGGCGCGCGGGTCGGACCCGGCGGCGAACCCGTCCTCCTCCTTGATCAGGACCGGGCCAAGTGGGACCGCATACTCATCGGTCGCGGGCTGACGGCCCTCGCCCGAGCCGAGGCGCTGGGCGAGGCGGCCGGGCCGTACCAGCTCCAGGCGGCCATCGCCGCCTGCCACGCCCGGGCGGCCATCGCGGAGGAGACCGACTGGCGGCGGATCGCTGATCTCTACGCCGTACTGGTCGTGCGGATGCCGAATCCCGTGGTCGAACTCAACCGGGCGGTGGCTGTCGCCATGGCCGACGGCCCCGAAGCCGGGCTGGCCATCGTCGATGGGCTCGTCGGCGATCCCGCGCTGGCCCGCTATCACCTGCTGCCGAGCGTGCGAGCCGACTTGCTGGCGCGTCTCGGCCGCTTCGACGAGGCGGCGGAGGAGGCCGGGCGTGCCGCCGACCTCGCCCGCAACGGGCGCGAAAAGGCCATGCTTCTCGACCGCATCGCCGCATGGAAGCAGGCTGCCGGGATACCGCATCCGGACTGAGGTCTTCCTGCTCTCACGCCTGTGCGACGAGGCCGGTCAGCGACCAGCGCACGGTCTCTTCGCCGTCGGCGTAGCCAAGGCGGGACGCGCGGAGAAGGAGCGCCCGGTACCAGCGCCGCGTCGTCCACGCGCCGCCGCGCGGAAAGCCGTCGGTGAGGTCGCCTGAGATGACCTGGCCGCCGGTGATCGCAATCCGGAAGCTGCCGCCTACCTCGTCGATACCAAGCAGCTCGCAATCCTGCTCGACCGTCGCCATGCGGTCGTCATGGATGGCCTCGATGATCGTCGTCATCGTGCGGGCATCGGCATGCGAGACGCTGATCTTGCGCCGTTCATGATCGCGCTTGCGCCATCGGATGCTGATCGAGAGCCGCTGCGCCGCGGCGAGCTCGAAAAGCGCGTAGGCTGCGCTGACCGTAGCGATACCAAGGTGCTGGGCCAGCTCGCGGATGAGCACTTTGGAGCGCAGGACGAGAAGCTCGCAAACGAGGCCAAGGGCACGGTCGAGATCGCTCTCGATCGCGAGCAGGTAGTCATTGGCAATGGCGAGATGGATTTCGTGGCTATCGCTCGGAGGTCGGACGAAGTGCAGGGTCGATCGTTCCATCGCCTCCGGGGACGGCGCGTAGCGAGCTTTTGGCGCCCCGGTGAGGATTGCGTCGAAGGCTGCGGTGAGGAGGCGCTGAAACAAGGCGACGCTCCGTGCAGCGTCGGCGGCCGGCGCGCTGCTCTCGTCGACCCCGGTGACCGCGATCCGGATCAGGTCGTTTTGCTCAGCCGACAGCAGCGCCGCCATCTGGCGCTCGAGGTCCCCGCGACGCCGCAGCAGTGCGTCGAGATTGACGGCAAGGACAGGATCCAGAGGTTGGGTCGCCGCCAACTGGCGAAGATGATGGGTCGCAGCGTCGGCCGCGGCGAGGTCTTCGAGAATGTCGGCCAGCCGGTTCATGCGCCGCTGACCTGAGGTAGCAACAATTCGGCGACGCCTGCTTTCCGCTGCTGATCGTGGAAGCCGTATTGGCGCAGCCAGAACGCGCTCATGGCGTCGTAGTCGGCCCGCTCGGCGTCCAGCACGATGCCGTAGTTGTAGCAGCGGTATTTCTCGAAAAGGGGCACGTCCCGGTACCAGTCGAAGAACTCGCGTTGCTCTTCGGCCAGTCCGTGGAAGACCGAATCCACCAGCACGAGAGTCAGCGAGCAATCGACGGGTTCCGGGGTCTCGGTGAGAAAACTGCCGGCCACCCATAGCCGCGAGGGAATGCTGACCCGGTTGATCAGGGTGACGACCATCGAGATCGAGCTCATCAGCCGTGGCCGCGCCATCGAGCCGGGAAAATAGTCGACACAGAGCCGCTGCAGCCCGGCCAGATCGGTGCTGTGAAACCCCATCGGAAGAAGCGGCGGTAGCGCGGGGCGACTGGCCACGACAGCCAAAGCAAATTCCTCCATCCCCATCCCACGCGGCCGCCTCGCGTGTGGAGAGCCGGTTGATGTCGATCTGTGGCCTGTCGCCCGCGACCTTAAGCGAGCGCAGGAAACGTCACAAGTAGATGGTCACCTAGCACTCTCATGCGACGGAAGGATGTGACTGTGCCGGGATGGATGGCGTCGGTCCGCCGCGGGCCTGTCGGGCGCGTGGCCGTCCGGTCGCGTGGAGACGGCGGGGCGCAGTGCGTCCGCCGTCAAGCGACGTCGTGGTGCGTCCACCGTCGGGGCGGGTGGCGGTCGTCAGCCCGCCTTGCGACGCGAGGACGGCCCCTATGAATGGTTCCGGCGCGCGAAGAAGAACTCGAGGTAGGCGTTGAGAAGGTCGGCCTGCTCGACGGCGACGATGTGGGCCGCGTCCGGAATGATGACCATTTCGGCGTGGGGCACCAGGCGACGTATCTCTTCCGACATCGCGATCGGTGTCGAAGGGTCCTCGGCACCGACGATGATGATGGTCGGTGCCGTGATGCCGGAGATCCTCGGCAGGAGATCGAGGGTGGCGATGACGTTCGCGCAGGCAGCATAGCCGGCGATGTCGTTGGCCATCATCCTTTGCCGGAAGCCGGCGACGACATCGGGATGGGCCGCCGCGAAGCGGGGCGTGAACCAGCGGGGGACCATGACCTCGTCGATGAAGGGCGCATAGCCCTTGGCGGTGACGGTCGCGATCCGCTCACGCCAGGCCGCCTTGTCCATCTCGGCGCTGGTCGCGATAAGCGCGAGGCGCTCAAGCCGGTCGCGATGCCGCAAGGCAAAGGCCTGCCCGGTCATGCCGCCAAGCGAGAGACCGGCGATGTGGGCTGTTCTGATGCTGAGGGCGTCGAGCAGGCCGGCGAGATCGTCCGCAAGATCGTCGACCGTCGCCGGCGTCGGCACCACCTCGGAACGGCCATGGCCGCGCGCATCCCAGCGCAGGCAGCGGTAGCGGCCGGCGAAGGCTTCGACTTGGGCATCCCACATCTCGAGGGTCGCCCCGATCGAGTGGCCGAAGGCGATGACCGGAGCGTCATCGGGGCCGCGGAGGTCGTAGTGGAGATTAATGCCGTTGGCGCGGACGAGCGGCATGCGGGCTGGGCTCCTGTTGGGTAGCGGGGCTGGCCTGTGAAGGTTCTTCCATAACCGATTGGCGCCAGGGTTTTAAGGGCGGGCAAGCCCCTTCCAGCCGCGATGCGCGGTCGGGCTCAGGCAATCCCGCGCGTCGCCGGAATTTTCTGGCCGTGCGCCGCCGGGCCGGCGGCCGGGAAGCTGAACCGGCGGCGTTCGGCCACCGCCACGGGCAGGGCGGTCGCCAGAGCCATGCCGGCCGACAGCGAGCGAAAGCCGGCGAAGTCGCTCTCGGAAACCTCGAGCCAGTGAGTGGCCATGGCGGCAAGCGGCGACAGCGCCGAATCGGTCAACACGACGAGGGGAACGTGTCGTTCGGAAAGAGACTGCGCCTGGGCGAGAGACGCGGGCGCATAGGGGGCAAAGCTGCAGACGATCGCCGCGTCCTTCGCCGTCGCCATGGTGACGATTTCCTGGTCGATACCGTTGGCGGAGTCGAGCGTCACCGCGCGGATACTGAGTTTGCCAAAGCTGTAGGACATGTGCGCCGCCATCGGATAGGCGCGGCGCCGGGCGACCAGATAGATCGTCTCCGCCTTGGCAAGAACGCCGACGCAGCGGGCAAAGGCGGCAACGTCGATGGTTTCCGACAGCCGCTCGATGGACTGCCGGGCGGCCGTGAGAAAGCCGTTCAGGAGGGCATCCTCGTAGGAGCCGTCGGTGGTGCCTTGCTCGATGCGGCGCAGCCTTTCGTCGTAGGTCGCCGCACGAAGCCGCAGCCGGTCGCGGAAGACCGACTGGAATTCGGAGAAGCCACCGAAACCGAGTTGGTGGGCCAGCCGCACCAGCGTCGAGGGCTGGACTTCGGCCGCGGAGGCAATGCTGGCGGCCGTGCCGAGGGCGATCTCGTCGGGATGGGCGAGCGCGTATTCGGCGGCCTGGGTCAGGCGTCGGGGCAGGGCCGACTGGGCCCTGGCGATGGACTGGCGCAGCGCATCGAAATCAAGCGGTGGCGCGAGCCCGGCCGTGTTGCTTGCCGCTTTGGCGCGCGCCGACTTCTTCATGCCTTGACCACGTTGCCCGGGATGAAACAAATATTCCATCCTTCCTCACGCCGCAATGCGGCGCATTCGGCGTCGCGTCGGCTTCCCGCGTGGGGTCAACCTCGTGGCCGCGTCACGCCGCGTCCGCATACTCCGGGCCGGTCTTGGCGCCTGTAATGTAGGCGACGACATCCTGCCCCGAGGTCTCTTCCTTCCTGAGATTTGCGACGATCCGACCGCGGCGGAAGACAACGATGCGATCGACGAGGTCGAAGACCTGTCGCATGTTGTGCGAGATCAGGATGAGCGGCTCGCCGTGTTCCTTCAGCGTCCGGATGATGTTCTCGACCTGGGCGGTTTCCTGTACCCCGAGCGCGGCTGTCGGCTCGTCCATGATCACCAGCTTGGAGGCGAAGGCCGCGGTCCGGGCGATCGCCACGCACTGCCGCTGGCCGCCCGACATATTGCGGATGGTGTTCGACAAGTTGGGGATCTTGACCGCCGTCTTCTCCAGGGCGGCGACCGTCGCGGTGCGCATCGACCGCCGGTCGAGGATCGAAAACGGCCCGAGGTTGAAGCGAATTCGTTCGCGTCCGAGAAACAGGTTCGAAGGGACGTCGAGATCGTCCGCAAGCGCGAGGTTCTGGAACACCGTCTCGATGCCGGCTTCGCGCGCTTCGAGCGGGTTTTCGAAGTCGACTTCCTTCCCGCCGAACCAGATCTTGCCGGCCGTCCGCCGCTCGACCGCGGTGATCTGGCGGACGAACGTGGACTTGCCGGCGCCATTGTCGCCCATGATGGCGACATGCTCGCCCGCCCGCAGCTCGAAGTTGGCGCCCTGCAGCGCGTGGACGCCGCCATAGTGCTTGGTCAGGCCTTCGGTCCTGAGGATGACGTCGCCGTCCATCGCAGACTCCCTCATCCTCGCGCCGCCGAGCGGCGCTGGCGCCACTGGTCGAGCACCACGGCGCCGACGATGATCGCGCCCTTCACCATCTCCTGATAGTAGGCATCGAGGCGGATCGAGGTGAAGCCGGAGATGATCACCGAGAAGATCGCCGCGCCGAGCACGGTGCCGAGGATCGAGCCGCGTCCACCGGACAACGAGACGCCGCCGATAACCGCCATCGCGATCGCGTCGAGCTCGTACATCACGCCCATGCCCGCCTGGGCGGTGAGGTTCTTCGAGGTCAGCATGATCGCCGCCACCGCCGCGCACATGCCGGCGATGGCGTAGACCAGCACCTTGTGCGACTTGACCTTGATCCCCGACATCCGCGCCGCATCCTCGTTCGATCCGATGGCGTAGGTGTGCTTGCCGTAGATTGTGAACTTGAGGATCAGGTGGAACAGGATGGCGAGGGCGATGAAGACGATCGCCGGGTTCTGCCCGGGCCAGTGGACCAGGCCGAAGGTCAGCGTTCCGAGAAGATCGCCGTTGGCGAGGTTGGCGAAGCTCTCGGTCGGGAACGACACCGGTTGGCCGTTCGACCACCAGCGGGCGACGCCGCGGGCGGACACCATCATGCCGAGGGTGGCGATGAAGGGCGGAATCCCGGTGTAGGCGATCAGCGTGCCGTTGATCAGCCCGGCCGCCAGACCGCAGGCAAGTCCGACCATGATCGGCACGATCACCGGCAGGTCCATCGCCCACTCGCCGAAGATCGCCTTCGGGTTGGGGTTGCCGTTGACCAACGCGGTCTGGGCGAAGCTCATGACGATCATCGCCGTGGCCCCGACGACGGAACCGGAACTGAGGTCGATGCCGCCGAGGATGATGACCTGGGTGACGCCGAGCGCGATGATCCCGGTGATCGCCACCTGCAGGATCATGATGTCGAGCCGCGCCTGGTTGAACAGACCGGGCACGTTGGCGCGCATGTTGAACAGGAAGCTGCCGCCGTCGAAGCGGTTCAGCAGTTCAAAGACAGCCGTGATCGCCACCAGAGCGATGAAGACGTTGGCTTCGGGCGGCCAGGAGCGCCGCTTTGGGTCGAAGGCGACGCCTCCGACGCCGTGCGAGTTGGCAGACATCGTCCCACCCCAGCTTGCCGGTGGATGGTGGCGGTGTCGCGCGACGCCGCCGTTCCCACTCATGTCGGTCCGGGCGGCGTCGCCGCCCGGACCTCCGTCAACTAGTTCTTACTGAGGTAGTTGTCGATGTTGGCCGGCGTGACGAGCTCGAAGGGCACGTACACCTTCTTGTCGACCGACTCGCCCTTGGCGAGCTTCAGCGCCGCATCGAGGGCGCCGCCGCCCTGAGCCGCCGCGTTCTGGAAGACGGTGACGTCGAGGTCGCCGGCCTGCATGGCGACCAGCGCATCCTGGGTCGCATCGACGCCGCCGACGATCACGCTCTTCATGTCGATCCCGGCCGCCTTCATGGCCTGAATCGCGCCGATCGCCATTTCGTCGTTGTTGGAGATGACGGCATCGAACTCCTTGCCGGTCGAGAGCCAGTTGGTCATGAGGTTCTGGGCCTGGTCGCGGCTCCAGTTGGCGGTCTGCTCGTCGATGATGTTGAGGGTCACGCCGCACTCGCCCGAGGCCATGACGTCGTGGATGTCCTTGGTGCGCTGCACCGCGGCCTGGTTCGAGAGCTCGCCCATCATGACGTAGACGTCAGCGTCCGACTTGCCCTCCTCCTTGAGCAGGCGGCAGATCTCCTTGGTCTCGAGCGTGCCGGAATCGACCTCGTTCGAGGCCACGAAGGCCTGCCCGTCGGGGAGAGTGTCGACGTTGATCGGCTCGCGGTTGACATAGACCAGCGGCACGCCGGCGGCCGCGGCGGCGTCGGTCATGGCCTGCGTCGCCGAGGTGTCGACCGGGTTGACGATGATGGCATCGACCCCGGAGGCGGCGAAGTTCTTGATCTGGTCAAGTTGCTTGGCGACGTCGTTCTGGGCGTCCTCGATCTGGACCGTGATGCCCATCTTGTCGGCGTCGGCCTGGATGCCGTTGCGCAGAACGGTCAGGAAGTTGTCGTCGAAGAGCGCCATGCTGACGCCGACCGTCTCCGCAAATGCGGCGGAGGTCATCAGGCTGGCGAAGGCCACGCCGAGAAACAGCTTCTTCATTTCAATTCCTCCTCAAGCGGTGAGGGTGGTCGGCTCACCCTTGTTTTCTGCCGACTTCCCCCGCGCGGGGGATGATTCCGGGCCCGGCCGGGTCCAACGGGCCGGACGGGTGCGGATCTAAATGGAATGGTATAGGCAGCATTTCCAAAAAATGAAACAAAAATTCCATTCGCCGCCAGGTCGGAAATTCCCTCGGGAATGGGCATCTCGAGCGGAGCGTTGAAACCGGCAACTCGGCGCTTCGCTTTTGGGTGCCGATGGGTCATTGTGAGGCGGGGTGAGTGGCCCGGGGGTCAGGGCTGTGTGGGGCAAGGTCTACGATCTCGCCGTGATCGGCGGCGGCATCAACGGCTGCGGGATCGCGCGCGATGCCGCAGGACGGGGTTTGTCGGTCTTCCTCGCCGAAGCCGGGGATCTCGGCAACGGCAGTTCGTCAGCCTCGACCAAGATGGTCCATGGCGGGCTGGGTCTGCTCGACCGCTTTGCGTTCCGCGATGTGCGTACCGCGCTCCGCGAGCGCGATCTGTTGCTCGCAGCGGCACCGCATGCCGTTCGCCCGCTGCGTTTCGTGATGCCGCACCGCGGCGGTCGCTTGCAGCGGGCAGCGACGCAGGCGCGCCTGGCCATCTACGGGCGGCTCGGCGGGAGGAGTTCGCTCGGACGCCCCGCGCCGGTCGCGCTCGGGGGTGACCGGGCCGGGCCTACGCTCCAGGCGGACTGCGTCGTCGGCTACGAGTATTCCGACTGCATCGCCGACGATTCCCGGCTGGTCATCCTCAACGCCATCGACGCCCGGGTTCATGGCGCCGACATCCGGCCCCGCGTGCGCTGCGTGGTGGCGGAACGCGAGGGGCGGCTGTGGCGGCTGGCGATGGAGGGAGACAACGGCGAACCCTATGCGATCGCCGCCCGCACTCTGGTCAATGCCGCCGGTCCCTGGATTCCCGACGTTCTCGATCATGTCGTCGACGCCCATGCCCGCCCGGATCTCCGTCTGGTCAAGGGCAGCCACATCGTGGTGCCGAAGCTCTACGAGCACGATCGCGCCTATGCGCTGCGCAACGCCGATGGCCGCATCGTCTTCGTCATTCCCTATCTCCAGGACTTCACGCTGGTGGGCACCACCGAGGAGGACTTCCACGGCGACCCCGCCGAGGTGCAGGCCGACACCGCCGAGATCGCCTATCTGATTGCTGCCGTCAGCGAATATTTCCGCCGTCCGATCGACGAGGGCGACGTCGTGTGGGCCTGGGCAGGCGTTGGCGTCCAGGCCGATCCTGCCGGTCGGGGTGGCGGCGCGCGGAGCCACGTCATCGAGGTTGAGGCGAACGGCAGCCAGCCGCCCCTGGTCACCGTCATCGGCGGGGCCATCACCACCCACCGCCGGCTTGCCGAGGACGTGCTCGAGCGGCTGGCGCCGTTTCTCAAGATGGGTGACAAGTGGACGGCCGGCGCGGCGCTGCCGGGCGGTCTGTTCCCGGTCGACGGGCTTGCCGACCTTTCCCGAGCCCTCCGCGCCGGCTACCCGTTTCTTGCCCAATCCCACGCCGCACGTCTCGCGGCCGCCTATGGGACCCGGGCGCAGACCATCGTCTCAGGGGCGCGGCGGATGGAGGACCTCGGGCGGCTGTTTGGCGCCGATCTCACCGAGGCGGAGGTGCGCTACCTGATGGCCGAGGAGTGGGCGGAGACGGCCGACGACATCCTGTGGCGGCGGAGCAAGCTTGGCCTTCGCCTCAACGCGGAGGAGGCCGCCGATCTCGCCGCGTGGCTCGGAGAGGCGGCGATCGCCGGCAACCGCACGGGCGGGGCGCGCCCGCTCCGGGCCGGAGCGGCGTGATCGCCTCAGGAAAGCCGTCGTTCCGGCCTTTTCCATGCCCGAATCCCGTGTTAACCACGGCCAAGATCGCGATCGCGAGCAGGATTCGTTGATGATCAGGTACTGCTTTGCCGTTGTGGCCTTGGCCGCGGGTTGGGCCTTGTCGATGGCGGCCGGTGTGGCGCAGGAGGGCGAAGTCCAGACGCCGCCGGCCGAGCGGATTTCAAATCCCGTGGCCGTCTTCTCCGGCCTCGACAAGATCACCGGCCGCATCATCTCCTTCGATGTCTATATCGACGAGACTGTGCAGTTCGGTGCACTCCAGGTGACGCCAAGGGTCTGTTACAGCCGGCCCTCGACCGCCGCGCCGCTCACCGATGCCTTCGTCGAAGTCGACGAGATCACGCTCGCCCGCAAGGTGCGGCGCATCTTCACCGGCTGGATGTTCGCCGCGAGCCCCGGCCTGCACGCCGTCGACCACCCGGTCTACGACGTCTGGCTCACCGACTGCAGCAATTCGTCGAGCGTCGCCCCGCCGTCCAACCGGTAGAAGTCAGCTTCACCCTCGATCGCGCGCTGGAGCATCCGCTGGTAGTGCCGCCGGTCGACGTCGATCGCGCCGAACTGCCTTAGGTGCTGGGTCGTGAATTGCGTGTCGAGGAGCTGGAAGCCGCCGGCCCGCAGGCGGCCGACGAGATGGACCAGCGCCACCTTCGAGGCGTCGCGTTCGCGGCTGAACATGCTCTCGCCGAAGAAGGCCGCGCCGAGCGTGATGCCGTAGAGACCGCCGACCAGGCGCCCGTCCCGCCAGGTCTCGACGGTGTGGCAATGGCCGAGATGGAACAGCTCTCCGTAAAGCCTGCGGATGCGCTCGTTGATCCAGGTCTTCTGCCGCCCGGCCGCGGGCGCGGCACAGCCGTCGATGACGGCCTCGAAGTCATGATCGATGCGGACGTCGAACACCCCGCCGGCGACCGTGCGCCTGAGCCGCCGCGGCATGTGAAAGCCATCCAGCGGCAGGATGCCGCGAAGTTCCGGCTCGATCCAGTAGAGCCCGGGATCGTCCGCCGACTCCGCCATCGGGAAGATGCCGACGGCATAGGCCTTGAGCAGGACCTGCGGCGTGATCTCGAGAAGGATGTCGTTGCGGCTGGTCATCGCACGTGTGGCCCGACAGCTGTCAGCCCGTCGCGCACTCTCAACCGGCGCGGCCCGGACGTCAACTCGGGACGGGCGGCTGGCGCCGCCTCGGCGGAGGGTCCGTTTCAGGCGGAGGCGAGTCCCTCGGCAAGCTTCTTCTCGAGCCAGTGGATGTCGTAGTTGCCGGCCTGGATGTCGGGATCGACGACGAGGTCGCGGAACAGCGGGATGGTGGTCTTGACCCCGTCGATGACGAATTCGTCGAGGGCGCGCCGCAGCCGGTTCATGCACTCCTGGCGGTTCCGCCCGTGGACGATGAGCTTGCCGATCAGGCTGTCGTAGTAGGGGGGGATGCGATAGCCCTGATAGACGGCGGAGTCGACGCGCACGCCGAGGCCGCCGGGCGGATGGTAGTTGGCGATGCGGCCGGGCGAAGCGGCGAAGGTGCGCGGATCCTCGGCATTGATCCGGCACTCGATCGCATGCCCCTCGAAGGCGACCGCGTCCTGGGTGAAGGAAATGCCGTTGCCGGCGGCGATGCGGATCTGCTCGTTGACGAGGTCGATGCCGGTGACCGCCTCGGTGACCGGGTGCTCGACCTGGAGCCG
>JAGRKZ010000204.1:0-4720 GCA_020442065.1 Bauldia sp.
GCCGGCACGCATTCCGCTGACATCGACGACGTCGAGGTGATCGACGACACGGTCGTCCCGCACATCGTTTGCCACGGTTTTCCCGGCTTCCCCGACGGCGAATTCCGGGACCGCGAGAGCTACAAGGCATTCTTCCGTATCTTCCGCCAGTCCTTCAGCGACATGCGTTTCGAGACATTGAAGACGATCGCGACCGAGGACTTCGTCTCGGCGCACTGGGAGATCTGGGCGACCCATTCGGGCGTGTTCCAAGGCATCCAGCCTGACGGGGCGCGCGTGGTCTTCGATGGCGTCGCTCTCTACCGGATGGAGAACGGCATGATCGCCGAGACCTGGCTGACGATCAATCAACCGCTGCTACTGTCTCAACTGGGCAAGAGCACGCCGCGCGCGGCGTGACCCCGACGGGGCGGGCCGGCCCGGCTCGTCCCGACACGACCCTTCAAAGGAGAGAAACATGTGCGAGCCGAAGGCGACGCTCCGCGACGACCTGGCAGCCGCCACCTGCAGATCGGCCGCGCGCTGCACGCGGTGCCGCGCGCGCATCGAGCGGATGCAAGCAAAAATCCGGGCCGCTGCGAGGTCACCGCAAGGCGATGCTCTGGAACAGCGGACGCCCACCCGGCGGGTATCGAGAACATGACTGCGACGCTGCTTTCCGTCTCCTACCGGCTTCGCATTCCGGTGACCGACTTTCGCAACAGCGCCGAGCTCGCCGCCCGCCGGATCGCGGAGACGCCCGGACTGGCGTGGAAGATCTGGGGCCTAGATGCAGAGACCGGCGAAGGCACCAGCATCTACCTGTTCCGGGATGCGGCTTCGGCCGAGGACTTCGCTTCGGGCCCGGCGATCGCCCAACTGAGGGACGGAGCTGCCGAGACGGTCAACCTGCGCCTCTCCGCCGTCGATCCGGTCCTGTCGACCATCACGAAGGGAGCGGTCGCCCTCGCCCCGGCAATTCCCGCAGCCAGGGAGGCGTCATGATCCGGCGCACCATCCAGGTCGCGGTCGCGGCGCCCTCCGGACGCGTTCGGGGTCACACCGTCGCGGTGGGGGATCTCGAAGCAGTTCCGCTTAACGGCATGTCGGTCGGTCAGGGAGCGCCGGCCGGCAGGTTCGCGCAGTCCCATGACAATTTCCTTCCAAGACACCTGGAGGTGACCTGAGATGACTGACCTCGACCTTCTCGAAGACGCCGACCGCCGCGCCCGGACCTACACTGCGAGCACCTCAGACCGACGAGTGTATCCCGACACGGCTGCCATCGCAGCCCTTGCCGCCTTCGATGAACCCTTCCCCGATATCGGACGCGGGTCGCAGAGCACTTTGGAACTGCTCGACGACTTCGGTTCGCCCGGCACGGTGGTTTCCAATGGACCCAACTACTTCGGCTTCGTGATCGGGGCCACGCTGCCCGCTGCCGCAGCGGCGGAACGTATGATGACCGCATGGGACCAATGCGCTTCCTCCTTCGACAATTCTCCGGTTGCAGATGTAATCGAGAAGACCGCAGCGCGCTGGGTCCTTGACGCGCTCGACCTGCCGCGCGGAAGTGCCGTCGGTTTCGGCACCTCCGCGTCGGCCGGGAGCCTGGCCTGCCTCACCGCCGCGCGGCGCACCCTCCTGGCCCGGCGGGGCTGGAATTTCGACGCCGACGGACTTGCCGGCGCTCCTGGAATCCGCGTCGTAGTCCCCGAAACAATCCACATCACAATCCGAAAGGCGCTGCGCCTGATGGGGATCGGCACCCGCAATCTCGTGCTGGCGCCGACCGACGACCAGGGCCGGATAGATCCCACGCGGCTTCCAGCGCTGGACGCATCCACGATCCTCGCCCTGCAGGCGGGCGAGGTGAACACAGGCTCCTTCGATCCGTTCGCCGCGGTCATTCCGACCGCAAAGGCGGCCGGAGCATGGGTGCACGTCGACGGTGCCTTCGGCCTCTGGGCGCGCACTGCTTCAAGCAGACGGCGCCTGACAGCGGGAATTGAGGACGCCGATAGCTGGACCACTGATGGCCACAAATGGCTGAACACACCATACGACGGAGCCATCGCCATTTGCCGGGATCGTGATGCTCTGGCAGGCGCGATGAACAGCGATGCTGCCTATGCGATCTCCTCGGGCGACAGCCAGAAGAACCTCGGGATCGAGTTCTCGCGCCGGCCTCGCGGCATCCCAATATGGGCGGCAATGCGCAGCCTCGGGAGGGATGGGATCGCAGCGATGGTGGAAGAACATTGCCGCCTGGCGCGGCGGTTGGCGCAGGGAATCTCTGATGCTGGCTACACAGTGCTGAACGACATCGACCTCAACCAGGTGCTGTTCCGGCTGGAAACTGATGAGGCCACGCGCGCCACTCACGCTGCCGCCGTTGCGACCGGACGGATCTGGTTCGGGTCAACTGTCTGGCACGGGCGCCCCGCGCTCAGGATGAGTGTCAGTTCCTGGCACACTACGGAGGAACACATCGATGCAGCAATAGGCCTGCTGACGAAGATCGCCAAGGAGAGAGGAGAAGGAGCCTGAGCCAAGCCATTCGGCCGAATTGAACTCCCCACGGGCAAGTCGCCTGAAGAAGAACGCCAGGTTGCCGACGCGATCCACGATGCGATGGTCGCGCACAATGCCGATCCGGAGCAGGACCGGTTTCAGTGGCTTTGCCGAAGTGGTTCGGTTCGATAGAGCTTTTGTTCCTGCCTCTGCGCAGCAGAACGCGACCAGGCAAAGCGAAATCACGGGGGTCCTTCTGCCGGGGCTGCCGTTTCCTCGCTTTCCTGCAGCAACGGCGCGGACCAGATCGCTTGTCTCAAAGGCCAGAAGGAAGACGACCCAGCGGACCCAGATCACCAGAACTTGCGTCCTCATGTCCGGCCCAATAACTGACCAAGGTTTCATCTGTGCGCCGCGTCCGTGAGTCGCGGGCCTACCGGATTGCCTGAGCCAACTTCTTGAACGGACGTTCGCCGAGACGCCGGCTGTTCTCATTGGCGCGCCTCGTTGATGATCCGGTCGCTCACAGCGTCTCGGTATGGATCCTGATGGTCGCCGGACCTTCGTCGACTAGGGATATTTTCATGTCGGCGCCGGACGTCCCCTGGAACAGCGCCCGCATGCTCCGCTCCTCCCGCCCCTGATGTCGTTTGCCGGCGACGGTACCAACTTCGCCAGATCGTCAAAAGCGACTGCCATCGCCCCGCGCGCTCAGGCAACCCAGCCGCTCCAGCAGGTTCCCGGTGTTCGACACGTGCCAGCGCCCGCCGCGCCGGGTCTGCATGCCGCGGGCGTTGAGCTCTCCGGCGATGGCACGCAGGCTGGTGGCACCGCCTGTCCTTATGTCGGCGATCACTGGGTCGCGGGCGTTGGCGTCGGCGAAGGCGGCGACGACGGAGCGGAGCGCCGCGAGATCGCCTCTTGCTCGGCGTGCGCCAGCGTCGCCACGATTCCGATCGGCCGCGATGCCTTGCTCCGGCGCCGACGCCGTGCTGTCGTGTCTGCTCTGACAGCGAAGGAGAGGACGATGACTCGACGTCCGGTACGGCTCGCAGCCGTGGCGGTGATCTGTCTGGTGGGGCCGCTGAGCGGGGCCATGGCGCAGATGCCGGCCGATGCCTGCGGGCTCATGAGCCGGGACGAATTCCAGGCTCTGACCGGAAGGACGGAATACGGCGATCCCACCGGGATGCCGTGGAGCGGTGGAACGGTCTGCGGCTTCGACAACGGGCAGATCATTCTCCTGACCCAGGCGGATTCGGCCCAAGTCATGGACCGGTTCCTCGCGAACGCCGAGAAGGACCTGGTGTCGCCGCGGACGCCGGTTGACGGGCTCGGCGAGGGCGCATTTTCGGTCTCGTTCGATCCCGAGAACCCATACCAGGATCATGGCGTCTTCGTCGTCTTCGGCGCAGGACCACCCACGGTGGCCGTTACCGTCTACGCGGAGGACGGCGAGCCGGCGGAGGCAGCCTTGGCGCCAGCAATGGCGGTGTCGGAGGCGGTGTCGGCGAAGCTGCCATAGAGCTCAAGGGACCCGATACTGGACGATGCGGCATGACCAGGAGTCCGAGCACCTCGGGTGTCAACCGGGGGAAAGCGCCTCGCCTTTGTTGCCGCCGCCACTTTGGAGCATTTTGCGCTACAGGACGGCCGAGATCTGAGGGGCGCTTGCAGTGGCGATCGCTGTGCATCGGAAAGACCGGGGGCGGCCGCCACGACGTCCACGCCCCATCGGCATCACCCGACGACATTGAAATCCGGGCCGTAGGGATAGCCGGTGATGTTCTCGTTGGCCTGGGGCATGCCGACGACGGCAACGCCGTTGGCGATCCCTGACATCAGCCGCGACTAGCGCAAGTCATGCGTCGCTGGTGAACAGGAAGGTGAACATCACGAGGTCCGTACCCTTCTCGACGCCGCCGAGCTTGCGATAGAGCGCGAGCGCGGCCGCATTGTCGTGGTCGGTGAGGACCCAGGCCTCGCGGCAGCCGATCGCGCGCGCATGATCGAGCATCCCTTGCAGGACCCGCGCCCCGACGCCGCGCTTTTGCCAGGCGGCGACGACGCCGACCTCGTTGATCCAGAGCTCCCGCGGCTTGTCGGGATGCCAGTAGTCGACCGCGGAGACGAACCCGACAGGACGATCGTCGGCGATGGCGGCGACCAGATGGTGGCGTGGATCGCGCAGAAACCGGTCTGCCAGAACCGGGTCGATGCGATGATC
>JAGRKZ010000204.1:4726-5084 GCA_020442065.1 Bauldia sp.
AAGACGCGGGGCGCTGCGCGGCCGAGCAAGGCCTGGTCGCCGTCCTTCAGCAGGCGGACGATGATGCTCATGGGCCGCCGTGGGTGCATGCCGGCTCTCGCAGTCCAAGCCGATCGAGCAGGTTCCGCACGGTGGAGACGTGCCAGCGCCCGCACCGGCGGGTGAGCATGCCGCGGGCGTTCATCTCCGCCGCGATCGCCCTCAGGCTCGTCGCCCCGCCCGCCCGGATGTCGGCGATCACCGGGGCGAGGTCGCGGGCATGGGCGTCGGCATTGGCCGAGACGACGCCCCTGAGCGCCGCTCCGCCCTTGCCGGCCCGCCTGAGCGCGGCCGCGCCGTTGGGGTTGCCGAGCTTCAC
>JAGRKZ010000204.1:5117-5448 GCA_020442065.1 Bauldia sp.
GTGCGCCGGGAGATCGCCTCGCGCTCGGCCTGGGCGACCAGCGCCATGACACCAACCGTGAGGTCGTTCGCCTCCGGCATGTCGGCCGCGGCGAACCGCACCCCGCTGTCCCGAAGCGTCAGCAGGAAGGCGGCATTCCTCGACAGCCGGTCGAGCCTCGCGATCACCAGGAGCGCCCCGGTGACCCGGGCGAGATGCAGGGCGCGTCCCAGCTCCGGCCGGTCGGGATCGCGGCCGCTCTCCACCTCCGTGAAGCGGGCAACGAGCTCGCCGCCCCGCTGTGCCACGAAGCCCTCGATCGCCTGGCGCTGCGCCGCCAGCCCCAGCCCGC
>JAGRKZ010000204.1:5458-5773 GCA_020442065.1 Bauldia sp.
GCCGCGTGGTGCTGACCCGCTCGTAACCGACCATGCGCATGTCCTCCCCCCGTACAGACCTGCCAAACCTTCGTTGCGCAGGTCTGTACCGTTGCGTGCGAGAGTAGTGTAGCGCTGTCCCACCGGCTGCAGGCGGCTTTCGGTCGAGCTACGCCGGCGAGGCCTCGGCGTCATGAGCCAACCTGGGCCTCGCATCCTCGATGGCCCGTGGATCGGGCCTCACGATGTTGAGGCGGATCTCGACCGGCACGGACCCCGCTGCCGGCAGGCCGGCGGCGACCCGGCTGCGTGCCGCCGGCGTCAGCCCCAATTCCA
>JAGRKZ010000205.1 GCA_020442065.1 Bauldia sp.
CACGTCGGCCACATCGGCATTCTCGGCGTCGAGAAGAAGGGCGAGGAGTTCTACCAGCTCACGCTCGGCGGCTCGGGCGATGAAGAGGCCTCGATCGGCGAGATCATCGGGCCCGGCTTCTCGAGCGAGACCGTGGTCGACGCGATCGAAACCCTGGTCGATGCGTATCTCAACATCCGCACCGGGCCGGACGAGGACTTTCTCGCCGCCTACCGCCGCGTCGGTCAGGCGCCCTTCAAGGACGCGCTCTATGGTGCGGCTTAGTGCGGTGGCTCTGAGCCACGATCCCGAACTGGGTCTGGCCGCCGAGGCGGCGACGCTCAATGCGCGCTACGGGCAGCTCGATGCCCGCGACGCCATCGCCCTGACCGCGGGCGAGCTGTTCCCCGGCAAGGCGGCCCTGGTGTCGAGCTTCGGCGCCGATTCCGTGGTCCTCCTTCATCTCGTCTCCGAGGTCGATCGCGACCTTCCGGTGATCTTCCTCGACACCGGCCGCCTGTTCGCCGAGACGCTGGAGTATCGCAGCCGCCTGACCGACCTGCTGGGCCTCACCGACGTCCGCACCGTCTCACCCGACCCGGCGCGGCTCGCCGACGCCGACCCCCATCGCGCACTGTGGATGACCAACCCGGACCTCTGCTGTCATGTCCGCAAGACCGAGCCGCTGCAGCGCGCCCTCAAGGGCTTCGACGCCTGGCTCACCGGGCGGAAGCGCTTCCAGAACGCCCAGCGCGCCGCGCTCAGCCTGTTCGAGGCCGAGGGCGGGCGCATCAAGGTCAACCCGCTGGCGAACTGGTCGATCGTCGATCTCAAGGCGCATGCCGAGCGCCACGGCCTGCCGGAGCATCCGCTGGTCGCCAAGGGCTATCCCTCGATCGGCTGCGTGCCCTGCACCTCGCGGGTGGCGATCGGCGAAGATCAGCGCGCCGGCCGCTGGCGGGGTCTCGACAAGACCGAGTGCGGCATCCATGTACCGGCCGAAGCTGACGGCAGCGGCATCTGATGTCCGCCGCCCTTGCCCATCCCTCTGTTCAGGCTGATTCCATGCCCCTGTGGAAGAACGGCAAGTTCATCGACGATCCCTGGCGTTTCGTCGCCGACGATGCGCCGGTGCCGGACGACGCGGCGGTCTTCGTGACGCTGGCCCGCTGGCGGGCCGAGCGCGAGGCGCTCGCGACACGGAGCGCGCCCCTCGGACTTGTCCTCGCGCCGGGCAGCGAGTGGACTGACATTGCTGCCGATCTCGCGCGGTTCCCGGTGATTGCGGTCGAGATCCCGAAGTTCGGCGATGGCCGCGCCTTCTCGATCGCGCGGCTGCTGCGCGAGCGCGACGGCTATGCCGGCGAGATACGCGCGGTCGGTACCTACATCATCGATCAGGTGCCGCTGATGCGGCGGGTCGGCATCGACGCTTTCACGGCAACCGACCCGGTGCTGGTCAGGGCGCTCGAAGCGGGAGAATGGCCCGAGGTGCCGCACTACCTCCAGCCGGCTATCGGCGACGTCCATGCGCCCGGCGAGACCCGGCCCTGGGCGCGGGTGCGGAAGCCGGGGTAGTCCTGATCGCTGGCGAGCAGTCCCGGATTTTTGGCCGACCGGATAATGCCCGACTGATCTACAGCACCCCCGCGCCGAGCTCGGCCGGGTGGGCGCTCGCCCGGAACAGGCGGAACAGTTCCCGCCCGACGCCGTATTCGTTGGCGGCGAGGTCGGTGGTGGCCGGCGTGCGCGCGGCGAACTCGCCGGCATCGACGAGCACCTGGAGCCGGCCGCGCGGCGCGTCGAGCCGGATGATGTCGCCATCGCGGAGCTTGGCGATCGGGCCGCCGTCGGCGGCCTCGGGCGTGACGTGGATCGCCGCCGGCACCTTGCCGGACGCGCCGGACATCCGTCCGTCGGTGAGAAGGGCGACCTTGTGGCCGCGGTCCTGGAGCACGCCAAGGGTCGGGGTGAGCTTGTGCAGCTCGGGCATGCCGTTCGCCTTCGGGCCCTGGAAGCGGACCACGGCGACGAAGTCGCGGTCAAGCTGGCCGGCCTTGAAGGCGTCGCTCAGTTCTTCCTGCGAGTGGAAGATAAGGGCGGGCGCTTCGACCACCTGATGTTCGGGCTTCACGGCCGAGACCTTGATGACCGCGCGGCCGAGATTGCCGTCGAGCAGCTTGAGGCCGCCCTCGGGCGAGAACGCCCGGGCGGTCGGCCGGAGCACCGCCTCGTTTCGGCTCACCTCAGGGCCTTCGGTCCAGGCGACCTGGCCATTGTCCGCCAGCGACGGCTCCTTGACGTAGCTGCCGAGGCCGCTGCCCCACACCGTCTTGACGTCGTCGTGGACGAGCCCGGCCGAGAGCAGGTCGCGGATCAGGAACTGCATGCCGCCGGCCTGATGGAACTGGTTCACGTCGGCCGAACCGTTCGGATAGACGCGGGCGAGCAGCGGCACGACCTCGGAGAGGTCGGCGAAATCGTCCCAGGTGAGCCGGATGCCGGCCGCCTTGGCGATGGCGACGAGATGAAGCGTGTGGTTGGTCGACCCGCCCGTGGCATGGAGGCCGACGACGCCGTTGACGATCGCCCGCTCGTCGATGATCGCCCCGACCGGCGTGTAGTCGTTGCCAAGGGCGGTGATGGCGAGGGCCCGCGTCGTCGCCTCGCGGGTCAGGGCGTCGCGAAGCGGCGTGTCCGGATTGACGAAGGTCGCGCCGGGGATGTGCAGACCCATGATTTCCATCAGCATCTGGTTGGAGTTGGCCGTGCCGTAGAAGGTGCAGGTGCCGGGGGCGTGGTAGGAGCCGGCCTCGACGTCGAGCAGCTCGGCCCGCGAGATCTTGCGCTCGGCGTAGAGCTGGCGCGCCTTCGACCGGTCGGTGTTGGAGACGCCGGAGGGCATCGGCCCGGCCGGCACGAACACCGCCGGCAGGTGGCCGAAGCTGAGGGCGGCGATGAGGAGGCCCGGGACGATCTTGTCGCAGATGCCGAGAAACACCGCGGCGTCGAACATGTCGTGCGAGAGGCCGATGGCGGCGGCCATGGCGATGGCGTCGCGCGAGAACAGCGACAGCTCCATCCCGGCCCGCCCCTGGGTGACGCCGTCGCACATCGCCGGCACGCCACCGGCAACCTGTGCGGTCCCGCCCGCGGCGCGGGCCGCTTCCTTGATCAGATCGGGAAAGCGGCCGTAGGGCTGGTGGGCCGAGAGCATGTCGTTGTAGGCGGTGATGATCCCGAGATTGGGACCGGTATCGCCGCGGAGCGCCGCCTTGTCGTGGACGCTGCAGGCGGCGAATCCGTGGGCGAGGTTGGAGCAGGAGAGGCGGGTCCGGCTCGGTTTCCGTTCGGCCGCCGCGGCAATCTGGTCGAGGTACTGGCTGCGGCCGGTCTCGCTTCGGCGGCGGATGCGTTCGGTGACCTCACCGATGCGGGCGTCGAGTGTCATGGCGTCTCCAGGCGGCCCGGGGCCGCGCGTTCGGGGTCTCGCCTCCGTCATACACAATTCGGGCCGCGGCGGGACCCACCCGCCGCGGGAGGCTGACTAGCGTGGGAGGCAGGTGCGGGCCGGCTCGCCAAAACGGCTCCAGCGGACGTCCTCGTCGCGGATCACCAGCTTGGCATCGCCCGCAACGTAGCGTCCCCGTTTGCCGTCGTCGGTCCAGTGCAGTTCGAGCTGCGGCGCCCCCGGCTCGGACAGGATCGCGGTTCGTGAGTTGCCGTAGTAGGTGACGGCGAAGTTGCCGCCGCCCTCGCAGCGGTAGCGGGCGGTGATGCCGCCGGCCGGAGCGGGACTGGGCGCCGGGCCGGGACCGCCGGCCGTGGTCGGCGCCGCCGGCTGGGACTTCTGGCAAGCCGCGAGGAACTGCCGCGCGGCGTTGGCGCTGCCCTTGAGGGACAGGCTGGTGGAATAGGCCGAACCGGCGGTGATGCCGAGATTGGCCTCTTTGATGATTGCCGACCACAGCGGATCGCCGGGCGCGACGAAGACTTCCGGACGGGTCGGACGTCCCCCTTCCTCGACCGGAGACATCTTGCCCTCATAGGACTTGGTGAAGTCGCCGGCGAAGAATGTCACCGGCACCGCTTCGCCGGGCAGGGCGCCGGGCACGGTCGCTTCCGACAGGGTGATCGTAACGATGTCGCTGCCGCGCGTGCAACCGGCAAGGAACGCCGCGTCGGCAGTGCCGGGCGCCCCGAAGACGAGCGTCGCCGCCAGCGTGCCGCCGTTGAAGCTCCAGGCGCGGCCCACGGTGGGTTCGGAGAGCGCGGGCTCGGTGGGCCCGGCCACGCTCGGCGGCGGACTCGGGACCGTCGTGTCCGCGTCGGCGAGCGCCACGGTGACGTGCCAGTCGTTGAGGCAGAGATTGACCTTGCGGACAAGGGTCCGGCCGTCGCCGAGGGTCAGGCCGAGGTCGCGCTCGCAGACGATGCCCTGTTCGGTGCCCTGGATCTCGAACTGCACCGCCCGGCCCTCCCGCCCGGTGACGGGGGTCGGCTCGCCGTCGATCGTGAGGCTGGTGATGATCGCCGCGGGGTCGTCCGCCGAGACGGTCACGACCTGGGAGAAGCTGGCGCCGGGTGCGGCCGACGGTGGCGGGGTTGCCGTGGTCTCGTTCGGTGCCGCGGGAACCTCCGGGACATCCGGAACCGGCGGGAGGTTGCTTGGCCCGGGAGCCTCCGCGCTGGCGGCCGGCGGCGGCTCGACCGGAGCGGGAGCGGCGGTTTCCTCCGCCGGCGGCCCCTCGGGCGCCTGGGCGACGTTGACCGTCACGTCCCAGTTGAGGACGCACATATCGGCGGCAAGGTTCACCTTCTCGCCGGTCGAGGTGACGAAGTCGAAGCGATTGGCGCAGGCGACGATGGTGCTCGGCTCGTCGATGCGGAACAAGGTGGTGCCGTCGCCGTGGCCGACCACGGCGAGTTGCCTGCCGTTCCGGAACGCCTGCTCGATGACGACGCCCGGCGCATTGGCTCGCGCCGTGAAAATGCGGCTGTCGGCAAGGGCAGCATGGCCTGACAGCATTGCGGCGCCGACTAGTGCGCCGACCACAACCCCATGGAATCTCGGCATGATCTCGTCTTCCGCTAGGTGTGCCCCGCCTACTGTGTCTCTGGCTGTCATGCCAAGCGGGCGGACATATGGCAATATCAGACGCGATTCGAATTTGGCTCTGCTGGGGGAGCAATGACGAAGGCAATGGACTCTGTATCGGAAAAGGTCGTTGCATGGCGGCGGCAGGCCGCCGGCGCGCTGGCCGCGGCGATGGTGTTTGGCAGTGCCGCCTGGGCGCAGGCGGAGGATGGACCGACCGAAGCGCCCTATACCTATCGCGCCGAGGTGGTCGACGTCATCGACGGCGATACCATCGATGTCCACATTGATCTCGGCTTCTACGTCTGGATCCGCTACCAGCGCATCCACCTCTTCGGCATCGACGCCCCGGCGATGGGCGAGACGGCGGGCGACGCGGCCAAGGCCCAACTCGAGAGCCTGATCGGCGGCAAGACGGTCATTCTCAAGAGCATGCGCGGCGAGGACAGCCCCGATCGGCAGGGCTCCTTCGGCAATTGGCTCGGGATCGTCTATCTCGACGGCAAGAGCATCAACGACGCCATGGTGGCGTCGGGACATGCCGTGGCCAGCCCCTAGTCCCGCCGGTCCAAGCCTTCATGCGTGTCCTGGTCATTGAGAACTACCGGTCGACCCCTGCCGGCCTCGTCGGCGTGGCGCTGCGCGAAG
Source organism: Bauldia sp. (assembly GCA_020442065.1). Lineage (GTDB taxonomy): Bacteria > Pseudomonadota > Alphaproteobacteria > Rhizobiales > Kaistiaceae > Bauldia. The sequence continues at coordinate 5,726 of JAGRKZ010000205.1, forward strand.
CGGGCGCCGAAATCGACGTCCGACAGGCCCATCTCGGAGCGTCGCTCCCGGAGGACGCCAGCAAGCACGACGGAGTCGTCGTTCTCGGCGGGGAGCAGAATGCTCTCGCCGATGACGCCTCGCCGTGGTTCCCCGCCCTTCTATCGCTGCTTCGCGACTTCGGCGCCCGCGACCGTCCGGTCCTCGGCATCTGCCTGGGGGCACAACTCGTTGCCCGGGCCTGGGGCGGAAGGAACATCATCGGCCGTCCCGTGGAATTCGGGTGGCACGCCGTATGGCCTGCAGAGGAAGGCAAGAAGGATCCGGTCGCCGCTGGACTGGGTACCGTGAGCCCGGTCTTCCACTGGCACGAGGACACGTTCATCCTCCCGCCCGGCGCGGTTCACCTCGCCTCGAGCGACGTGACCGCAAACCAGGCATTCCGGATTGGCCGGGCCGTGTACGGGTTCCAGTTCCACTTCGAGGCCGACCGCAGCCTCGTCGCCGACTGGAGCGTTGAATTTGCGCCGACCATCGCCAGCTATGCGCCGGACTGGCCGGAACGGCACCCGGTGGATGCCGAGCGCCATGGCGCGCGCGCCGACGCGGTCGGCCTCGATCTCGCCCGCCGCTGGGTGAGCCTCGTCAAGGCGTCGGCATCGCGGTAGAGTTTGCGACAATCGGACACGCGAGCCAGGAGCTTCGCCATGAGACCAAGCACGTTCCTTGTCGCCGCCGCCATCGCCATGGCGGCGCTCCCCGCTGGCGCGGCTGAGCTTCCCGACCTCGGCGGCCGGGCCGTCAAGGCGGTGACGGAGAACGCCTACACGCCGCTCAACTTCGCCGACCCGGCGAGCGGCAAGGGGATCGGCTGGGAGTACGATGCGTTCAACGAGATCGCCAAGCGGCTCAATCTCAGCGTCGAGTGGCACCTGTCGAGCTGGGACACGATGATCCAGGCGGTGCGCGAGGGGCAGTTCGACGTCGGCATGGACGGCATCACCATCACCGACGAGCGCGAGGAGCAGATCGACTTCTCCGAGCCCTACATGACCTCGGAGCAGTTCATGCTGGTGCGCGCCGACGAGGACCGCTTCACCGACGCTGCATCCTTTGGCGCCAACACCGAGCTGCTGATCGGTGCGCAGGCGGGCACCACCAATTTCTACACCGCGGTCTACGAGGTGCTGGACGGCGACGAGGCCAATCCGCGCANNCGCATCAAGCTGTTCGAGACCTTTGGCGCCTCGGTGCAGGCGTTGAAGTCTGGCGACGTCGATCTCGTGCTCATGGATAAGGCCAGCGCGGCCGGCTACATGGGCGCCTCGCCCGACTCGTTCAAGGTGGTGGGCGATGCGCTCGGCAGCGAGAACTTCGGCTTCATCTTCCCGCCGGGCTCCGACCTGGTCGCGCCGGTCAATGCGGCGATCGAGGCGATGCGTGCCGACGGTACGCTCGACAAGCTGAACCAGAAGTGGTTCTACGAATACCAGGCGGCCCAATAGGCGACGGGGGGACTTCGGGCCGGCGGATGGCGGCGACGCCGGCCGGGCCGCCGCGACGGCACCGCCGCGAGATTCCCTACTGGCTGCTCGCGATCTTTCTGCTCGGCGTACTCTTCGCTTGGCTGATAGCGACGGATGGCAACTACGCCACCATCTTCCGGGCGCTCCGCCAGGGTGTGGTGGTGACGCTGTGGGTGTCCTTCGTCGCCTTCGCCCTTGCCATCGCGCTCGGCCTCCTCGTCGCGCTGGCGCGGCTGTCGCGGCGCCGGCTGCTGCGTGAAGTCGCCACTTTCTACGTCGAGGTGGTGCGTGGCATCCCCGTGCTGGTGCTGCTGTTCTACATCGCCTTCGTCGGCGCGCCGCAACTGGTGGCGTTGTGGAACCTCGTGCTCGCAGGGCCGATTGACGCTGGCCTTCTGCCGGGCCTCAGCGTGCGCGACTTCGACATGACCTGGCGGGCGATCTTCGCGCTGATGATCAGCTACTCGGCCTTCATCGCGGAGATCTTCCGCGCCGGCATCGAGGCGGTGCCGGCCGGGCAGACCGAGGCGGCGCAGTCGCTCGGCCTCAATCGCCGCCAGACGATGCGGCTGGTGGTGCTGCCGCAGGCGGTGCGCGTGGTCATTCCGCCGCTCGGCAACGATTTCGTCGCGATGATCAAGGATTCGGCGCTCGTCTCGGCGCTTGGCGTCCAGGACATCACCCAGCTCGGCAAGGTCTACTCCGCCTCGACTTTCCTGTTCTTCGAGACCTACAACGTGGTTGCCTATCTCTACCTCGTGCTCACCATCAGCCTGTCGCTGATGGTGAGGGGACTCGAAGCCCGGATGAAACGGACGCGGGGGTGATGAGGCTGTCGGTCATCCCGCTGATGGCTGGACATCCCCGCCGCGCGGTGCTTGTTTCGCGTCGTGAACCCCCGAGGCGACCCGCGATGAAGATCTCTGCTGCATGGCTTGTCACCCTCATGACGATGATCGTCGCACCCGGCATCGCCGCCGCGCAGAGTGATGACGAGTCCGACAGCCAGGAGGCCGCGGGAATCGTCGCTACGCAGGTCCGCGACCAGGGTTATGCCTGCGACGATCCGGTCAGCGCCAAGGCGGAGCAGGGCGAGGACGGCGACAATGTCTGGCGGCTCGACTGCCAGAACGCGTCCTATCGCGTGCGCCTCGTGCCGGACATGGCGGCGTCGATCGAGCGGATCGACTGAGCGCAGCTGAGTGGCCGAAACTGAGCAACTTGTTCGTGTTGCCTTAGTCCCTTCTCGTTGTTGAGTACTGTCGCCGGGCTGATGGCCATCAGCCGGTCGCAACTTGTCCGCTACGCGGCGGAGCCGTGAGGCAGGTTGCATGATGCGCGACAAATAAATACAAGAGGTAGCAGACCGCATTCGGAGCTCTGCTGTGGAAGAGTCAGATTGGATCGCAATCTTTGCGTTACTCTTTGCCGTATTGGGTTTTGTGGTTGGTCTTTTTCAGTACAGAAAGGCCCAACGTTGGAAGATTGCCGAGTTCGTCGCGAATGAATTCAAAGAATTCGAAAACGACCCTGTAGTTGCCGATGCCATGCTTATTCTAGATTGGAATCCAATCAAGACTCCTTTGGCGATAATGGCTGAAACAGGAAGAAAGTTAAGCGAGTATCCAATTAATCACAATGACTTGGAGGAATCCTTAAGACATCATGGGGATGTCCCGCAGGGATTTTCTGAAAAGCAGTCGATATTGAGGCAAACATTCGATCATTTTTTTGCTAAACTTGGAAGATTTGAACATTATATAGACGCCGTATTAATAAACAAAAGTGATTTAGATCCATATATTACCTATTGGATGGATGCCCTCTGTGGAAACGGGCAGATACTCAGTCGGGAGACGTGCCAAAAGATTTGGAAATTCTTAAAGGACTATGATTACGATGATGTTGTCATGCTTCTGAGCAGATATGGCTGTCGATTTGCATAGACACCTAGTCTAACCTACCCGAGCACGACGATATGCAGGCTCCTCGGCCCATGCGCGCCGAGGAGCAGCTTCTGCTCGATGTCGGCCGAGCGCGAGGGGCCGGTGACCATGTTCACCGTGCGTGGCATGATGCCCTTGCCGTACTTCGCCCGTACCGCATCCCAGACCGATTCGTAGTCGCCGGCGATATCGTCGGCGCGGACGACGACGATATGGGTCTCGGGCAGGAAGTTGAGGGTGGTCGGGTTGTCCGGCCCCGAGAGCAGCACCAGCGTCCCTGATTCAGCCACGCCGCCGGCGGCGTGGCTGAGGCCGACGGCATCGTTCCCGTCCGACGGGCCGCGCTTGATCTCGACCTGGGTGCGCTCCCACGGCAGGCCGGCAATGAGGCCGTCATCCCCCATCCGCACCGTCGCCGGGAGGTTGTGGTTGCGGAGGAAGTCCGCGACCGCCGCCGGCACGTCGTCCGCGCGACCCACCCGGGCGACCGTCGCCGATACTTTCTCGGCCATCGCCGTGAAGAGGGCGATGCGTTCTTCCTTCGGCAACTGGCCCCGCGCCGGAACCACGCTCCGCGGCGCGCCCTCGAGGCGGGCGATGACGATGGCGCGGCGGCCGACGTCGCCGCTGTCGACGTGGAGCGAGCGGCGGATCTTGCCGAGAACGGTGTCGCGCGCGCTCATGCGGCTTTCTTCCGCTTGGCCCACTGCTCCATGAAGGTCTTGCCTTCCGGGGCGGGGAAATCGCGATGGGCGGTCCAGCCGCCGGCCAGCGGCACCGAGGTGAAGCGCCCCCGGTCGATGGCGCGGTTGGCGAGCGCGCGGGCGGCGATCCTGGTGGCGAACCGGTAGAGCCGCGGGTGGCGGGCGAAGAACGCCCAGAAGCCGATGCCGTAGCGCATCGTCGCCGGCGACAGGTGCCGCTCGAACTCGCGATCGCGCCAGTAGCGCATCATCTTCGGCAGCGGAATCCGCATCGGGCAGACCGACTCGCAGCGCCCGCAGAACGTCGAGGCATTGGGGAGGTCGCCGGCCTGGTCGACCCCCACCAGCTTCGGCGTGAGCACCGCGCCGATCGGGCCGGGATAGACCCAGCCATAAGCGTGGCCGCCGATGGCGTGGTACACCGGGCAGTGGTTCATGC
>JAGRKZ010000206.1 GCA_020442065.1 Bauldia sp.
AGGCGGAATCGAACCGCCGACCTCTTGAATGCCATTCAAGCGCTCTCCCAACTGAGCTATGGCCCCTCCGGGGATGCCGCGGGCTGTGCCGGCTGTTTGCCGGCTCCGCTTCGCGATGGGTCAGATAGCACCTCGCAAATCGAATTTCCACCCGCACGGAACCGCAATGACACCGGATTTTTCTGTCCCGGCTGCCGCACAGTCCCGCCCGGCTTAGGGTTCCTCGTCGTCGACGTCACCGATGATGGTCGAGACGTCATCGCCCTCCTCGTCCTCGTCGGGCTCGAGAAAGGTGTCGTCGTCGCTATCGTCATCGTCGACGTCTTCGTCATCCTCGACCACGACGGCGCCGGTATCGGCCTCCTCCTGGTCGGCCTCCTCGAGCGGAACGAAGACCGCCTTGCTGTCGGCTTCGATCTCGACGTCGTCTTCCTCATCGTCGACAGCCGCCGCCGGCGCCGCGCGCACCCGCGTGGACGCCTCGAACTGCGTGCCGCACCGTGGGCAGACGATCGGGTCGTGATTGAGGTCGTAGTACTTTGCCCCGCAGTTTGGGCAGATGCGCTTGGTGCCGAGTTCCGGTTTCGCCACTGTCCTTTGCCTCGTCGGAAGCGTTGAGCGGCCTCCCCTAGTCCGGTCGGCGAGACGAGTCAAACGGGTTTTCGAGGCCGCCGCCACGGCCGGGTGACGCCCCCCTCCCGCTATGCTATCGCTCCCCGCGCTCGTTCAGACCTGCGACGATCCGGAGCACTACCAGCCCATGTCGAAACACTCCCGCGCGATCCCCCTCCGCGCCCGCCGTTCGGGGCCGCTCACGGGCGCCGTCCGTCCGCCTGGCGACAAGTCGATCTCCCATCGCTCGCTGATGCTCGGTGCGCTCGCCATCGGCGAGACCACCGTCGAGGGCCTCCTCGAGGGCGAGGACGTGCTGGCCACGGCAGCGGCGATGCGGGCCTTCGGCGCCACCGTGACCCGCACCGGCGACGGTGCTTGGAGCGTCAAGGGCCTCGGCGTCGGTGGGCTGCTCGAGCCCGAGGGAATCATCGACTACGGTAATGCCGGCACCGGTGTCCGCCTTGCCATGGGCATCGCAGGCTCCCATGCTTTCGCCGCCACTTTCACCGGCGACGCCTCCCTCGTCGGCAGGCCCATGGGGCGGGTTTTCGATCCGCTCCGCCGCATGGGCGTCCAGGTCCTGGCCCGATCCGGCGACCGCCTCCCCGCCACGCTCCGCGGCCCCGACATGCCGGTGCCGATCGAATACCGGCTGCCGGTCGCATCGGCGCAGGTCAAGTCAGCCGTCCTGCTGGCCGGTCTCAACGTACCCGGCACGACCACCGTCATCGAGCCGGTGCCGACCCGCGACCATACCGAGCGAATGCTCTACGCCTTCGGCGCAGCGATCGAAACCGAAACCGGCGCTGATGGCGCGCGCGTCATCCGGCTCGAGGGACGGACCGACCTCAAGCCGCAGAAAATCGTCGTCCCCGGCGATCCCAGTTCGGCCGCGTTTCCGATCATTGCAGCGGTCATCGTCGAGGGCTCCGACGTCACCGTCGCCAACGTGCTGATGAATCCGACCCGCTTCGGCCTGGTCGAGACGCTGATCGAGATGGGCGCGGACATCGCGATCGAGAACCGGCGCAAGGTCGGCGGTGAGGATATCGGCGACGTCCGCGTCAAGGGCGGGCGCCTCAAAGGCATGGCCGTGCCGGCCGAGCGGGCGCCGTCGATGATCGACGAATACCCCGCGCTGGCCATCGCTGCCGCTTTCGCCGAGGGGGACACGCGCTTCGACGGCATCGGCGAGCTTCGCGTCAAGGAATCCGACCGCATCGCCTCCGTCGTGGCCGGCCTCACCGCCAACGGCATCGCCGTCGAGGAAGGCCCGGAGTCGATCGTCATCCACGGCGCCTCGCGGGTCGCTGGCGGCGGCACTGTCACCACTCATCTCGACCACCGCATCGCCATGAGCTTTCTCGTCCTCGGCATGGCCTCCGACGAGCCGGTCACCGTCGATGATGGCGCCCCGATTGCCACCAGCTTTCCCGAGTTCCGCGCCATGATGACCGGCCTTGGCGCCGACATCGCGGAGGCGGACCTTGGCTGAGGGCGGACAACGCGTCCCTGCGTCATGATCATCGCCATCGATGGCCCCGCCGCCGCCGGCAAGGGCACCCTTGCCGCAAGGCTCGCGGCCCATTTCCGTCTGCCGTACCTTGATACCGGGCTGCTCTACCGCGCCGTCGGCAAGCGCATCGCGGATCGCGGGCTCGATCCGGGCGATCCGGCCGCATCCGCCGCCGAGGCTCGGGCGCTCGATCCGGACGAACTTGCCAACCCGACCCTCCGCGGCCACGACGCCGGCGAGCTCGCGTCGCGGATCGCCGTTCACCCCGAGGTGCGCGAGGCCCTGCTCGCCTTCCAGCGCGATTTCGCGCATCGTCCCGGCGGTGCCGTACTCGACGGTCGCGACATCGGCTCGACCGTCGCCCCGGATGCCGACGTCAAGATCTTCGTCACCGCCAGTGCCGAGGTCCGCGCCCGCCGGCGCACCGACGAGCTCCGCGCCAAGGGCCGTGAGGTCGACTTCGCGCGCATCCTCGACGAGATCCGCGGTCGTGACGCGCGCGACGCGGGACGCGCCACGGCGCCGCTCCTCGCCGCCCACGATGCCGTGATCCTCGACACCTCGACCCTTGACGCCGACCAGGTCTTTGCCGCGGCGGTCGCCATCATCGAGACCGCGCGGCGCGGTCCGCCGGTTTCGCCCGATAGCGTGTTGGGCTAGGGTCCCCGCGCCGAGTCGCGGGAAAATGCAGGTCGAAAACGCATGATGAAGCTCATCTGGACGATCATCGGCATCCTCGTTCTGGTGCACGCCTATTTCTACATCCGCTACCAGCAGATCGACCCCTGCGACGCCGCCCTTGCCAAGGTGACGCAGGAGGACCCCGCTGCGGTGCCCGAGGTCGCAGCCCTGATCGCCGACAAGAACCTCGGCGCAATCGGCCGCTGCTACATGATCGCGATCCTCGGTCCCGGCCGGTCCTAGTCCGTCGGCGTCCGCCCTATCGCGCGGGCCGGGGCGCCATGCTGGTACTTGGCGGCCACGCCTACCGCTTCGAAGGTCACGCCATCGTCTCGGGCGACGACCGCATCGCCGACGCGAGCGGCGCTACGCCGCCGAGCCTCCGCATCGAGGCCGACTGGGTGCGCTTCCAGGCCGCCCTCGACCAGAGCGCGGTCACCGTCCTCGGCCGGCTCGGCCACGAGGCCAACCCCAACCGCGCCGGGCGCAACCGGCTTGTCCTTTCCTCCGCCGCGCGGGGCGTGGAGCGCCGCGGCGACGCCTGGTGGTGGAACCCGGCCGAGGCGTCCCTCGACCAAGCGCTCAGCGCGAGCGCACCGGAGGGTGGCCTGGTCGCGATCCCCGGCGGCATGCGGGTCTTCGACCTGTTCCTCGCCGTGGGCTACGACGCCTTCCACCTCACCCGCGTCGCCGACGTCTCCGTCCCCGACGGCACGCCACTGTTCTCCACGGTCGGTCGGGCTCACGGCGCCGACGAGGTTCTCGCCGCCCACGGCCTGCGCCCTGCGGCGCGTGAGCGTCTCGCCCCCGGCGCCTGGCTGACGATATGGCGCACCGACACTGCGACCGCTTGACGCGGAAGCTTGAGCGCCCGACACTTGGCGGCAAGGTCAGGACAAGAGCAAAGCATGGACGTTCGTGGCATCCTGAACGCAACTTCGTTCTTCAATGTGGTGCTCGACGCCGAGCAGCTCGATACGCTCGCTGCGAGTGCAAGGGTCGTCCATTTCGGCAAGCGCGACGTGCTGGTCCGCGAGCGCGAGCTTGGTGCTTCGATGTTCGTCCTGGTCGATGGCAAGGTCACCGTTTCCGTCCATAGCCCTGCGGGCGAGAAGACCATCGCGACGCTGACGCCGGGGGAGGTGGTTGGCGAGATGTCGCTGTTCACCGGCGAGCGACGCAGCGCCACCGTGACGGCCGCAGGTCGCGTCGCTGCGATCGAGATCACCAAGGATGCGCTGAAGCCGATCCTCGCCGGCGCACCGGCACTGGTCGACCGCTTTGCTGCTCTTGTCGAACAACGCCACGCCGAGCTCGTGAGCCGCAACCACGAGGCGCGTCGCGCCATCAGCGTCGGCATGGGCCGGACCGAGATCGCCGCCCGGATGTCGGCCTTCTATTCCGGCTGACCCCGACTCCGGATCCCGTCCTTCTTCTCGCTGAGCGCCTCGTCGAGCCACGTCAGGGCATGTCGGGCGACCTGGTCCGCAAGGGACGGGGCGATCAGCCAGTGACCGTGCCCGGGGATGGCGATGAGCGGGGCCGCGTGCTTGTCGGCGATACCTTGCGCCACCGCGAACGGCACCAGCCGGTCGGCGTGACCGTGCAGCACCAGCATCGGACAGCGGACGGCCCGCCGCTTCACCCTCGCCCGGCCGAAGACCAGATCGCGATAGGCTCTCCCCGACTCCGGCACGAACCCGGCCGCGACGGCATCCTGCTCGGCGCGCGGCAGGTCGTGCAGCGCAAGTCTGCGGATCGCCGACGGCCAGGGCCGAAACGGCCGGCCTGCGAGCACAAACGGGGCGACGAAGGCGAAATAGGGGATCGCGGCAGCAGGCGCCGGAACCCGCCCGCCGGGCAGTGGCGAGACGAGGACGATCGCGGCCGTCAGCCGCTCAGCCGCGAGCATCCGCGCGATCAGCGCGCCCATCGAGTGCCCGACCACGATCGGCGGTTCGTCGCAACCGCGCACCGCCTCCCGCATCGCCTCGACATAGCGGACGAATCCCGTGGTGCGGAGGACGTCGCGCTCGACCGGCGCATGACCAGGCAGCGGGGGCACCACCACCCGGTACCCGGCCTTGCTGAATTGCTCCCGCCACGCCTCGAAATGCGCAGGCTGGCTGCAGGCACCATGGATCAGGACGACGGGCGGCTTCCGGCTCATTGCCGCACCCTAGGCCGGAATCCGGTCGTGTCGAGGGCTCGGCCGCCGCGTGCCTTCGCTCCACTAGCGGCGCGGGCGTTCCTCGGCAAGCGCCGCGGTGACGGCCACGAACAGCGGGTGGCCGGCGATCCCCTCGAGCAGTGCCCCAAGCTTCCTCCGCCAGTTGGGATGCTCGTCGACCGTCCCTGGAATGTTCACCTGGTCGACGGCGCCGACGAGATCTTCGGCCGAGACCGCCACCAGCCGCGATGGCGTCCGGGCAATGAACCGGTGCACCGCGACGGTCAGGGATTCGGGCGGCGTCGCGTCCGGCTCCGCTTCGGCGTGCATCACCGGGATGAGGTCGGGGGGCAGCAGGCCGTGGGCTTCGAGCAGCCCGAGCAGGCGCCGTCGCTCATGCGCGCGCCCCTGGAATTCGCCCGGCAGCGATGCGGCCGACAGCATGCCGATGCCGGCGCGGGTCGCGAGGTCGTGGCCACTCCACCACCCCGCGAAAGTCTGGGTATCGTGGGTGGTGACGCAGGCCAGCGCCTCGCGCGGATAGGCCTGCGCGGGCAGGAAATAGTCGCCGTCCTTCTCGAAGAACAGAACGCGGTAGCTCTGGATGTCGGCGGCGTGCATGGCGGCGCGGAAACCGTCGGGCACGATGCCGAGGTCCTCGCCGATCATGATCGCGTGCCGGGCCTGCGAGACCTCGGCGATGGTCCGGACCATGTCGGCGAAGGGATAACGGACATAGGCCCCTTCCCCGGCGGAAAAGCCGTGGGCGATCCAGAACAGCCGGTAGAGGCTCATGGCGTGGTCGATGCGGAGCGCCCCGGCATGGGCAAGGACCGAATCGATCGATTCGCGGATCGGCCTGAAGCGCCGCTCGGCCAGCACCGTCGGCGAGACCGGCGCAAGGCCCCAGTCCTGACCGGCTGCGTTGAAATAGTCCGGGGGGGCGCCGATCCGCACGCCCGAGATCACCAGGGCGCGATCCGACCACGTGGCCGAGCCGTCCGGCGCGACGCCCACTGCGAAATCGAGATAGAGACCGATCCGCATGCCGGCGGCGCGGGCGCGGTCTTGGGCGACCCCGAGCTGCTGGAAGGCGATCCACTGCAGGAAGCAGTGGAACATGATGAGGTCGTGGCTCTCGTCGGCGAAGGCCTTCACCGCCGCCTCCGCGGGCGAACGGTAGGCCTCCGGCCAGCTCGGCCAGGTCGCCTCGCGTCCCTCCGCGACCATCGTCTCCGACAGCGCTTCGAACAGGGCATGGAGATAGAGCGACTCGCCCTCTTCCGCGACGAAGCTCAGAAAGTCGGCGCGGAGCGCATCGTCGCCGTCCGTCTCGAACATCCGGAACAGCCGCTCGAGCGCCCGGCGCTTGTAGCCGCGGACCGCGGCGTAGTCGACGAGGTCGCCCTCGCGCACCGAATCCGGCAGCTCGAGCGCGTCGCCGAGTCGTTCGGCGCCAGGCACCCGGTCGACCGCGATGTACATCGGGTTGAGGTAGCGCCGGTGCGACGGCCAGAACGGGCTGCATCCCCCCGGCGCCGCGAAGAGCAGCGCATGCAGGGGATTGACCCCGAGGAAGTCGGCGCCGGCCGCCGCCGCCACCTCGGCGAAGCGTCCGAGGTCCTCGAAATCGCCGATCCCCCAGTTGCGCGCGGAGCGGAGGCCATAGAGCTGGCAGGTCACCCCCCAGCAGCGCCCGTCCCGCAGCCATTCCGGCATGTGGCAACGGACGTCGTCCGGCACGGCGAACGGGCCGAAAGCCACGGGTTCCAGCGAAGCGAGGCTCGTCTCGGTCTCGGCGTCGTCGCCGCAGGCGATGCCCATGGCCTTGAGGATCCCACGGACAGCGTCGTCGGGCACCTCGACCGTCTCGCCGGTGAGGGTGACGTACTGCCGGACGATCCCTGCCGCTGCCGCCAGGCGGTGAAGGGAGTCCCCCACGCTCACCCGTCCTCGCCGGAGAGAAGCAGCAGCGAACGGCCTTCAAGGTGTATCGCATCGCCGCCGTGGTGAAGCCTGCCGGGCGGGTCAATCAGCCCGCGCCCGCTGTCGACGCGGATCCGCCAGCGGCGGCCGTTCTCCTTGGGCAGCGTGAACTGGATGGGGTCGTGCCAGGCGCTGACCAGGATGAGCAGTCGATCGGCGACGTCGCGCAGGAGGAGCCCGACCACCTTGGCGTTGCCGTCGCCCCACGAATCGCTGTCCATCTCGCCCCCGTCGGGACGGAACCAGGTCACGTCCCGCGTTCCGTCGCCATCGATCTCGCGACCGTGGAGAAAGTTCGGCGCCTCGAGGACCGGATAGCTCTTGCGGAGCGCGATCAGTCCGCGGACGAACTCGAGGAAGGCGGCATCGGTATCCGACAGCGCATCCCAGCTCATCCAGGCGATCTCGTTGTCCTGGCAATAGGCATTGTTGTTGCCGCCCTGGCTGCGGCCATGTTCGTCGCCCATCAGGAGCATTGGCATGCCCTGCGACAGGATCAGGGTCGCGATCGTCGCCCGCCGCAGACGATCGCGGAGCGCGGTGATCTGCGGGTCGTCCGTCGGCCCCTCGACGCCGCAGTTCCAGCTGCGGTTGTCGTCATGGCCGTCGCGGTTGCCTTCCTGGTTCGCCTCGTTGTGCTTGTGGTTGTAGGACCACAGGTCGGTCAGCGTGAAGCCGTCATGGGCAGTGACGAAGTTGACGCTCGCCCAGGGCTTGCGACCCTGCCGGTCGAAGAGGTCGGCGGAACCGAGGAAGCCGCGGGCAAAGCTCGGCAATTGCCCGCTGTCGCCCTTCCAGAACGAACGAATGTCGTCCCGGTAGCGGCCGTTCCATTCCGCCCAGCCAGGCGGAAAGTTGCCGAGCTGGTAACCGTTCGGCCCCACATCCCACGGTTCGGCGATCATCTTGACGCGCTGCAGGATGGGGTCCTGGCGGATGGCGTCGAGGAAGACGGCATTCCGGTCGAAATGATCATATTCGCGGCCGAGCGAACTGGCGAGATCGAAGCGGAAGCCGTCGACGTGACAGGTCTCGACCCAATAGCGGAGCGAATCCATCACCATCTGCAGCACGCGCGGATGGCGGAGATTGACCGTGTTGCCGCAGCCGGTGGTGTCGAAGTAGTAGCGCTTGTCCTCGGCGAGCATGTAGTAGCTCGCGTTGTCGATGCCGCGGAACGAGAGCGTCGGGCCAAGGTGGTTGCCCTCGGCGGTGTGGTTGTAGACGACATCGAGGATGACCTCGATGCCGGCTTCGTGCAGCCGGCGCACCATCACCTGGAATTCTTGCAGGCCAGCGCCGGGTGAGAAGTATCGCGGAGCCAGTGAGAAATAGTTGACGGTGTTGTAGCCCCAGTAGTTGGCGAGCTTCTTCTCAACCAGGTAGCGGTCGTCGAAAAACGCCTGCACCGGCATCAGTTCGACCGCGGTGACGCCGAGCTTGACGAAGTAGTCGATGGTGTGGGGGTCGGCGAGGGCGGCAAACGTGCCGCGGATGCGCTCGGGGATGTCTTCGCGCGCCGCCGTCATGCCCTTCACATGCGCTTCGTAGACGATCAGCTCGGACCACTTGCGCCTCAGCAGGCGATCCCCGTTCCGATGCAGACCGGTGTCGACCACGACGCATTTCGGGATGACGAAGGCCGAGTCGCGGCGATCGGGCAGCAGGTCGCCACGGTTCGAACCCACCCGGTAGCCGAACAACGCATCGTGCCAGCGGATGTCACCCTGGAGCGCCTTGGCATAGGGGTCGATCAACAACTTGTAGGGATTGAAGCGATGGCCATTCTGTGGATCGTAGGGGCCATGCACGCGGTATCCGTAGAGCTGTCCCGGCCGGACGTCGGGAAGATACCCGTGCCAGACCTCGTGCGTGAATTCGGGCAAAGCGACCCGATGGGTCTCGCGCCTGCCCTTGTCGTCGAACAGGCAGAGTTCGACCTTTGTGGCGTTGGCGGAGAACAGGGCGAAGTTGACCCCGCCGCCATCCCACGTCGCCCCACGCGGGTAGGGACTTCCCGGCTCAACGCGTATCTTGCTCATGGTGTCGACACAGCCCCGTCCGCCCGGCATTGCCCCCGGCCCGAAGCCGCCGGCATCCTGTTGATGGACCGACGCCTCAACCGGCGTCAATCCAATGGACTGCCTAACTGCTATGCACGAAGACCGAGGTGGACAGTGGCGGCAGACGCAGCATGAGCGACTGTTCCTGGTCGTTCCACGGGATCGGTTCGGATGCCCTGCCGCCCGGATTGCCCACGTCCGAGCCGCCGTAGACCGCGGCATCGGAGTTGAGCCGCTCGACCCAGCGACCGGCCATCGGCACGCCGACCCGGAAGCCATCGCGCACGACGGGCGTGAAGTTGCAGACGACCAGCACCGCCGCATCGCCCTCCACCCCGTAGCGGACGAAGCTGTAGACGCTGTTGTCGGCGTCGCCCACGTCCATCCACTGGAAGCCCGACGGCTCGGTGTCGCGCACGTGCAATGCCGGCAGCTCGCGGTAGATGCGGTTGAGATCGCGGACGAGGTCCTGCATCTGGCGATGCGCCGGCTCGGCGAGAAGGTGCCAGTCGAGCGAGCGGTCGTGGTTCCACTCCGCCTCCTGCGCGAACTCGCCGCCCATGAACAGGAGCTTCTTTCCCGGATGAGTCCACATGAAGGCGAAGTAGGCGCGAAGGTTGGCGAACTGCTGCCAGCGGTCCCCCGGCATCTTGCGGATCAGCGAGCCCTTGCCGTGCACGACCTCGTCATGGCTGAGCGGCAGGACGAAGTTCTCGGTGAAGGCGTAGTGGATGCCGAAGGTCATCTGATGATGATGGTATTTCCGGTGAATCGGCTCGAGCTTCATGTACTCGAGCGTGTCGTGCATCCACCCCATGTTCC
>JAGRKZ010000207.1 GCA_020442065.1 Bauldia sp.
TTGCGGATCTCGGTGGTGGCGAAGACGAACTTCACATGCTCGGGCGGCTCCTCGAGCGTCTTGAGCAGGCCGTTGAAGGCCGCCTTCGACAGCATGTGCACTTCGTCGATGATGTAGACCTTGTAGCGGGCGACCGCCGGCTTGTAGCGCGCTGCCTCGATGATCTCGCGGATGTCGTCGATGCCGGTATGAGAGGCGGCATCCATCTCGATCACGTCGATATGGCGGCCTTCCATGATCGCGGCGCAGTGCTCGCCGAGCTCGGGCATGTCGATGCTCGGGCGGTCGACCTTGCCGGGAACCGAATAGTTGAGGGCACGGGCGAGGATGCGGGCGGTCGTGGTCTTGCCGACGCCGCGGACGCCGGTGAGCATGTAGGCCTGCGCGATGCGACCGGTGCGGAAGGCATTGGTCAGCGTCCGCACCATCGGCTCCTGGCCGATAAGGTCGGCGAAGCTCTGCGGGCGGTATTTCCGCGCCAGCACCCGATAGGCGCCGGTGCCGGCTGCAGGGGTCTCCTCTAGGCTGCCGTCCATCGCCTCGCCAGTTGATCGAAAACCGTACGCCGGGGCCGAAACGGGTACCCCGACACGCGCGGCCATGCCTTGGGAAGAAGGAAGCCGGACGGACGACCCGCGCCGAAACTCGTTAGGGCTGCTTCCTTCCGGACCTGACCCGGTTGGCGAGGGGCGCGTCCGCCGCCGGCTTCCCGAGGGCACCATATCATGCCGGGGGTCGGCGATGGCAAGGGCGTGCGGGGAGAAAGCACGCTAGGATAAGCAAAAGCCACAGGATTCGTCCAGAAATCATGCCTGAATTCTCCCTCGATCCGCGGCTCGAAGCCGACACGGTTCCGGTCACCGACCTTCCGCTTTCGACTCTCCGCCTGTCCCGGGACGCCCGCTTCCCGTGGCTGATCCTGGTGCCGCAGCGTGCGGACATCGCCGAGATCATCGACCTCGAGGCGACCGATCGCGCCGTGCTTTTCGACGAGATCGTTCTGGTCTCGCAGGCGCTTCGGGCGGTCACCCAATGCCACAAGCTCAACGTCGCCGCGCTCGGCAACCAGATCCGCCAGCTCCATGTCCACGTCATCGCCCGCTTCACCGACGACCCGGCCTGGCCGGGGCCGGTGTGGGGATCGGGCGAGGCGGTTGCCTATGAGCCCGCGGCGCGCGATAGACTGATCGGCCAACTGCACCAAAGCCTTCCCAGGACCTGATCACAGCCATGGCGAGCCTCTTCGACGGCCTCCCCGCAACGGAGGCGAGCAGCCGGCACGGTTTTGCCGGCAACCGCATCGAACGGCGCAGCGAGAAGCGCGACGACAATGCGGTGGCGACCGCGCTCGCCGACCCGGCGGCGCGGCTCTACGTGTTCTCCGGCGAAAAGCCGGTGCTGCACAGGGGGAACGCGCCAGCGCCGCTCTTCACCCTCGCCGAGGCCGAGGCGCTTGGCGCCGAGCGCGGGCACGTCGTGCTGCTCGGTTGGACCGGAGAGGGCCCGCGGCTCGCGGTGACACTGCCGGAGGCGGCGATGCCGGACGAGACGCGGTTCGCCCCGACCGATCTCCGCACGATTGCGGTCGAGGGCACGCTCGCGGCAGAGCACCTCGGCGCGCTGGCGCAGGCCCGCAGCCTCTGCTTCTGGCATCTCCGCCATGGCTTCTGCAGCGTGTGTGGGGCGCCGTCGGAGATGAAGATCGGCGGCTACCGCCGCGACTGCCCAGCCTGCGGGGCGCAGCACTTCCCGCGCACCGACCCGGTGGTGATCATGCTCGCGATCGACGGCGACCGCGCGCTGCTCGGCCGCCAGACGCGATTTCCCCCGGGGATGTATTCGTGCCTCGCCGGCTTCGTCGAACCGGGGGAGACGATCGAGGACGCGGTGCGGCGTGAGACTCTGGAGGAGTCCGGCATCCGGATCGGCCGCGTCCGCTACCACTCGAGCCAGCCGTGGCCGTTCCCGTCGTCGCTGATGATCGGCTGTCTCGCCGAGGCGATCTCGACCACCGTGACGCCGGACGAGGACGAACTCGAGGCCTGCCGCTGGTTCGACCGCGCCGAGGTGCGCGCGATGATGGCCGAGACCCACCCGGAGGGCCTCAAGACGCCGGTGCCGATCGCCATCGCGCACCACCTCATCCGCGCCTGGGTGGAGGCGATCTGAATCAGCGCGCCAGCAGAGCGTCGAGGTCAGCGATGGCGAGGCTGTCGTCGTAGGTGCCGGCGCCGACCTGGAACGGCTGCCCCTCGACACTGAGCATATAGCTGACCTTGCGCGCCGGTGCGCCGCTATAGACGAGGTCGTCGGCACCTTCCTCCGCCACCGGCTCGGGCCACACATATTCGACCCAGCTGCCGCCGGGCACGGCCGCCGCATCGCAGAGCGCCTTGCCGAGGGGCTTGCCGGCCGCATCGACGAGCGAGGAGATGGGCACGCCCCGCGAAGCCGCGACCGGATGGGCGACCACGGTGCCCGCCGCGCAGTTCCAGACGAAGACGTAGCTGTCCTTCCAGACATAGGGCGAGCTCGCCCGGTCGAAGATCGCAAGTCCCGCCTCGCCTTCCACCATGACGTGATCCGCGGCCTCCCGGACGTTGGCGATGATTTCCTCCGGCGTCGCGTGATCGGCGGCATCGGCGGACGCCAGCGTCAGGCCGAGCGCCGCCGCCATCGTGCACCATCGAATGAACATCCTCGTCCTCCTCGTGATCATGCGGGTCTGTGTCGCGGACCGCGGCCGATCCGGGCCTCGCTTCCGGATCGAACGGAGAGGGTAACACGCCGGGCGGACGCCGCGCCCCTACTCCGCCTCGTCCTCGTAGCCGACCATGTGGAGGGGCTTCGCCGCGATGCCGTTCAGCTCGCACCAGCGGACCAGCGCCTCCTCGCGGCCGTGGGTGACCCAGACCTCGCCGGCGCCAAGCTCGGCGATGGTGTCGGTGAGCTCGTCCCAGTCGGCATGATCGGAGAGGATCAACGGCAATTCGACATTGGCCTGCTTCGCCCGCTGGCGGATGCGCATCCAGCCCGAGGCGTAGCAGGCGACCGGATCGGGGAAGCGGCGCGCCCAGCGCTCGGCGATCTCCGACGGCGGACAAAGAACGACGGCGCCGGCGAAGTCGCCCTTCTTGCCGCTTGCCACCGTCGCGGAGGCGAGCGGGCCGAGGGCGACGCCCTCCTCCTCGTAGAGCCGGCAGAGCCGGTCCATGGCGCCGTGGAGATAGACGGTGCGGTCGTAGCCCTGATCGCGGAGCATGCGGATGACACGCTGGGCCTTGCCGAGCGAATAGGCGCCGACGAGATGGGCGCGCTCGGGAAACTGGGCGAGCGAGGCGAGGAGCTTGCCGATCTCGGCCTCGGCCGGGGGATGGCGGAACACGGGCAGGCCGAAGGTCGCCTCGGTGATGAAGATGTCGCACGGCACCGGCACGAAGGGCCGGCAGGTCGGGTCCGGCCGGCGCTTGTAGTCGCCCGAGGCGACAATGCGGAGGCCGTTCGCCTCGACCACCACCTGGGCCGAGCCGAGGACATGGCCGGCGGGTTGGAAGGTGACGGTGGCGTCGCCGATCCGCATCGGCGCGCCGAGGACGGCCGCCTCGGTGGTCCCGGCGAAGGCCTCGCCGTAGCGGGCGGCCATGATGCGGAGCGTCTCGCGGGTGGCGAGCACTGCACCGTGGCCGGCGCGGGCGTGATCGGAGTGACCGTGGGTTATGAGCGCCCGCTCCACCGGCCGGGTGGGGTCGATGTGGAAGCCGCCGCGCTTCGACCAGAGGCCCGACGGGGTGGAACAGAGCAGCTCTTCGGGGCGCATCTGCAGAAGATAGGGACACCGCAGTGGCGCGGCCAGCGTCGGGTTCCATGAGCGAGGGCGTGGGGCAGCGACGCCTCCCCCCGCCCAGGATATTCGCGGCGCCGCTCAAGGCGATCGGCCTCTCGGCGGAAGTGGCGGGGCCGAGGCGCCGCGGGGTGCGACTGGTGAGGCAACGGGGCGACCCAACCCTCTCCCCTCGCGGGAGAGGGTGGCGAGGCGGCAGCGGTGGGGGACATGGAACGACGGCGAAGGAAGCGGCCAATGACGAGGCCAAGATCCCGGCAATGCCCACCTCTTGTGGAACTCCCCGCGTGCTCGGCCCAATTGCCTCAGAGGGATGGTCTGTGAAACATCTTGATGATGTCCAGCGCAGCCCTCGCTTGCTCGTAGCCAGGTTGGAGGCGGAGCGCCGTTTCGAGATCGGCGACCGCCCGGTCGTACTCCCTGCGGATGACGTGCGCGGCGCCGCGATTATAGTACGACGTCGCATCGAGCGGATTGAGCCTGACCGCCGTGTCGTAGTCCGCCATGGCGGCGTTTTGATCGCCCAACAGACTGTTGAGCGGGCCCCGCAGTGCATAGGGCCTCGCATCGTTCGCATCCAAGGCGATCGCGGTGTCCAGATCGCTCATCGCCGCGGTGTATCGACGTGTCCGGATATTGACCTGAGCCCGCCCAAGGTAAGCCGCGATCGAATTCGGCTCCAACTCCAGCGCCTGCTCGAAATCGGCGAGAGCGTCCGCGAAAGCGCCTTGATCCGCCAGAATGGCTCCCCGCGCCATGAAGGCACGTGCCCCCTTGGCATCAAGAGCAATCGAAGCGTTGAGATCGCGCATGGCGCTCGAGAGATCGTTCAGGAAAACCGATTCGAGTGCCCGCCCTAGGTAACCCGTGCCATCGTAAGGTCTTAGCCTGACCACTGCGCTGTAGTCGGCCCAAGATCTCTCGTGATCTCCAAGCGCGCTGTACGCGCTGGCGCGGCCCCGATAAGCGCCGTCGAACGACGGGTTGATTTGAATCGCCGCGCTGAAGTCGAAAATCGCGCGATCACTCTCGCCCGTCGCCGCGTAGACTCCACCCCGCAAGAAATAGGCCCCTACACTCCTTGGGTCGAGCCGCACGGCGACATTGAGGTCGTCCAGCGCAAGTCCGAACCGGTCTCTTGTGAAATGGATGCTTGCGCGCAGAGTGTAAGCATCTGCATAGCCCGGATCGAGCCGGATAGCCTCCTCGAAATCGCCGAAAGCCTTGTCTTCATCGCCCGTTCCTTTGACGAGAATGCCGCGGAAGACATGGAGGAAAGCCGTTGGAGAAACGGCAATCGCCTTGTCGAGGTCGGCAATCGCAAGGTCACGTTCCTCGCGCTCGGCGTAGAAGGAAGCACGTGCCCCGTACGCCCAAGCCAAGCTCTCGCCACTCAGCGTCCCATCAGCAATGACTGCGGAGCACCGCTCGACAAAGTCGCTCGGGACGTCCCTTCGGGTATCGAATTGACAGGGACGGGCACCGGTGGCCTGCGCGGAGGTCGCGAGCCAGACCACCACCAGGCAGGCGCCGACCAGGATCGTGGGAACTCTCCGCATGCCCTCTCGCCGAGGTTGCTGGCTCACCGAAGTTCCCGCAACGCTGCCAGAAGTATCTCACCATCTCAAGGCGGCTTCTTTCCACCGCCCAGCCCAGGCGCAGCGAACGCGCCGAAATCGGCGGCCGTGACCGGAAGGCGCTCTTTGGCGAGAGGGACAACGCGCATCATACGGCCGGATTCGGAAACGGGGATAAAGTCGCCGGGATCGGCGTTGGCGGGTGCTTCGAGGCTCCCCCGGCTCACGGCCGGGGTCGCACCTCAGCATGAGGGGGTGGGTGCGCTCCAGGCAGCGTGGGGGTGGGGAGTGCGCCAGGACCGGTGGGCAAGGCAGGGGGCCGCTGCCTCGCTGATCGCGACCCTCTCTCTCGCCTCGTTGATGGAGATCACTGCATTCCTCATCCTGAGGTGCGAGGCGAAGCCGAGCCTCGAAGGACGCACCGTGGCTTGTCCACGTGGCCTAGATAAACGGCAGGGCGTGCTTCGAGGCTTCGCGTCCCGCGAAGCACCTCAGCATGAGGAAGTTGGATGGCCTCCATGAGCCGGGGAGTACGGGCGGACTACGCATCGCTCATCCGCCCGAGACCTGCTCTCGCGCACCGGGGGGCGAGAGGCGCGGTCCGCGCGCCCCTGCTCAGATCACGATGATGCTGCCGGCGCCGAAGTTGCCGGAGTCGGTGACAATGTGAGCGAACTGCACTTGCGCGGCGCTCCCCGTCCCGTCGCGGTCGAAATAGACGGCGCCGGTCGAGGAGTCGTAGATGAAGCGGTCATTTGCATCACCCGCACTGGTCCCCTCGACGAACTGGTCGGCCGAGAGCTCGCCCTTGGTGAGGCCGTCGAAGGCGGCCTTCGAGACCTTGAACTTCTCGCCGCTCTCGAAGTTGACGATGGTGTCGACGCCGCTGCCTGGCGCATCCTTGAAGAAGTAGGTGTCCTTGCCCTTGCCGCCGTCGAGCGTGTCGGAGCCGTCGCCGCCGTCGAGCTTGTCCTTGCCGGCGTCGCCTGCGAGCGTGTCGTTGCCACCCTTGCCGAGCAGCTTGTCGTTCTTGCCGCCGCCGGCGAACAGGTCGTCGCCGCTCGACCCCTTGAATAGATCGTTGCCCGACAGGATCTTCTTGATCGCGCTCTCGACATCGGAGGCGTTGGCGAGCTTCTTGATGTTTATCTCGGCCTTGCTGATCGTGTAGGCCAAGGCATCAGAGAAGTACGCCTTGATTTTCGTGATGGTGCCCGACATCGGCACATCGACGAAGGGCACGTACTTGATCCCGGTGCCCTTGACCACGATGCGGACATCGCCCGCCTCCGCGGTGAATCCGCTCGACTTGGTATTCGAGAAATCCACATCGGTCGGGTCGAGGAGAAGTCCCAGCTTCTCGAGTGCAGCTTCGTTGACGGGCTGCTTGGCAACGATCTTGACCATGATCACCTCCGCTCCGGAGGGCTCAGCGCCCTCCTTTCCGTGAAGCCGCATTCAGGTGAAAAGATACGGGCTCGAACCTGGGGACGGTTGATTCATGTCAATCGGCCGCGGCGTCCGATCCGGATCGAAAAGAAGGGCAAAAAGGCGCGCAGCGCCGAGGAAGGATGCTAGTCTCGGCCAGGCTCTCGGGGGTTCAGGCGGTGGGGCCAGCGTGACAAGACGGGCATTGGCACTCGTGGCGGCGGCAACCATCGGGCTCGCCGTGGCCGGCGCGCGGGCCGCCGACCGGGGACGTTCCATCCCGGAGGGGCCCCCGGCGGGGTCGATCCCAGGCGGATGGACCGTCGTCATCGCCCCCTATGTCTGGGCCACCGGACTTGCCGGCGATGTCGGCGCCGACGGCACGATCGTGCACGTCGACCAGAGCTTCGGCGACATCGTGGCCGATCTCGACTTCGGCTTCCTGGGCATGACCGAGGTCCGCCACGATCGCTTCGCGGTCTTTTCGGACTTCGTCTACGGCAAGCTCTCGACCACGGAGGACTCACCGTTCCCCGCCTATGTCGACAGCGTCGCCACGAAGACGACGACAGTGATGTGGACGGGCGCCGCGACGTACCGGCTGGTGGACGCGGCGCGGGCCAGCCTCGACGTCGCGGCGGGGTTTCGTCTGGTCTCCCTCGCCAACCAGCTCGACCTCAAGGGCGGCTCGCTTGACGGACGCGGCGGCGAGCAGTCCGTGAGCTGGACCGACCCGATCGTCGGGGTCATGGGCGACATCGACCTTTCCCGCCGCCTCTACTTGACCGGCTGGGCGATGGTCGGCGGGTTCGGTGTTTCATCCGACAGCCTGTGGGACGTGATGGGCGCGGCCGGCTATCGCTTCGACGACACGGTCTCGATGATGCTCGGCTACCGCGCGGCGGCCGTCGACTTCGAGAACGACAGCCTCACCTACGACGTGTCGATGCGCGGCCTGATCGCCGGCGTCGTTCTCCGCTACTGACGGCGCCAAACGCGCACAAGAACAAACCATGGACGGACCGCCGGCGTCGCGGATAGTGTCGGTGCTGTGAGCCGCATCGCCCGCAAGCCCAAGGCCGAACCTGCCGTTCTGCCCGCGCCGTTCGCCGCCTGGTTCGCGGGGCGGGGGTGGACACCGCGGCCGCACCAGCTGGAGCTGCTCGCGAAGGCCCGGGCGGGGCGCTCGACGCTCCTCATCGCGCCGACCGGTGCGGGCAAGACCCTCGCCGGGTTCCTGCCGACGCTGGCCGCGCTCCACGAGCGGCCGGCGGTCAATCGGCCGGAGGGGCGCGGCGTCCACACCCTCTATGTCTCGCCGCTCAAGGCGCTTGCCGTCG
Source organism: Bauldia sp. (assembly GCA_020442065.1). Classification (GTDB taxonomy): domain Bacteria; phylum Pseudomonadota; class Alphaproteobacteria; order Rhizobiales; family Kaistiaceae; genus Bauldia. The sequence goes on from JAGRKZ010000207.1 coordinate 8,187, forward strand.
ACATCGCCCGCAACCTCGAGACGCCGGTCCGCGAGATGGGACTTCGGGTCGCGATCGAGACCCGCACCGGCGATACCCCCGTCCACAAGCGCCAGCGGCAGAAGCTGAAGCCGCCGGACATCCTCCTCACCACACCCGAGCAGGTGGCGCTGCTGCTCTCGGCCAAGGACGCGCCCCGTTTCTTCGCCGACCTCGACACGATCATCCTCGACGAACTGCACGCGCTGGTGACCAGCAAGCGCGGCGACCTGCTGGCGCTTGGCCTCGCCCGGCTCCGGACGCTCGCGCCGCGGCTGAAGACGATCGGCCTCTCAGCGACGGTCGCCGAGCCGGACGCGCTGCGGGGCTGGCTGGTCGGGCAGCGCGCCGGGGGCGAGACCTCTCCCCTCCCCCTGAAAAGGGGAGGATGGGAGGGGGTCGGACCAGCCCGCGATGACGGTGAGGATGAAGGGCGATCCCTTCCCGACCTCCCCGTTTCAAGGGGAGGGACGAAGACCGGACGGGTGGATGTTCCCCCTCACCCCGCTTCGCCTGCGGCTCAGCGACCCTCTCCCGCAAGGGGAGAGGGTGGCCCAGCGGCACGGCGGGAGGGTCGTGCCGCAGCGCCGCCGATGGCCGACATCGTGGTGGTGGCAGGCGGGGCGAAGCCGGAGATCACCATCCTCGACTCCGAGGAGCGCATCCCGTGGTCGGGGCACTCGTCGCGCTACGCCATCCCCGACATCTACGAGATCGTCAAGCGGCACCGGATGGCGCTGCTCTTCGTCAACGTCCGCTCGCAGGCCGAGCTCCTCTTCCAGGAGCTGTGGCGGGTGAATGCCGACGGCCTGCCGATCGCCCTCCACCACGGCTCGCTCGACGCCGGGCAGCGGCGGAAGGTCGAGACGGCGATGGCGGCGGGCAAGCTCCGCGCCGTGGTCTGCACCTCGACGCTCGACCTCGGCATCGACTGGGGCGACGTCGACCTCGTCGTCAATGTCGGCGCGCCGAAGGGCGCCTCGCGGCTCGCCCAGCGGATCGGCCGCGCCAACCATCGGCTCGACGAGCCCTCGCGGGCGGTGCTGGTGCCGGCCAACCGCTTCGAGGTGATCGAATGCCGGGTGGCGCTCGACGCCAACTATCTCGGCGCGCAGGACACCCCGCCGATCCAGCCCGGCGGGCTCGACGTCCTCGCCCAGCACGTCCTCGGCATGGCCTGCTCGGCGCCGTTCGATGCGGTCGCGCTCTATGACGAAGTGCGGTCGGCCTATCCGTATCGCAACCTGCCATGGGAGACCTTCGAGCGCGTGGTCGACTTCGTCGCCACCGGCGGCTACGCGCTCCGGAGCTACGAGCGCTTCGCCAAGATCCGCAAGGGCGCGGACGGATTGTGGCGGATCACCCACCCGCAGGTGGCGCAGCAGTACCGGCTGAATGCCGGCACCATCATCGAGGCGCCGCTCCTCAATGTCCGCATCGCGCGGAGCGCGGCGCAGGGTTTCGCCGGCCGCGGCGGGCGCTCGCTCGGCAAGATCGAGGAGAGCTTCATCGAGGCGCTCGCGCCCGGCGACACCTTCCTCTTTGCCGGGCTGATCCTCCGCTACGAGGGGATGCACGAGAATGAGGTGGTGGCGACGCGCACCGCCGACGACACGCCGAAGATCCCGATCTATGCCGGCGGCAAGTTCCCGATCACCTCGTTTCTCGCCGACGGGGTGCGGACCATGCTCGCCGATCCCAAGAGCTGGGCGCGACTGCCGCCGCAGGTGTCGGAGTGGCTCCAGATCCAGAAGCGGCGCTCGCTGCTCCCCAAGCGCAACCAGCTTCTCGTCGAGACCTTCCCGCGCGGCAACCGCACCTACATGGTCGCCTACCCGTTCGAGGGGCGGCTCGCCCACCAGACGCTCGGCATGCTGCTGACCCGCCGGCTCGAGCGGGCGCGGCTCCGCCCGGTCGGGTTCGTGGCCTCGGACTATGCGATCGCGATCTGGGCGCTCGGCGACCTCGGCCGCGCCTTCCACCGCGGCGAGCCGAGCCTTGCCGCGCTCTTCGCCGAGGACATGCTCGGTGACGACCTCGAGGCGTGGATGGCGGAGAGCTACCTGCTCAAGCGCATGTTCCGGAACACCGCGCTGATCTCGGGGCTGATCGAGAAGCGCCATCCGGGCCGGGAGAAGTCCGGCCGGCAGGTGACGGTCTCGACCGACCTGATCTACGACGTGCTCCGCCGCCACGAGCCCGACCACATCCTCCTCCAGGCGACCTGGGCGGACGCGGCGACGGGACTGCTGGAGATTGCCCGCGTCGGCGATATGCTGGCGCGGGTGCGCGGCCGAATCGTCCACAAGCGCCTCGACCGGATTTCGCCGCTGGCGGTGCCGGCGATGCTGCAGATCGGGCGGGAATCCGTGGCGGGCGAATCGAGCGAGGACGTACTCCGCGAGGCCGCGGACGATCTCGTCAGGGAAGCGATGGGTGACGATGCGGATGTGTGAGACGCGAGCGGTCCGATTGACGCCGCCCCCAACCTCCCCCTTGAGGGGAGGTCGAAATCGCGCAGCGATTTCGGGAGGGGGCTCTGCAGCGTCACCATTGCCACCCCCTCCCGAAGTCTGCTTCCCCCGGATCACGTCCGGGGTCGCAGACTTCGACCTCCCCTCACGGGGGAGGTTGGCGGCCTCCTCGATGTCGGCCTGAGCGGACCCACTCATGGCAGCCCCTTCGATCAAGGCCAGCGCAAAGGCGGAATTGCCCCCCGCCCTCGTCGGCGTCGCGGGGGTGGTGCTCGAAGCGTTCGCCGACGGCACTCTGTGGTGGGCCGACCGACGGATGCTGATCGTCGCCGACCTCCACCTCGAGAAAGGTTCGTCCTACGCCCGGCGCGGCCGGATGCTGCCGCCCTACGACAGCGCCGAGACGCTCCACCGCCTCGCCCGCGCGGTCGCCCGGCACGACCCGGCGACGGTGGTCTCTCTCGGCGACAGCTTCCACGACGATGGCGGCTCGGCGCGGCTCGGGCCGCAGGACCGCGCCGCGCTCCGCGCCCTGCAGCAGGGCCGCGACTTCGTCTGGATCGCCGGCAATCACGATCCCGGCCGGCCGCACGGGCTTGACGGCGAGCATATGGAGACGCTCGAAGCCGGGCCGGTGACGTTCCGTCACGCGCCGACGGCGGGCAACGGGGCGGGCGAGATCGCCGGGCACCTCCACCCGTGCGCACGGGTGATCGGCCGCGGTCGGTCGGTGCGGCGGAAGTGCTTCGCCGGCGATGGGACGCGGCTGGTGCTCCCCGCCTTCGGCGCCTATGCCGGCGGGCTCAACGTCCTCGACCGGGCCTTTGCCGGGCTGTTCGCGCCGCCGACGTTCCGCGCATTCGTGCTCGGCGAGGCGCAGGTCTACGCGGTGGGCCGGCGGGCGCTCCGCCGGGACTGAACCACCCCTCGCGCAGATTCCGTTCCCGGCGGCCCTTGACGAAGCGGGGGCCCGGCACCATTTGGCCCCTCACACCGATCCGGGCCCCTCTGGCGGCAAGGGCGCTTGCCGTGATGTCGGATCTTCACCTGCCCTTTTGCGTCGACGCGCGCATCGGCATCTGGAGGTCACGATGGAGGCTGCCGCCTTCCTGACCGAACCGTTTCTCGGCCAGCCCGTCTGGGCCTGGCTCGCCTTCGCGACAGTGGTGGTCGCGCTCCTGGTCTTCGATCTCGGCGTCCTCCACCGCAAGGAACGCGAGATCCCGGTCGGCGAAAGCCTTCTGCTCTCGGCCGGCTACATCGCCGTCGCGCTGATGTTCGGCGGCCTGGTGTGGTGGCAGCTCGGCGCCCAGTCGGGCATCGACTATTTCACCGGCTACCTGATCGAGAAGACGTTGTCGCTCGACAACGTCTTCGTCATCTCGCTGATCTTCGCCGCCCTCGCCGTGCCCCGCGCGCTGCAGCACCGGGTGCTGTTCTACGGCATCCTCGGCGTGGTGGTGATGCGCGCGATCGTGATCGGCTTCGGCGCCTCGCTGGTCGCCGAGTTCGAGTGGATCCTGTTCCTGTTCGGCGGCTTCCTGATCCTCACCGGCATAAAGATGCTGGTCTCGGCCGGGCACGACGGGGATATGAAGGAGAGCCGGCTGCTCGCCTTCCTCAAGCGCCGGATGCGGCTGACCGACGGGCTCCGCGGCAGCGCCTTCGTGGTGCGGGAAGCGGACAGCGCCGGCCGGCTCCGGCTCTATGCGACGCCGCTCCTCCTCGCGCTGGTGATGGTCGAGCTGGTCGACGTCCTCTTCGCGGTCGACAGCGTGCCGGCGATCCTTGCGATCACCACCGACCCCTATGTCGTCTACACCTCGAACATCTTCGCGATCCTCGGCCTCCGCGCGCTCTACTTCGCGCTGGCCGCGACCGTCCACCGCTTCCACTATCTCAAATACGCGCTGGCGGTGGTGCTGGTGTTCATCGGCGCCAAGATCTTCGTCAACCACTTCTACGGCAAGCTCGACCCGGCGATCTCGCTCGGCGTGACGGTGGCGCTGCTCGCCGGCGGCATCGCCTATTCGCTGTGGAAGACGCGGAAGGAGCGCGGTCCGGACGCCGGGGCCGCGGCGCTGCCGGCAACGCGGGAGGGATGATCAGTCCCGCCGGAAGACGACGCCCGCGAGCCAGCCGGTGAACAGGGCCAGCAGCACGCAGGCCAGGCCGTAGAGCAGCGCGCGGTTGTGCGAGGCCTCGAACATGAACTGCTCGAAACCGACCTTGGTGACGTGGAGCGTCGCCTGCTGGCGGGCGAGGAAAACCTCGCCCGAGAACAGGTAGACCTCGATGGTATAGCGCCCGTCCGGAGCGTTGGAGGGAATCCACGCCGCGGTGCGGAACACCGAGTCGGAGGTGCCGATGAAGTCGACCCCGTCATCAGACTCCGAGTAGAGCCCGGCCTCGCTGCGAAGACGGATGAACGCCTCGCGGAAGTCCGAATCCGTCGCCTGCTCGGCGGCGTCGGAGACCTGAAGCGGAACATTGTCGAAGCCGAGGCCGAGGCGCTGGAGCAGCGGCCGGGTGGCGATCTCTTCGAGCGGACCGGTCGAATTGAGGGCGTAGTAGGACGGCGCCGCGGTGAAGGTCTCGGAGGCGCGGTTGACCCAGAAGAAGAGGAGCGGCTCCTTCCGCCGCACGACCACCGTGTCGATCGGGCCCTTCACCAGCACCGCGATTTCGTAGGGCGAATTCCTCGACACCGTCGCGGCATCGCGCTCGACGACGCCGAACACGGTCAGCGCGTCGCCGGTGAAGCCGGAATCGATCCGGATGTTGTTGGTCGAGAGCGCTATGATCAGCTGCTCGGCCGACGCCGGCAGGGCCGAGGCGAGGAGCAGCAGCAGGCCCGCGCCGACGCTCCTCATCGCACGACTCCGGCGAGGGTTGTGATCGAATAGGCCTCGTCCGGCGGCGTCACCAGCCCGAACAGGAAGCGGACGGCGACGGCGAGCACCAGGAGTCCGAGCAGCGCGCGAAGATGGTCGCCGCGCATGTTCTGGCCGACGCGTGCCCCGAACTGGGCGCCGATCACGCCGCCGACCATCAGGATGATGGCGAGGACGATATCGACGGAGAAATTGGTGACGGCATGAAGGACGGTCGCCACCGACATGGTGGCGACGATCTGGATCAGCGAGGTGCCGATGACGACATTGGTCGGCACCCGAAGCAGATAGATCAGCGCCGGGACGAGGATGAAGCCGCCACCGATGCCGAGGAGTGCGCCGAGGAAGCCGATGCCGACGCCGAGCGCCACCACCGGGATGGCGCTGACATAGAGCTTGGAGCGCTTGAAGCGCATCTTCAGCGGCAGGCGGTGAATCCAGATGTGCTGGCCGGGCTTGCGGAGCGGCGCGGGCTTGCCGCGCCGGGCGTTGAGCATGGCGCGGACCGACTCGGTCAGCATCAGGCCGCCGATGGCGCCCAGGAAGGTGACGTAGGAGACGCCGATGATCAGATCGAGCTGGCCGAGCGAGCGGAGGCCGTTGAAGACGGCGACGCCGATCAGCGTGCCGACCGCCCCCGACAGCATCAGCACCGTCGCCAGCTTGAGGTCGATCATCCGCCGGCGCCAGTAGGACAGCGCCCCCGAGGCGGACGAGGCGACGATCTGGCTCGCCACGGTCGCGACCGACACCACCGGCGGGATGCCGGAGAAGATGAGAAGGGGCGTCAACAGGAAACCGCCGCCCACACCGAACAGCCCGGAGAGGAACCCGACGGCTCCGCCCATGCCGAAGATGATGAACATGTTCACCGACAGTTCGGCGATGGGGAGGTAGATCAGCACGTCGTGGCGCCGTCAGATCCGGTTGGCGAACGTGGGGGACCAGCGTTCGATAAAGCGCGGCATTGCTTTCACTGTCAACGCGATACGACGGTCGGATGACGGCCGCCGACTCAGCCGGCGCGCTGGGCGAGTGCAGCCACCAGCGAGCGGTCGATCAGGCCGGTATCGACAAGGCCGACGCTTGCCTGGAAGGCGCGCACGGCCTGACGGGTCTTCGGTCCCTCGACGCCGTCGGCGGGACCAGGATCGTAGCCCTTCGAGGCGAGCAGGGTCTGGATCTTCTGGACCAGCGCCTTCTGGTCCTGCGCGGTCAGCCCGGCCGGATGATCGCCCCAGCCGCCCGGAGGGCCGACGACCTCGTTGGCGGCAGCCGCCGGAGCCTGCGGCCGCCATGTCTGAACCTTGGCGCGCGCGAGCGCGAGCTGGTTCTGGTCGAGCATGGCAGCGACCTCGTCGCGACGGGCCGAGGCATCCTTGTCGCCGCCCGCCGCGGCAATCGCGAACCACTTGTAGGACTCGGCGACATCGACCGCCGTGCCGAGGCCGCGGCCGTAGATCACGCCGAGATTGTACTGGCTGTCCTTGACGCCGAAGTCCGCGGCGGCCTGGAACCAGCGCAGCGCGCCGGCCGGGTCCGGCGACCCGGCAGCGCCGTTGCTGATCAGCACCGCGAGATTGTGCATCGCGCCGGCATTGCCCTGCTCGGCGGCCCGCCGATAGAGGTCGACGGCTTTCGCCGTGTCCCTGGCGACGCCCTGGCCGCGCTCATAGAGACTGCCGAGGCGGTATTGCGCCGGCGCCAGCCCTGCGTCGGCGGCACGGCCATACCACGCGGCGGCCCGGGAGAGGTCGCGGATGGTGCCGCGGCCCTCGGCATAGCGGGAGGCGATCTCGTAAGCAGCCGCTGCGTCGCCGGCCGCCGCGGCGAGGCGGAGCTTCTCGGGGCCGACGCTGGGATCGTCGGCGGCCGGCGTGCTGCCGGTGACGACCGGATCGGGCGTGGCGAGATCCATCGCGCTCCGCGCATCCGTCGCGGGCGGCACGAGCCGCACGTCGCCGGCCTCGGGCATGGCGAAGGGCGGAACGCTGCCACCGGACGCCACGCGCTGCGGCGGCGCGAGCGACCCCGCCGGGCGATGGATGATGATGGCGCCGGGCTGATCCTCGGCGGGCGCAGGCGCGACCTCCGCCACGTCGACCGGCCGGCTGCCGATCTGGAGCGCGCCAAGGGCGATGACGATCGCGGCGGCGGCAAGCACCAGCGTCTTCCGCCGGGCGCGGATGGCCTGGCCGATGCGCGCGAAGGGACTGTGCTCGGCGTCCGCCCCGACGAGGCGATCGCCGATCCCGACACCCGTGCCGGCGTCGGCTTCGGCCACGGCGGTCTGGGCGGCGCGGCGGGCAGCGGCGATGAAGTCGGCGCGGCGGCCGTGGATCGCGCGCTCGGCAGCCGGCGCGGCGCCGGCAAGCTCGCGGATGGCGGCAAGGTCCGGCCGCGTCCGCGGCGCAGCGCGCGGGATGGCCGGCTCCGGTGCGTATGCCGGCTCTGCCGGCGGCGAAGCGGCCGGCACGTCCGGCGTCTCCGGGGTCATGGCCGCCTCGGACGCTTCGGCCGCCTCGGTGAGCTGGCTGATGCGCGCTGCGACGGCAGCGAGGGTCTCGCGCATCGACGCATCGCTGTCCTCTTCCGGCCGCTCGGCCGCGCCGATCAACCGGCGAATCTCGTCGAGATCGTCCCGGAGCGCCGCCACCAGCTCGCGATCGGCGCCGGTCGCGCCGAGCTCACGCACGGCGTTCCGCGCGGCGGCGCGGGCCGCCTCGATCGAATCGCGACGGCCCTCGATGAGGCTTGCCTGGAGCCGGACGAGGTTCTCCTCGACATCCTCCAGCGCCCTCGCCCGGGGGGTGGTGCGGGCGAGCTCCTCGGCGAGCGACTCCACCCGCGACTCGAGCGCGGCGAGCTGGTCGCCGTCGCCCTCGCTGCGGACGCTCGCCGTGACCTCCTCGGCGAGCCCCCGGATGCGGCTCTCGAGCGTCTCCATGCTGGCGGCGTCGCGGACGGCGATCTCGGAGCGTACCGAACCGATCTCGGCGCGGAGGGCGTCCAGCGCGGTCGCCCCCGCCGGATCATTCACCGCCGCGTCGATCCGCGCCACCAGACCGTCGATGCGCGCCTCGAGGTTGCGGATGAGCGGCGTCGGGTCGGCGCGGGCGATATCCTCGAGCCGGGCCTCGACGCGGCGGAGGCTCTCGCCGCTTTCGCGGCCGTGGCGTTCGAGACCGTCGACCTTGCCGCGGAGCTCGGCAAGACCCGAGGCCAGAGCGGCAACCTGGGCAGTGTCGGCACCGCTCCGTCGTGCCGCCAACGCATCGAGGGCCTTGCCGATGTCGCCGAGCGCGGCGGCGACCGTCGCAGCCGAGGCGCGCCCGGTCTCGGCGATCCGATCGATGCGGCCGGCGATACCGGCCCGTTCGTCGCGGCTCTGCTCAACGAGCGCACCGATGCGGTCGGACAGCACGACGACCTCGGCCCTCAGCGCACCGATCGCGGCGGGCGAGGCATCCGCCGCCACCGCGATGTGGCGGTCGGAGAGCGTGCTCTGGCGGCGGGCGATATCGGCGATGGCGGCGGCAAGCGGGTCCGGCTCGGGTGGCGGCCTGCGGGGTGGCGGCTCCGGCGACGCGGCCTCGGCGAGGCGGTCGCCGATCTCGGCAAGGCGCGCCCTGATCCGGCGCACCCGGGCATCCTCGTCGCGGCTGAGGGGCGTCGACGGTGGTGCGCCCCGCGGCGGCGGCGCGCGGTCGAGGCGGGACACGCGCGCCTCAAGATCGCGGATCACCTGATCGAAGTCCATGTCCCGGGACGGCGGCGGGGCGTGCCGGCGCGGCGGCTCCGGCACATGGGCGAGAAGGGCCGCCATCCGATCTCGGATGTCGTCATAGCCGACGGAGCTGCGCGGTGGCTCGGCGACGGGCTTATCGCGACCGCGGCGGGCAACGGCGGCGACCTGAGCCTCAAGGCTTCGCAACACGTCCTCGAGGTCGCCGCCGGCCCGCTGGGGAGCGGCGTGGCGGCCGAGGCCCTCGACAGTGGTGCGGGCGGTCTCGTCGACGTCCTGAAGCTCGCGGGCGAGACGCTCGATCATGGCGTCGAGGTCCGGTTCCGCGGGGGTATCCCCGGCGGCGCGAACGTCGTCGGTCATCGACCGGACCTGCTCGCCAAGGGCGGCGAGAGCGGCGGCGATGCCGCCATCGTCATCGGCGGGTTCGCGCCTCTCCCCGGCCACGCGGGCGATGGCGTCGGCGAGCCAGGCCTCGGGCGTGATGCCGGCCCGGCGCGCGGCCGCCTCCGCGATCTCGCGGGTGCGCGCGTCGATGTCCCTGATGCCCCACGACTTGCCAGTCTTCATGCGACGTGACCCCAGCGCCCCCCGACGATTGTGGGGAACGGCGCTGCGCCCCAGGCGATCGTCCGGGCCGGAATCGAGAGAATCGCCAAGATTCCGGCCCACCGAGACTTCGGTAATCATGGTAAACAGGGGGTTAAGAGACGGTGACGCGGCGTTGAAAGAGCTCCGGCGCCGGCCTACCGGTTCCCGGCCGAGGTCCGCCGCACTACTCTCCCCCTGCCAAAGCGACGCCGCAAACCGAACGAGACAGCGCCCGATGCACAGCTACCGCCCGCCGGTCGACAACGTGCTGTTCCTGCTCGCCGACGTGCTCGGCTTCTACCGGCATGCCAACCTGCCCGGCTTCGCCGACGCCGGCCCGGACGAAGTCGCCGCGATCCTCGGCGAGGGCGCGCGCTTCGCCAAGGATGTGCTGGCGCCGCTCAACCGCACCGGCGACATCGAAGGTTGCATGCGCCATGCCGACGGCAGCGTCACCACCCCGCCCGGCTTCCGCGAGGCCTATCGCGCCTATGCCGGCGGGGGCTGGATCGGCCTTGCGGGAGACCCCGCCCATGGCGGCCAGGGCCTGCCTTACGTCCTCGCCGCGGCGATGAACGAGTTCGTCACCTCGGCCAACATGGCGTTCGGCATGTATCCGGGCCTGACGCAAGGGGCGATCGCCGCGCTCAGCCTCCACGGCAGCGAGGCGCAGAAACGCACCTACCTGCCGAAGCTGATGTCGGGCGAATGGTCGGGGACGATGAACCTGACCGAGCCGCAAGCCGGCACCGACCTCGGCCTCCTCCGGACCATCGCCACGCCCAACCCGGACGGCAGCTTCGCCATCACCGGCACCAAGATCTTCATCTCCTCCGGCGAGCACGACCTCGCGGAGAATATCGTCCACCTCGTCCTCGCCCGCATCGACGGCGCGCCGCCCGGCACCAAGGGGCTGTCGCTGTTCGTGGCGCCGAAGTTCCTGCCCGACGCCGAGGGCGCGCCGGGACCGCGCAACGCGATCTCGTGCCTCTCGCTCGAGCGCAAGATGGGCATCCACGGCAACGCCACCTGCGTGATGAGCTACGAGGGTGCCACCGGCTGGCTGGTGGGCGAGCGCGACAAGGGCCTCCGAGCGATGTTCACGATGATGAACGAGGCCCGGCTCGGGGTCGGCATCCAGGGGCTGGCGCTGTCCGAGGCGGCCGGACAGCAGGCCGCCTGCTACGCGCGCGAGCGGCTTCAGGGTCGGGCGCTGGGCGGGGCGGCCCTCCCCGCGGCGCCGGCCGACCCGATCATCGTCCACGCCGACATCCGGCGCACGCTCGCCGCGATCCGCGGCTTCAACATCGCCGCGCGGGCGCTGATGCTCTCGGTCGCGCTCGATGCCGACATCGCGGTGCGCTCGCCGGACGAAGCGGCGCGGGAGGCGGCGGACGACCGGGTCGGGCTTCTGACGCCGGTGATCAAGGGCGTCTTCACCGACCGCGGCTTCGACAACGCGGTGGCGGCGCAGCAGGTGTTCGGCGGCGCCGGCTACATCGCCGATACCGGCATCGAGCAGCTCGTCCGCGACGCGCGGATCACGATGATCTACGAGGGCGCCAACGGCATCCAGGGGCTCGACCTCGTCGGCCGGAAGCTGCCGCGCGACGGCGGCCGGGCGATCACCGCCTTCTTCGCCGAGGTCGGCGACTTCATTGCCGCGCACGAGAGCGAGCCGGCGCTGACGCCGTTCGTACGGCCGCTGAAAAAGGGGCTCGACGACCTCCAGGGCGCGACGGTGTGGTTCATGGCCAACGCGATGACCAAGCCCGACAACGGCGCAGCCGGCGCCAGCGACTACCTCCACCTCCTCGGCCTCGTCGCGCTCGGCCACATGTGGGGGCGGATCGCGGCAGCGGTGGCGGCCAAGGGCGCGGCGACGAGCGACCGCGAGCGGGAGGACCTGATGTTCGGCCGGGCGTTCATGGAGCGCACCCTGCCGGAAACCGGCCTTCGCCTCGCCCGAATCCAGGCCGGGGCCGACACGATCATGGCGATTCCGGCGGGGGCGTTCTAGGCTGGGGTTAGAGTCGAACGGGCGGGACGACGGAAGACGTGAACAGTCCGGATGGAGGCGGGACCATGGATATCCGAACGACACTGATTGCGCTGTGCGACGCGTTCAACGCCCATGATGTCGATCGCATCCTGTCGTACTTCGCCGACGACTGCGTCCTCGAGATGCCGCGGGGCAGCGACCCCTGGGGCTCCCGCTTCGAGGGCAAGCAAGCCGTCCGGAAAGGGCTGGCGGCGCGCTTCGAGGGACTGCCGGACGTCCACTACGGCAACGCCGAGCACTTCGTCGATGCGGCAGCCAATGCCGGCATGTCGAAATGGCTGCTCACCGGCACGACCCCGAACGGCGAAAGGAAGGAAGTCCGCGGCTGCGACTTCTACACCTTTCGCGACGGGAAGGTGATCCGCAAGGATTCGTACTGGAAGATGGTGGAGCGGGGCTGAGGCGCGGGCTTGCCGCTTCTCGAAATGGACCGCGGCGCGAACGCCCCTGGTGACCCTCACAGGAAACGGAAACCGCAATGGCCGAATTTGAACTGACCTGCTTCGACCGATCCGGCAATTCCTACAAGGCCGCGCTGATGCTGGAGTTGACCGGCTGCGACTGGGCGCCGCGCGGGGTCGACTACTTCAACGGCGAGACCCGCACGGAGGATTACCGCGCCTTCAACGTCATGGGCGAGGCGCCGGTGCTGTTCCACGGCGACACGGTGCTGTCGCAGTCGGGCGTCATCCTCGACTACCTCGCCGAGATCACCGGCCGGTTCGGGCCGGAGAGCCCGGCCGAGCGGCGCGAGATCTGGCGCTGGATCCTGTTCGACAACCACAAGCTCACCAGCTACACCGCGACGCTCCGCGCCATGCGCTCGCTTCTCAAGACCGGTGAGACGCCGGTGACCGAGTTCCTCGACAAGCGGGCGCGGGGCGCCTGGGACGTGCTCGACCGCCAGCTCAGGACCCGCGACTTCGTCATCGGCGACCGGCCGACCATCGCCGACCTGTCGCTCTGCGGCTACCTCTTCTATGACGGCGAGATCGGCATCGAGATCGCCGACTTCCCGGCGATGGCGGCCTGGCGGGAGCGCATCCGCGCCCTCCCCGGCTGGAAGCATCCCTACGATCTGATGCCGGTGGCGCCGCTGCCGGAGACCGCCTGAGCGACAGGAAGCGGCCATGGCCGACGCCTTCATCTACGACCACGTCCGCACCCCACGGGGGCGGGGCAAGGCCGACGGCGCGCTGCACAGCGTCAGCACGGTCGCGCTGGCCGGGCAGGCGCTCCGTGCCATTGCCGATCGCAACGCCCTCGACCCGGTCGTGGTCGGCGACGTCATCCTCGGCTGCGTCGACCCGATCGGCGAAGCGGGCGGGGACGTCGCCAAGAGCGCCGCGGTCGCCGCCGGCTTCCCCCACACCGTCCCCGGCATCTCGGTCAACCGTTACTGCGCCTCCGGGCTCGACGCGGTGAACATCGCCTCCGCGGCGGTGCGGAGCGGCGACCACGACCTCGTCATCGCCGGCGGGGTCGAATCGATGAGCCGCGTCGGCATCGGCGCCTCCGGCGGAGCGTGGCCGGTCGACCCCATCGTCGCCATCCCCTCCTACTTCATGCCGCAGGGCGTCTCGGCCGACCTCATCGCCACCAAATACGGCTTCAGCCGCGACGACGTCGACGCCTATGCGGTCGAGAGCCAGAAGCGCGCCGCGGCAGCCTGGGACAACGGCTATTTCGACCGTTCGGTGACGCCGGTCCGCGACGTCAACGGCGTCCCGCTCCTTGCCCGCGACGAGCACCTGCGGCCCGACACATCGATGCAGGGGCTCGGCGCGCTCAAGCCGTCCTTCACGCTCTACGGCGAGATGGGCGGGTTCGATGCGGTGGCGATCCAGGCCCACCCCGAGATCGAGGCGGTCGAGCACGTCCACACCGCCGGCAACTCCTCCGGGATCGTCGACGGCGCCGCCGCGGTGCTGGTCGGTTCGAAGCGGGCCGGGCGGAAGGCCGGGCTGAAGCCGCGGGCGAAGATCCGCGCCTACGCCAATATCGGCTCCGAGCCGGCCCTGATGCTGACCGGGCCGGTCGACGTGACCCGGCTCCTCCTCGCGCGGACAAAGATGAACCTCGCCGACATCGACCTCTTCGAGGTCAACGAGGCGTTCGCGGCGGTGGTGCTCCGCTACCTCCAGGCCTTCGACCTCGACCCGGCGAAGGTCAACGTCAATGGCGGGGCGATCGCCATGGGCCACCCGCTCGGCGCGACCGGCGCGATGCTGCTCGGCACGGTGCTCGACGAGCTGGAACGACGCGACCTTTCGACCGCCCTCGTCACCCTCTGCATCGGCAGCGGCATGGGCACCGCCACCATCATCGAGCGGGCGTGATGACGAGTCCAATACTCCGCAGATGTGGTTCACCCCCTCCCGAAACGCGCTTTGCGCGTTTCGACCTCCCCTCAAGGGGGAGGTTACGCGCTGTACGAACGGTCGACACAAACCGGCAAGGGGAGCGCGCTACGGTCGCGATTGCACGCGACGCAAATCCAGAACACCCAACCTCCCCCGTGAGGGGAGGTCGAAATCGCGCAGCGATTTCGGGAGGGGGCTTGGACGACAAACCCATCGGTGAATGCCGTGCCATGTGCAAGCCGGAGCGGCTCCCATGACGATCCTCGCCTTCCGTCTCGACGTCGACCAAGACGGCGTCGCCACCGTCACCTGGGACATGCCGGGACGGTCGATGAACGTCTTCGACCTCGCGGCGATGGACGAGCTCGGCAGCATCGTCGAGCGCATCGCCACGGAGGCAACGATCACCGGCGCGATCATCACCTCGGGCAAGGAGACGTTCTCCGGCGGAGCCGACCTCAACATGCTCGACCGCCTGCTCGGTGACTTCCGCGCCGCGGCGGCGGCCGGCCATCGCGAGGCGGCGATCGAGCGGCTCTATGCCGAGACCTTCCGCCTCGGCGACCTGTTCCGCCGGCTCGAGACCTGCGGCAAGCCGGTGGTGGCGGCGATCAACGGCACCTGCCTTGGCGGCGCGTTCGAGCTTGCCCTCGCCTGCCACGGACGAATCGCCGCCGACCACGACAAGGTCCGCGTCGGCCTGCCCGAAGTGCGGGTCGGGCTGCTGCCCGGCGCCGGGGGCACACAGCGGGTGGCGCGGCTCGTCAACACCCAGGACGCCCTGACCATGCTGCTCAAGGGCGAGGCGCTCCGCCCCAGCAAGGCAAAGGCATTGGGGCTTCTCGACGCGGTGGTGCCGGCCGACGACCTCCTGCCGGCGGCACGGCGCTGGCTGAGGGAGACGCCACGAAAGGTCGCGCGCTGGGACGAGGACGGCTTCAAGGGCGCCGGGCCGAAGGTGTTCTCGCCGCAGGGCTTCGCGGTGTGGCCTGCGGTCAACGCCCACTACCGCAAGGAGACCTTTGACAATTATCCCGGCGCCCGGGCGCTGCTCTCGGCGGTGTTCGAGGGGCTGCAGCTCCCCTTCGACCAGGCGCTCAAGGTCGAGCAGCGCTATTTCGCACAAGTGATCCAGACCGACGAAGCAGCGGCGATGATCCGCTCACTGTTCGTCTCGCTGCAGGAACTCAACAAGCTCGCCCGCCGGCCGGCCGAGGTCGCGCCGACAGCACTCCGCAAGGTCGCGATCCTCGGCGCCGGATTCATGGGCGCCGGGATCGCCGCAGTGGCGGCACGGGCGGGGCTCGCGGTGGCGCTGCTCGACCGCGACGCCGCAAGCGCGGCAAAGGGCAAGGAGACAGTGGCCGCCTCGCTCCAGAAGGCCGTCTCGCGCGGCAAACTCGCCGATACCGACCGCGCCGCGACCCTTGCCCGGATCGAAGCGGGCGACGATTTCGCCGCCCTCGCCGATGCCGATCTCGTCATCGAGGCCGTGTTCGAGGACCGCGCGACGAAGGAAGCGGTGATCGCCCGCGCCTTCGCCGCGATGCGGCCCGACGCGGTGCTCGGCTCCAACACCTCGACGCTGCCGATCACCTCGCTCGCCGCCGCCGCGCCACGGCCGCGCGACGTCATCGGCATCCACTTCTTCTCGCCGGTCGAGAAGATGATGCTGGTCGAGGTGATCCTGGCGAAGAAGACGAGCGACCGCGCACTCGCCGCGGCGCTCGATTTCGTGCGGCTGATCCGCAAGACCCCGATCGTGGTCAACGATTCGCGTGGTTTCTACACCTCCCGCGTCGTCACCACCTACATCGCCGAGGGCCACCTCATGCTCGCCGAGGGCGTGCCGCCGGCGATGATCGAGAACGCGGCGCGGATGGCCGGCATGCCGGTCGGACCGCTTGCCCTCAACGACGAGGTGGCGATCGACCTTACGCTCCGCATCATGGACGCGACCCGGAAGGACCTCGGCGAAACGGCGGTGCCGGAGGCGCCCTACCGGCTGATCGCGGCGATGGTGAACGACCATGGCCGCCTCGGTCGCAAGAACGGCAAGGGCTTCTACGACTATCCCGACAGCCCGGCCGGGCGGAAGCGGCTGTGGCCGGGCCTTGCCGACATCTACGCGCCGCGAGCCGATGTCGAGGCCATCGGCGTCGCCGAACTGAAAGAACGGTTCCTCGCCATCATGGCGCTCGAGACCGCCCGCTGCTACGAGGAGCGGGTGCTGACCGACGTCCGCGAGGCCGATGTCGGCTCGATCCTCGGCTACGGCTTCCCGCCCTTCACCGGCGGCACGCTCTCCTACATCGACTTCCTCGGCCCGGGGACGTTCGTCCGCCGGCTCGCGGCGTTGACCCGGCGGCATGGCGCCCGCTTCCGGCCGAACCGCCTGCTCCGCGAGCTGGCCCGCAGCAACGAGACCTTCTACGGCCGCTTTGGCCCGCCCCGCGCCGCCGCCGACGGGGATAAGTGAGGCCTCCCTGCCGCAGTCGCGGGGGCCGCGCAGCCCAGGCGGCCTGCGGGTTGTGGACGGGGGGAATCGGGACTCGACAAGGGCGCCGGGCGGGGATAAATGGTTAAGGCATATATTCCTGTCGACGAACAGGGTCACGGCACGGAGGGGTCTCGTGCTGTCGCATGACCGCATCTGGGCGGCGATCGATGAGGTCGCCAGACGCTACGATCTCACCACGTCCGGGCTGGCCCGCCGGGCGGGGTTGGACGCGACCACCTTCAACCCCTCCAAGCGCACCGGCCCGGACGGCCGCGAGCGCTGGCCCTCGACCGAAAGCGTATCGAAGATCCTGAAGGCGACCGGCATGTCGATCGCCGAGTTCATGGGCCTGCTCGGCGACGGCGAGCGCCCCGCGCCCCGGAGCGAGCCGCGCTTCCGCCAGGTGCCGCTGCTCGGCCTTGCCCAGGCCGGCGCCGGCGGCTTCTTCGACGACGGCGGCTTCCCCGCCGGCCACGGCTGGGACCAGGTCGACGTCCCCGTGGCGCGCAAGGACGGGGCCTATGCGCTCAAGGTGACCGGGGATTCGATGCTGCCGCTCTACCGCGACGGCGACACCATCATCGTCTCGCCGGCCGAGCCGTGCCGGCGCGGCGACCGGGTGGTGGTCAAGACCCGCGAGGGCGAGGTGATGGCGAAGGTGCTGGAGAAGCAGACGGCGAAATCGGTCGAGCTCGCCTCGCTCAACGCCGACCACGGCCACCGCACCCTCCCAATGGCGGAGGTCGAGTGGATCGCAAGGATCATCTGGGCGAGCCAGTGAGCGGCCGGCGGCGACGCGCGCGATCCCTCGTCCCGGCGGCCGCGGCGGTGCTCTCGGTGCTCGCGCTGACACCGCTCGCCGCCGCGCCGGCCGAAGAGCCGGCCGCCGAGATCGTGCCGCGGGCGACGCGGAACGTCACCCCGCCGGGGGTGACGCCGGGGCCGACGGTCGACGGGCCGCTGGTCCGCGAGCCTCTCCCCCCGCCGCCGCCCGAGCCGGCGAAATGGCGGCGCTTCTTCCTCCCGGTGACCACCGACGCCGGCACCTTCCGCGCCGGCGCGCTGACGATCCGCGTCTCGGGCGTCGACCCGGTCAAGGTCGACCAGACCTGCAAGCGGACCAGCGGCGAGGAATGGCCGTGCGGCAAGACCGGGCTGCACGCACTCCGCATGTTCCTCCGCGGCCGGGCGATCGAGTGCTACTTCCCGCCGCCGGGCGCGGCCGAACAGGTGATCGCGCCCTGCCGCGTCGGGCAGACCGACCTCGGCATCTGGCTGCTGGCACAAGGCTGGGCGACCCCCAACGACTTCGCCACCGACGACTACCGGGCCGCCGCGATCACTGGGCGCTGCGAGCGCCATGGCATGTGGCAGGGCAGCGCATCGGACGGGACCTGCCCGGCGACGGCGAATTGAAGCGGTGGGAGGATGAAGGGGCGGGTTCGGCGGCTCAGCTCGCCTGCTCGCCAGCGCCGGCCAGCTCGCCCCTGAGCGCCCGCCCGATCAGCGCGCGGGTCTCGGGGATGCCGTAGATCGCCACGAACGAGCCGAAGCGCGGGCCGCGCTCCATGCCGAGCAGCACCTGGTAGATGGTCTCGAACCAGACGAGGGCGACGCCGGGGCGGCCATCGGGGCCGGCCTTGCCCTTGTCCTGGAAGCGCTCGAAGGAGCGGCCGACCTCGTAGATGGCGTTCTGGATGGCGCCGCCATCGGTTGCGCCCTCCGCCTCGAGCCGGGCAAGCGCCGCATCGAGGGCCTCGAGCGCGGCGCGCTCGACATCGTCGGGATGGCGGTAGACCTTCTTGGGCGCAACGAAATCGTCGTAGTAGCGGACGGCGTAGCCGGCCAGCTCGTCGAGCTTGGGGTGGCTCTCCGGCGTCACCCCCGGCACGTGGCGGAGGATGAAGCCCCACAGCACGCCCTTGTCGTGGGCGTTCGAGGCGGCGGCGAGGTTGAGAAGCATGGCGAAGGCGATCGGCATGTCGACCACCGGCGGCGCCCCGGCATGGATGTGCCAGACCGGATTGCCGAGCCGCTGGTCCTCGGCCTGGCCGGGAAAGGCGCCAAGGAACGAGAAATACTCGTCGACCGCCTTGGGGATGACGTCGAAATAGAGCCGCTTCGCCGCCTTCGGCCGCTGGAACATGTAGAGCGCCAGGCTCTCCGGCGAGGCGTAGGCCAGCCACTCGTCGATGGTGAGGCCATTGCCCTTCGACTTCGAGATCTTCTGGCCGTTCTCGTCGAGGAAGAGCTCGTAGTTGAAGCCGTCCGGCGGCGTGCCGCCAAGCGCTGCGCAGATGCGGCTCGACAGCTTGACGGAATCGATCAGGTCCTTGCCCGACATCTCGTAATCGACATCGAGCGCCGTCCAGCGCAGCGCCCAGTCGGCCTTCCACTGGCACTTGACGTGGCCGCCGGTGACCGGCACCTCGACGAGGGCGCCGCTGTCGGGATCGCGATAGACGATGGTGCCGGCGTCGAGCTTGCGCTCGAGGATCGGCACCTGCAGCACCTGGCCGCTCACCGGCGAGATCGGCAGGAAGGGCGAATAGGTCTGCTGCCGCTCCTCGCCGAGCGAAGGCAGCATGATCGCCATCACCTCGTCGTAGCGCTCGAGCATGGCGAGCAGCGTCGCGTCGAAGCGGCCGGACTTGTAGTAGTCGGTGGCGCTCGCGAATTCGTAGGCGAAGCCGAAGCGGTCGAGGAAGGCGCGGAGGCGGGCGTTGTTGGCGGCGCCGAAGCTCGGGTACTCGTTGGAGAACGGGTCGGGGACGCTGGTCAGCGGCTTGCCGAGATTGGCCCGCATCATCTCCTTGTTGGGGACGTTGTCGGGCACTTTCCTGAGCCCGTCCATGTCGTCGGAGAAGCACAGCAGCCGGGTCGGGATGGCGTCACCGGTGAGCACCCGGAACGCGATCCGCACCATGGTCGTCCGCGCGACCTCGCCGAAGGTGCCGATATGGGGGAGGCCCGAGGGACCATAGCCGGTCTCGAAGAGGACCCCCCGGGCGCCGTTGTCGCCACGCCGGGCGACGCGCTCGACGATTTTCCGCGCTTCCTCGAAAGGCCAGGCCTTGGAGCGCTCCGCAGCGTCGCGGAGGGCGGGCGTGATTTCGATCTCGGGCAGGGCGGCCGCGCTCATTTCGTGGTCTTGCCTTTGGCGGGGAATGCGGCGCGGACCCTAGAAACCCAACGCTCCCGCGTCAACGCCATCCTCGCCGAGACTTGCCATCCCCGGGCGGATGGGCCATCTGTCACTCCAGGTACGACCAGGGCAGAGGCCGATGAACAAGACCATGAAGACCGTCCCCGAGCATGACGCGCTGATCTACGCCATGGTGACACTGTCGGCCGCCGACCGCACCATGACCGACCGCGAACTGAAGAAGATCGGCGACATCGTCCAGACCCTGCCGGTCTTCGCCGACTTCGACGGCAATCGCCTGGTCGCCACCGCGGAAGCCTGCGGCGCCCTCCTTCAGGACGACGACGGCCTCGACCGGGTGCTCGACGTCATTGCGACGTCGCTGCCGCCGCGCCTCCACGAGACCGCCTATGCGCTGGCGGTCGAGGTGGCCGCGGCCGACCTCCATGTCGAGCAGGAGGAGCTGCGCTTCCTGCAGATGCTGCGCGACCGGCTCGAACTCGACAAGCTGGCCGTCGCCGCCATCGAGCGGAGCGCGCGGGTCCGTTTCCGGGTGCTTTAGTGGAGCGGATTTGACATTTGATACACGCCCGCACCGAACTCTCGGTCGGTGCGGGCGGTCATGGGTAGCAAGTGTCGGAATCGGACCACCAGCCCCGGTGGGTCAGTAGAAGCCGACCGGGAAATAGCGGAGATAGAGCTCGGTGAACACGCCCTTCTCGTAGAGGGCGGCGAGCGCGGCGTTGATGCCCTGCTTGAGGTCCTGCGAGGCGCGCGGCACGGCGACCGCCAGGCCCTCACCGAAGAAGCGCGACTCGAGATAGGGGCCACCGGCAAAGGTGCAGCAGTTGCCCGCGGCCTCGCTTTGCAGCCAGAACGAGAGCTGCATTCCGTCGCCGAAATGGGCGTCGGCCTCCCCCGACTTCACCGCCTCCCGCGCCGCCTCCGGGGTGGGATAGAGCTTGCGCCCGACCTCGGGAAAGAAGGCCGCGAGATAGGCCTCGTGCGCGGTCCGGGCGACGACCGCGAGAGTCTTGCCCTTCAGCCCCTCGGGACTGAGATCGATCGGCCCGCCGTCGCGGCGCACGACGAAACGGCCTGGCCAGCGGAGGTAGACGTCGGAGAAGTCGAGCTCCTCGCGCGCGGCCGAGGTTATGGCGATGCCGGCAATGATGGCGTCGGCATTGCCCTCGCGAAGCGCGTTGAGCGTGTCGTCCCACTCCCGCACCTGGATGGTGCAGCGAACGGCCAGCTCATCGCAGATGGCGCGGGCGAGATCGACGTTGAAACCGGTCAGCCGGCCGTCGCTGTCAAGGAAGTTGAAGGGCGGGAAACTGTCGGTGGTGACAAAACGGATCGCCGGCACCGACCCGGCCGGCGGCCGTTCCACCCGCCGCTTGGGATCCCAGTAGCTGGGAATGTCTGGACCAGCTGCGGCCTGGGCGACCAGCCCAAAGGCCAAGTGCAAAATCAATACAACTTTTAGTATCATTGATCGAATTACCCGCCTACTTTGGCGGGATTTCGCCCATTCGCCGAGGCGATTCCTTCCGCAAAACGTGTGTAGATACGATTCTTCTCTTCCCGCATGGGTAGATTTGAGCTGTGATGGCGCCGGGGGGTTGGACGGCCGCAGGCGCGGCCGTCCGGGGGATGCGCCCCGACCGGGGGAAAGGTGGCGCAGCGCAAGCAGGTGCAACCGCCGTCCGTGCTCCGAGGCGCCGGCAGGGCCGAGGCCGCCGCCTATCGCGCCCGCGCCCGCCGCCTTGGCCTGACTTTCGTTTCCCATGTCGAACTCGGTCCCGGGGCGCTCACCAGTCTTGAAGCCGTCGCCGAAGGCAAGGTGGCCAAATCGGCGGCGGGGGACCTTATCATTGCCCCCGACGAGGATGCCATGCCCGGCGTTCTCGGCTGGCTCAACGCCTATGGCCGGACTGCGCGGCCGAGGATCGCGGTCAGCACGCCGACGGCGATCCGGGCGGCTCTGCGCGAGGCCGGCGCGCCCCACTACCTTGGCAAGGCGCTCGGCCGGGTCGAAGCGGTCGATCCGGCCTGCTCCGCACGGCAGATCATGACGCCCCGCCAGGGAGCGGCCGGGGCGCTGTTGGTGGCAGCGCTCCTCGCCGCTGTGGTGGCCGCCCCCCTCGCCACCCTGGCGCTGATCGAACTGGCCGCGGCGGTGTTCTTCGCCACGGTCGCCGCGATCCGCTTCCTCGCCGCCGCGCTGGTCGGTCCCCGCGCGCCGCGCGGCTCCGGTTCGGCGAGCAAAGTCCTCCCCGTCTATACGATCCTCGTCCCCCTGCGCCACGAGGCGCACATGCTCCGCCAGATCGTGGCCGGCCTCGACCGGTTGGCCTGGCCGCGCGACCACCTCGACATCAAGCTGGTCATCGATGCGGACGACACGGCGACGCTCGCCGCCGCGCGCATCGTGGCGCCGGAGCACCCCTACGAGGTCATCGTGGTTCCGCCCGGCGGTCCGTGCACCAAGCCGACGGCGCTGCAATATGCCCTCAATTTCGCCCGCGGCGATTTCGTCACCGTCTACGACGCCGAGGACCGTCCGCATCCCGGACAGCTGGCGGAAGCCCACGCCCGCTTCACCGCAGCGCCGGAGAGCCTTGCCTGTCTGCAGGCGCCGCTGGTGATCGACAACGACGGCGACAGCCGGATCGCCGCCCTGTTCGCGATCGAGTACGCGACGCTGTTCGACGGGCTGCTGCCCGCCCTCGGCAGGCTCGACCTGCCGCTGCCGCTCGGCGGCACGTCCAACCACTTCCGCCGCGAGGCCCTCGAACGGATCGGCGGCTGGGACCCCTGGAACGTCACCGAGGACGCCGATCTCGGCATCCGCCTCACCCGCTTCGGCTATGCGATCGGCACGATCACGCGGCCGACCTTCGAGGAAGCGCCGGCAGCGCTCCGGCCCTGGCTCCGCCAGCGGACCCGCTGGCTGAAAGGCTGGCTGCAGACGTGGCTGGTCCACATGCGCCAACCGATCAGGCTGTGGCGCACGCTCGGAACCCGCCGCATGGCCGCCTTCAACGCTCTCGGGCTCGGCATGCTGGTCTCGGCCATCGCCCACCCGATCTTCCTCGTCACCCCGCTGCTCCTCCTCATCGATCCCGGTCGGCTATGGGGCGACGGCGACCTCGTCGTGGCCGGGCTTGCCGGCCTCAGCATCTTCAACCTCGCCGCAGGCTACGCGGCAATGTGGACGCTCGCGGAACGCACATTGGCGCTGCGCGGTCGCTCGCGGCTGTCACGGCTTCTCATCCTCCTGCCCGCCTACTGGCTGCTGATGGCGGTCGCCTGCGTGCTCGCGGTGGCCGAACTGGTCCACAAGCCGCATCACTGGAACAAGACGCCGCATCGCGGCGGGACGCGGGCGGCCGCGGCGCCGGCACCGCCGGCGGCGACCCATTCGCCGTCCGCCGGGGAAGCCCGCCAGCGCGCACGGAGGGCCTGAAGCGGCCCCGGTCTAGCGGTCGGCGCGGCCGATCACCTCCATCAGCTCGGCGATCTTCTGCCGTTGCGCCCCGGGGTCACCGCTCCGGATCGCCTCGGCCACGCAATGGCCGACGTGATCCTCGAGCACCGCCTCCTCGATCCGGCGCAACGCCGCCCGCACCGCCGCGATCTGGGTGACGATGTCGATGCAGTAGCGGTCCTCCTCGACCATGCGCGACAGGCCGCGGACCTGACCCTCGACCCGGTTGAGGCGCTTGCGCACGGAATCCCTGGTGGCATCTTGCATGGCGCGGTCCATATACCCTATAGGGGTATTATACTAAGGAGCGTATCCCGCCATGTCCAGCACGCCGGGTGAAGTTCGAAACGCCGCCACCGAAGGTGGTGGCCAGGGAACCGCCGTCGACCCGGTCTGCGGGATGACGGTCGACCTCGCCAGGGGCAAGCCCTCGCACGAGCATGACGGCGTCACCTACCACTTCTGCTGCGAAGGCTGCCGCACCAAGTTTGTCGCCGACCCGGAGCGGTATCTGAAGGCGGACGCCCGTCAGGGCCGCGCCGGCCACGGACACACTGGGCATGAACCGGGCGAGGCAACGGGAAAGAGCGGGACCGCGATCGACCCGGTCTGCGGCATGACGGTCGATCTTTCCAAGGGCAAGCCGACGCACAGCCACGACGGGGTCACCTATCACTTCTGCTCCGAAGGCTGCCGCACCAAGTTCGCCGCCGACCCGGAGCGGTATCTGAAGGCGGAGGCCGGTCAGGGCCATCATGACCATGGCCACCACGGCCACGGCGGCGCTGCCGCACCGGCAGCGCCCGGCGCCAAGTACACCTGCCCGATGCATCCCGAGATCGTCCAGGACGGGCCCGGCTCCTGCCCGATCTGCGGCATGGCGCTCGAGCCGATGATGCCCAGCGCCGACGACGGCCCCAACCCGGAACTCATCGACATGCGGCGGCGCCTGTGGGTGGCCGGACCGCTGGCGCTGATCCTGCTCGTCGTCGAGATGAGCCAGCACGCCTTCGGCCTCGACCTCCTGCCCTTCCTCGCACCGCGCACGCAGCAGTATCTGCAGCTCTTGCTGGCGACACCGGCGGTCCTTTATGGCGGCTGGCCGTTCTTCGTCCGCGGCATCGACTCGCTCCGCACCGGCAACCTCAACATGTTCACGCTGATCGCGATCGGCGTCGCGACGGCGTTCGTCTACAGCCTCGTCGCGGTGTTCGTGCCGGGCCTTTTCCCGGCCGAGATGCGCGACCATCACGGCCTGGTCGGGGTCTACTTCGAGGCGGCGGCGGTGATCACCGCGCTGGTGCTGGTCGGGCAGGTCCTGGAGCTGCGGGCGCGGGCGGCGACGAGCGGAGCGATCCGCGCCCTCCTCGACCTCGCGCCCAAGATCGCCCTTCGCGTCAAGGCGGACGGCGAGACTGAAGAGGTGCAGCTGGCGGACATCGCGGTCGGCGACGTGCTGCGCGTCCGCCCCGGCGACAAGGTGCCGATCGACGGCGTCGTGGTCGCGGGCCGGAGTGCCGTCGACGAGGCGCTGGTCACGGGCGAACCGATCCCGGTCGAGAAGAGCCAGGGCGACCGCGTCACCGGCGGCACCCAGAACGCCACCGGCAGCTTCGACATGACGGTCGACCGCACCGGCGCCGAGACCACCCTCTCCCGGATCGTGGCGATGGTGGCCGAAGCGCAACGCTCGCGGGCGCCGATCCAGGGCCTCGCCGACCGGGTGTCGGCGATCTTCGTGCCGGCCGTCATCGGCGTGGCGCTGCTCGCCTTCGTGTTCTGGCTGATCGCCGGCCCCTCGCCGGCGCTGGCCTATGCGCTGGTCGCGGCGGTGAGCGTGCTGATCATCGCCTGCCCCTGCGCGCTCGGGCTCGCTACCCCGATCTCGATCATGGTGGCGACCGGCCGCGGCGCCCAGGCGGGCCTTCTCATCCGCAACGCCGAGGCGCTCGAACGCATGGCCTCGGTCGACACCATCGTGGTCGACAAGACCGGGACCCTCACCGAAGGCAAGCCGAAGCTCACCGGCATCGAGCCGGTGCGCGGCTTCCCGGAAAACATCCTCCTCGGCATGGCCGGCGCAATCGAGCAAGGCAGCGAGCATCCGCTCGCCGAGGCGATCGTTGCCGCGGCGCGCGAACGCGGCCTCAAGCTCGACAAGGCCGAAGGCTTCGAGGCGATCGCCGGCCAGGGCGTGCGCGGCCGGGTCGGCGCGCGCACCGTGCTCCTCGGCAATCTTCGCCTCCTCGAGGCGAACGGGGTGGACGCGAGAGCGCTGGCCGAGCCCGCGACCCGACGGCGCGAGCGGGGCGAGACGGTGATGCTGGTCGCGATCGACGGCAAGCCCGCGGGCCTCCTTGCCGTCACCGACCCGATCCGCGAGTCGGCCAGGGCGGCAATCGCCGGGCTCAAGGCGCTCGGCCTCAAGGTGGTGATGGCGACCGGCGACAGTCGGGTCACGGCGGCAGCGGTGGCTGAGGCCCTCGGGGTGGACGAGGTCAACGCCGAGGTGCTGCCGGAGGACAAGAGCCGCATCGTCAACGACCTCCGCAAGCGCGGCGCGATCGTCGCGATGGCCGGCGACGGTGTCAACGACGCTCCGGCGCTGGCGGCGGCGGACGTCGGCGTCGCCATGGGCGCCGGTGCCGACGTCGCGGTCGAGAGCGCCGGCATGACGCTGATGTCGGGCGACCTCCGCGGCGTGGTGCGGGCCCGCAACCTCGCCACCGCGACGATGCGCAACATCAGGCAGAACCTCCTCTTTGCGTTCGGCTACAATGCGCTCGGCATCCCGCTCGCGGCCGGCGTGCTCTACCCGGTATTCGGGATCCTGCTTTCGCCGATGATCGCGGCGGCGGCGATGAGCTTCTCCTCGGTCTCGGTGATCGGGAATGCGCTTCGCCTGCGTCGCGCCAAGATCTGAGATTCGAGACCGAGCATGTCCGACCCGTCCAGTTCCGAGATCGCCGACCGCCACGCCCTCGACCTCCGCCGCCAGATCGCCGCCGGTGAAGTGAGCGCGAGCGAGGTGACGCAGGCTTTTCTCGACCGTGTCGCCGCACGCGAAGCGGAAGTTCACGCCTTCGCCTGGCTCGACCCGGAGCGCGCCCTCGGCGAGGCCGGCGCTCGCGACGACCAGCGGCGCGAGGGCTGGCCGCTCGGCGCGCTCCACGGCATCCCGGTCGCGGTCAAGGACATCATCGACACGGCCGGAGTGCCCACCGAGAACGGCACGCCGCTCGACGCCGGGCGCATCCCCGATCGCGACGCCTATGTCGTTTCTGCGCTCCGCACGGCCGGCGCGGTGCTGCTCGGCAAGACCGTCACGACCGAGCTCGGGGCGATGCATCCGCGCGCCACCCGCAACCCGCACCACACCGGCCACACCCCCGGCGGCTCGTCGTCCGGCTCGGCGGCGGCGGTTGCCGCCCACATGACGCCGCTGGCGATCGGGACCCAGACGAACGGCTCGGTGATCCGGCCCGCCTCGTTCTGCGGCATCGTCGGCTACAAGCCGAGCTACGGCGTGATCCCGCGCACCGGCATCCTGCCGCAGGCGCGTCCGCTCGACACGGTCGGCGTCTTCGCACGCTCGGTCGGCGACGCGGCAATGCTGGTCGACGCGCTCGCCGGCCGTGACGATGGCGACCCGGTGGCCGGCACGCCGCCGACCCACCTGATCGACGCGGCACTGACCGAACCGGACGAGGCGCCGGTCTTCGCCTTCGTCCGCTCGCCGGCCTGGGACAATGCCGAGCCGGCGACCAAGTCGGCGATCGAGGCGCTGGCTGCCGAGCTTGGCCCATGCTGCCGCGAGGTCGAACTGCCGCCGCATTTCGCGATGGCGATGTCGGCCCACACCCAGATCGCCCTCGCCGGCATCGCCCTCCATTACGGGCGTTACTACGATCGCGACCGCGACGCGCTGAGCCAGGAAATGCGCGAGGCCATCGACCGCGGGCGGACCTTCAAGGCGGTCGACTATCTCGGTGCGCTCGACTTCCGCGACAAGCTGCGCGCCGATATTGGCGGGCTGCTCGGCACGCACGAGGTGATCCTCACCCCCGCCGCACCGGGCGAGGCGCCCGAAGGCCTGGGCTCGACCGGCAATCCGGCCTTCAACACGCTGTGGTCGCTGCTCGGCATGCCGGCGATCTCCCTGCCGCTGCTCACCGGCCCCAGGGGACTGCCGGTCGGCGCGCAGCTCGTCGCCAGACGCGGCGACGACGCGGGGTTGCTCCGCGCCGCGGCCTGGCTCATGCGCAGGTCGGGTCGGGGCTGAGGCCGCCGCCCTCGCCACAGAGCCGTGCGGTCAGGTCTTCCCATCCCGGGTTCACGAGCTCGACCAGGTCGACCATCCACTGGCGCTGCCAGGCCTTGAGCTGGCGCTCGCGGACGATGGCATCGCCCGCGGTCCGGAACAGCTCGTAGTGGACGATGCGCGTCGGGCGCGCGGAGCGCCGGGCTATCCGATCCGCCCGTTGACGCCGGACGATCCTCAGCGCGCCACGCGGGCCGCGGGCGATGTAGACGACGTGACTCATGCTCATTCTCCGTGTCGTCGCGCCCCCACGCCCGCCGGAATTGCGTCGCCCTACTCGGCCGCGATGCGGAACGCCACCGCCTCCCCGACCACGGCAGCCTGCGGCGCAGCGGCCGGCGCCGTCTCGTCCTTGCGGACGCGGAACCAGAGGGCATAGAGCGCCGGCACGACAAGGAGCGTCAGCACCGTCGCGACGAGGAGGCCGCCCATGATCGCCACCGCCATCGGCCCCCAGAACACGCTGCTCGACAGCGGCACCATGCCGAGGATCGCTGCGAGCGCGGTGAGCACCACCGGCCGCGCGCGGCGCACGGTGGCGTCGAGGATGGCGCTGTAGCGGTCGTGACCGGCGGCGATGTCGCTGTCGATCTGGTCGACCAGGATGACGGTGTTGCGCATGATCATGCCGGCGAGCGCGATCAGGCCGAGAAGGGCGACGAAGCCGAAGGGCCTGTCGCCGATGAGGAGCGCCGCAGTCGCGCCGATGATGCCGAGCGGGGCGGTGACGAACACCAGCGCCAGCCGCGAGAAGCTCTGGAGCTGGATCATGAGGATGCCGAGCATCACCACCGCCATGATCGGGAAGACGGCGGCGAGCGCGGCATTGGCCTTGGCGCTCTCCTCGACCGAGCCACCGGCCTCGATGCGGTAGCCGGCCGGCAGCGCGTCGATGACCGGCTGGAGCTGCGGCAGGATGGCGTTGCTGACGTCGGGCGCCTGGACGCCGTCGACGATGTCGGCCCGCACGGTGAGGACCAGGTCGCGATCGCGCCGCCACAGGATCGGTTCCTCGTACTCGTAGCTGAGCCGCGCGATCTGGGAGAGCGGTACCGGCACGCCGTTGCGGCTGGCGATGGTGAGGCTCGGCAGGCCGTCGAGGTCGAGGCGCTCCTCGGGCACGGCGCGTGCGACCACGTCGGTCTGCTCGGTGCCCTCGCGGTACTGGGTCACGGTGTAGCCGGAGAGCAGCGTCTGCAGCGATTGCGAGACATCGGCGGGGGTCAGCCCCAGCGCCCGGGCGCGGTCCTGGTCGACCTCGAGGCGGATCGACTTGACCTGCTCGTTCCAGTCGAGATGCGGATCGATGGCGCTCGGGTTCTCGGCCATCACGGCACGGACGCTCTCGGCGATCTCGCGGACCGTCAGCGGGTCCGGCCCGACGACACGGAACTGGACCGGGAAGCCGACCGGAGGCCCGAAGACGAAGCGGTCGACGCGCGAGCGCGCCGCCGGCACCGCGCCGTCGGCCAGCGCCTGCTCGAGCCGGGCCTTGACCCGCTCGCGCGCCTCTAGATCGCGGGTGACGATGACGATCTCGGCAAAATTGGCGTTGGGCAGCACGGGATTGAGGCCGAGCCAGAAGCGCACCGAGCCCTGGCCGACATAGGTGGTGTAGCTGACGATGTCGGGATCACCGGCAAGCAGCCCTTCGGCCTCGCCGGCCGCCGTGTCGGTGGCGCCGATCGCGGAGCCCTCGGGCAGGCGGAGCTGGAAGAACAGCTCGCTCCGGGTCGAGGTCGGGAAGAACTGCTGCTGGACGAGGCCGAAACCGGCGAGCGAGACGACGAAGAGCAGCACGGTCGCTGCGATCATCGTCTTGCGCCGGGCGATGCACCAGGCAATGACCCGGCGGAAGCCGCGGTAGAGCCGGGTATCGTAGATCGCCTCGGGGTCATGATGGCGACCCGCCGTCTTGCGGGCGAAATCCGGCAGGAGCTTGAGGCCGAGATAGGGCGTGAACACCACCGCTACGATCCACGAGGCGATGAGGGCGAGCCCGACCACCCAGAAGATGCCACCGGCATACTCGCCGGAGCTCGATCGGGCGAAGCCGACCGGGAGGAAGCCCGCCGCCGTCACCAGCGTGCCGGTGAGCATCGGGAAGGCGGTCGAGGTCCAGGCGAAGGTCGCCGCCCGGGTCCGGTCCCAGCCCTGCTCCATCTTCACCACCATCATCTCGATGGCGATGATGGCGTCGTCGACGAGCAGGCCGAGGGCGATGATCAGCGAGCCGAGGGTGATGCGGTGGAGATCGAGCCCGGCCGCATACATGACGATGAAAACGATGGCGAGGACGAGCGGCACCGACAGCGCCACGACGATGCCGGTGCGGAAGCCGAGCGAGAGGAAGCTGACGATGAGGACGATGACCAGCGCCTCGACGAACACCTGGAAGAACTCGGAGACCGACTCGTCGACGATGTGCGGCTGGTCGGCGATCTGGACGACATCGATGCCGACCGGCAGCTCGGCGATGATGCCGTCCATCGCCGCGTCGAGCACCTTGCCGAGCTCGATGATGTTGGCCCCCTCCTCCATCGACACGCCGACCCCGATCGCCGGGCGGCCGCCCTCGCGGAGGATGAAGGAGGGCGGGTCCTCGTAGCCGAGCTTGACGGTGGCGATGTCGCCGAGGCGGAAGGTGCGGCCGTTGGCCTCGACCGGCACCGCGGCGATGGCGTCGACACCCTTGAAGGCGCCGGTGATGCGGAGGCCAATGCGGTCGGCGGAGGTCTCGACCGAGCCGCCGGGGACCACCGCGTTCTGGCGCGCGACGCTGTCGAAGATCTGGGCCGGCGTGACGCCGAGCGTGGCGAGCTTGGCGTGGCTGAACTCGATGTAGATGCGCTCCGGCCGGGCGCCGATGACATCGACCTTGTTGACGTCGGGCAGCTTGAGCAGCTGCTGGCGGACGTCCTCGGTGACGTCCTCGAGGTCGGCAAGGCTCATGCCGTCGGCGCTGAACATGTAGAGCGCCGAATAGACGTCGCCGAACTCGTCGTTGAAGCCGGGACCGATGAGGCCGGCGGGCAGGCTGCCGCGGATGTCGGCGACCTTCTTGCGGACCTCGTACCAGAGGTCGCTCACCTCCCCCGGCGGGGTCGAGTCGCGAAGGTTGACCCGGATGAAGGTGACACCCGGCCGCGAATAGCTCTCGATGCGGTCGAGGTAGGGCAGCTCCTGGAGCTTCTTCTCGATCGGATCGGCGACCTGCTCCTCCATCTCGGCGGCGGTGGCCCCCGGCCAGGCGGCGTTCACCACCATGGTCTTGATGGTGAACGAGGGGTCCTCCGCCCGGCCGAGATTGAGATAGGCATAGAGACCGGCCCCGGCGAGCACGATGATCATGAACAGGACCAGCGGCTGGTGGCCGATCGCCCAGGCCGAGAGGTTGAAGCGCTGCATCGCCGTGTCCCTCGTCTCGTTCCCGTCGCTCAGCGCCGCTCGACGGTGCGAACGTGGTCGCCATCCCGAAGCTTCTGGACGCCGAGCGAGACGACCCGCTCGCCATCGCCGACGCCGGCGGTGATCAGCGCCACCTCCTCGGTGAAGCCCGTCACGGTCACCGGACGGAGGGCGAGCCGGTCGGCTTCGTCGACGACGAAGACCGAAGGACCGGCACCGGTGTTGATGACGGCGGCGAGCGGCAGCCGCGCTACGGCGTCCCCGCCCTTCTTCGCCAGGGTCACGGTCGCGGTCATGCCGAAGGCGACGGCCTCGTCGTTGTCGGCGCCCTCGACGGCGAAGCGGGCGCGATAGGTCCGCGTCACCGGGTCGGCGTCGGGGGAGAGCTCGCGGAGCGTCGCGGCGAAGCTGCGGCCATCATTGGCCCACAGGCTGACGGTCGCGGTGGCATCGCCGGCGCCGGCGAACCAGTCCTCCGGCAGCGACACCACGGCGTCCTTGCCGTCGAGATGGGCAAGGGTCGCGATCGGCTGACCGACCGCGACCACCTGGCCGGGCTCGGCCGCGGTGGCGACGATCACCCCGTCGACATCGGCCCTGAGCTCGGCATAGCCGACCTGGCGGCGCGCCAGATCGAGCGAGCGGCCGGCGCGTTCGAGCCGCGCGGCGGCCTCGTCGCGGGCGAGGGACTTGCGGTCGAAATCGGCGACGGTGGCGTGACCGCGCTCACGTAGCGCGTCGAAGCGCTCGAGGTCGGCGCTCGCCTGGGCGAGCGCCGAGGTCGCGGCGGCAAGCTCGGCCTCGGCGCTCTCGAGCTGGAGGATGAGATCCTCCGCATCGAGCCGGGCGATCACGGCGCCGGCCCGGACTCGATCGCCGACCGCGACCGTGCGGGCGAGCATCTTGCCGCCGACGCGGAAGGCAAGGTCGGTCTCGGTGCGTGGAGCGATGACGCCGACGAAGTCGCGGGTGACGACGTCGGCGACAAAGGAGACGCTTGCGACCTGGACGGGGCGCGCGGCGCTTTCCTTGAGCGGCGCCGTCTCGGCCTCGCAGCCGACGAGCGCCAGCGCGGCGAGAGAGACGGCGATCACGGCACGGCGGGGCGCGGACATGGCCTTGCTCCAGCTACGATTGAAACGTGATGTGTGATAATATTGCATTATCGTCATACATCAGGCGCAGTGAGGCGGGTGCGGGGTGCAGCATGATCTCAGCCCTGCCTGACGATGCCCTTGAGCAGGAAGCGCAACTGCCGCGCGCCATCCCGCTCCGGCTCCTCACCGTCGGCGATGGCCTGGGCGACGAGCACGGGATGGCAATACCCGATCATCCCGCGCATCAGGATCTCGGCGGTCTCGCGGGGATCGACGGGCTCGATCTCGCCGCTCTCGATACCGTCGCGGAGGATCAGCTCGACCGCCTTGAGAATGGTCTTCTTGTGCTCGAGGATCGCGCCCCAGTTCTCTTCGATCGCCACCAGAACGATATCGTGGAGGCGCTTCTCCGAGATGAAATTCTCCTTATGGTATCGGATGATACCTTCAAACAGACGCTCCAGCCGCGGGCCGACCGCACCGCGGGCGCGGGCCACCGCCCAGGCGTTCTCGTCAATCTCGCCGAGGCAGCGCGTGCAGATCGCCTCGACGATCGCATGCTTGGACGGGAAGAAGCGGTAGACATTGGCGGGCGACATGCCGAGCTCGCCGGCGATATCGGCGACCGTGGTCTTGGCAAAGCCCAGCCGGCGAAACAGCGCGTCCGCCGTCTCGATGATCCTTGCCCTGGTCTCTTCCGGCGACGGTCTTGTCACCACGTTCATCTGTCTGTTCCCGACAAGTGATGAATTTTGTAATTCATCACTCTTCAAGAGTCAATCGGCTCGCTCAGCGAATCGCGCCCGCTGCACGACAGCGCCGGCGAGGTTAACACGGCCCGCCGAACGGACGTCAGCGCCCCTTCATCAGATGGTCGGGCAGGAACAGGACAAGGTCCGGCACCAGAGCGAGGACGGCGATGAGCCCCGCCATCGCCAGCAGGAACGGCCACGACCAGCGGACGAACTCGGCGAAGCTGCACTTCATGATGCCGCAGACCGTGTACATGATCACCCCGACCGGCGGCGTGTTGCCGCCCGAGGTGGCGATGATGATCATGACGACGCCGACATGGACCGGGTCGAAGCCCTGCGCCACCAGCGCGGGCAAGAGCAGCGGGGTGAGGAGGAGGACGTTGACGGTCGCCTCCATGACCATGCCGGCGACGAACAGGATCAGGAGGACGACGAGCAGGGTGACGTAGGGGTGGCCGGCGAAGCCGGTGAGGAACGCGGTGATGGCGTCCGGCGCCCGCTCGATGGTGACGGCATGGCCGAGCACCGCCGCCATGATGATGATCAGCATGACCATGCCGATGTCGATGACGGAGTGGTTGAGGGCCTCGATGAGCTGCCGCCAGCCCATCTCGCGATAGACGAGCGCGCCGACGACAAGGGCATAGACGACGACCACGGCGCCGGCTTCGGTGGCGGTGAAGAAGCCGAAGCGGAAGCCGACCAGCAGGAAGATCGGAAAGATGAGGGCCCAGAAGCACTCGCGGAAGCTGGCGGCAAGCTCACGGAAGGTTGGGCGGCGGTCGAGCTCGGGCTTGTAGCCGCGGCGGCAGGCGATGATCGAGGTGACCGCCATCAGGGTCGCGGTCATGAGCAGCCCCGGCACCACGCCGCCGAGGAGCAGGCGGCCGATCGAGACCTCGCTGATGAAGCCGAACAGGATCAGCCCGATCGAGGGCGGGATGGTCGCGGTGATGATCGAGGAGAAGGCGATGACCGAGGCGCTGAAGCCCTTGGCATAGCCGCGCTCGGTCATCGTCGGCCCGAGGATGCGCGCTTCCATCGCGGCGTCGGCGACGGCAGCACCGGAAATGCCGCCCATCAATGCCGAGAGAACGATCGAGACCTGGGCAAGCCCGCCCACCATCCACCCGGTCAGGAGACGGGCGAAGCGCAGCAGTCGCTCGGTGATGCCGCTGGTGTTCATGAGATTGCCGGCGAGGATGAAGAAGGGCACCGCGAGGAGCGGGAACGAGAGGGTCGCGCCGTACATGCGCTGCACCGCCACCGTCACCGGCATGTAGTCGGTGAGGAGGAAGACCGGGATGGTGGCGAGCGCGAGGGCGAAGGCTACCGGGACGTTGATGACGAGCAACACGAAGAAGAGGATGGCGATGACGCCGAGCATCACATCACCTCGCTGGCCGCATGGGGTGCGGGGGCGCCGCGATCGCGGAGACGACGGACGAACTGCTCGAGGAGCGTGATCAGCATCAGCCCGAAGCCGACCGGCATTGCGGCCGTGGCGACCGACGATGGCAGGCCAAGCATAGGCATGGGTCGGCCGGCCGTCATGTTGGCGAAGCGGAGGCCATTGACCAGAAGCAGGACGAGGAGGCCGCCGACCAGCAGCATGACGACGACGTCGAGCGCCAGACGCGCCCGGGGCCCCAGCAGGTTGGCGACGATATCGATCGAGAAATGGCCGTATCGCTGCAGCGTCAGGTCGGCAGCGAGCAGCGACACCCAGACGAACAGGGCCTGGGCGACCTCGTCCGACCATATGACAGGACGGCCGACATAGCGTCCGATGGCGCCGGCAAAGACGACGGCGACGAGGACGGAGAGCAGCGTGATGGCGAGAGCACGCTCGACGAGGCGAAGCGCCCGCAAAGTCCTGGTCAGAATCGATGCCATGGATCGACCGGGATGTGAGGGAGAAGGAGGCGTGGCGTGCGACCACCCGGACAATGACGGACCCGGGACCCCGCGGGCGCCCCGTCGTCCTGTCACGGACGGCGGGACACCCCGGTGGAGAGGATCAGTTCATCGCTTCCTTCTGGACCTCGGCGATGAGATCGGTCAGGCCGAGCTCGGCATAGACCGGCTTCACCGCCTCGCGGAACGGCGTGGTGTCGATCCGGGCGACCTTGACGCCGGTGGCCTCGATGTCGGCGAAGATCTTGTCGGCGCCCTCGACATTCATCTTCAGCGCCTCCTTGCCCCACCGTACGGCCTCTTCCTTGACGATCGCCTGGTATTCCTCGGGCAGCGACTTGAACCAGTCGTTGCTGACGACCAGCCCGCTCATCAGGTAGATGTGCTCGGTCACGGTGATGTCGCTCACCACCTCGAAGAGCTTGGCGCCCCAGATCGCCGACGGCTGCGCCTCGGCGCCGTCGATCGCGCCGGTCTGGATGGAGGGATAGACCTCGGCCCAGGCGAGCGGCGTCGGCACCGCCCCCATCGCGCCGATGGTGGCGATCCACAGCGGCTGACCGATGGTGCGGATGCGCTGGCCGGCAAGGTCAGCGGGCGTCGACACCGGCTTCTTGGTGAGGAGATTGCGCGCGCCCTGATACCAGTCGAAGGAGAGGATGGTCAGGCCGGTCTTCTCGGCAAGCTCCTCGTTCCATTTGGCGAAGGTCGGGCCGCTCACGAAAGCGTCGAGCTGATCGACGCTGGTGAAGGCATAGGGCGCCGCGAGAACATTGAACTGCGGCACGAACTGGCCGAAGCGGGTGGCATCGCCGAACGTGCCGACATTGGCGCCGGCCTGCGCCTGATCGACCATGTCCTGGGTGTCGCCGAGCTGGGAATTGGTGAAGATCTGGACCTCGACCGCGCCGTTGGTCCGTTCATCGATCGACTTCTTCATCCCCTCGGCGGCGATGCTGAGGGGGTCGGTCGGCGCGAGCACATGACCGAGCCTCAGCGTGTAGTCCGCGGCGGTCGCACCACCGCTCGCGACCGCCGCGGCCAGCATTCCGAACAACAGTGACTTGAGGTTCATTCCATCCTCCCTGGAGTATCCGGCGCGGGTTGCGTGAGTTCCGACTCCCGGGCGGGGCCGCGCCAGCCCCTCAACGGACAATTCCGATGACCGTCCCCTTGCTTTGCCTTCTACCGCACTAATATGGTAGTAGGACCGTACCTTGGCCGTTTGTCAACCGACTTGGCTGGCCGGCGGCGGAAACAGGCGCCCGCAACGCGGGCCGCGGAGCCTTGGTGAATGATCCTCGACAGACGGCGCTCGATTTCCGACCAGATCTACGACGAGTTGCGGCGCATGGTGGTGCAGCTCGAGCTGAAGCCCGGTCAGCCGCTTTCCGAGAAGCTCATCGCCGACCGCTTCAAGGTGAGCCGGACTCCGGTGCGCGAAGCGATGCTCCGGCTTGCCGATCACGGCCTCGTCACGGTCGCCCCGCAGTTCGGGACCTTCATCGCGGCGATCGATCCCGACGAGGTGCGACAGGCCCAGTTCATGCGCACCAACCTCGAGGTGGCGATCGCGCTCCGCCTGTGCGAGCGGGGGAACGTCGACCTGTCGCCGGCGCGGAGCCTCGTCGCGCAGCAGCAGTCGATCCTGTCGACCAGCGACTTCGCCGCCTTCACGGTCCTCGACGACCAGATGCATGCGTGGCTGTTCGAGACCGCCGGGATGGGCAAGCTGTGGAGCGCCATTCACGTCAAGAAGGCGCATCTCGACCGCATCCGGTTCCTGCACGTCCCCGAGCCCGGCAAGATCGCCGAGGTCGCCGCGCAGCATGTCGGCATTCTCGACGCGATCGCGGCGGGCGACCGCGCCCGGACCGAGGCC
Organism: Bauldia sp.; assembly: GCA_020442065.1. GTDB lineage: Bacteria > Pseudomonadota > Alphaproteobacteria > Rhizobiales > Kaistiaceae > Bauldia. The sequence continues at coordinate 44,849 of JAGRKZ010000207.1, forward strand.
CGGGTCCGCGAACACACCTCGGGCTCCGTGGTCTACCTCGACAAGCTCCTCGCCGAACGACCGGAGCTGTTCGACATGCCCCGCCTCAGCCGGTCACGATCCGGCGCCGGACAGGCGGACGCCGAAGCCGCCACCTGAGCGCTGCGGGCGAACCGCATCGCGGCGGCCAGCGTGTCAGGCGCGGCGCATCCGACGCGGCGACGGTAAGGCCGCAGCTGGAAGTGCCTATGGCATCATCCGGTAATGCAGGTCGAACATGATCCACAGCGTGCCGCCGACCATGACGAAGATCAGGAAACCGGCGAAGAACAGCGCGAGCAGGTTCTCGCGCGGCGTCTTATGGAAATCGATATGGAGGAAGAAGCGGAGGTGGACGACGACCTGGACCAGCGCCGCGAGGGCAATGGCGACGACCGTCGCAGTGGTGCCGGCAAGCCGGAACTGGACCAGGGCGAAGGGGATGGCGGTCAACGCCAGAGCCAGCACCAGGCCGACCAGGTAGGAGCGGCGGCCGGGCCCCTCGCCGATACGGGTGGCGTCGCTCATCTCACAACACTCCCGGCAGGTAGACGATCGAGAAGATGCCGATCCAGACGATATCGAGGAAGTGCCAGAACAGCCCGAGCCGGAACAGGCGCGAGGCGACCGGCGGTGTCAGCCCCCTCGCGGCGATCTGGGCGAGCATGACGAGGATGCAGAGGATGCCGACGCTGACGTGGGCGCCATGGGTGCCGACCAGGGTGAAGAACGCCGAGAGGAAACCGCTCCGGTCGGGTCCGGCCCCTTGCGCGATCATGCCGGAGAACTCCAACCCCTCCATGATGACGAAGCCGACGCCGAGCGCGGCGGTGACGACGAGCCAGAGCAGCACCGCCCGCCGGTCGCCCTCGCGCGCGGCGACGCTCGCCATGCCGAAGGTGGCGCTGCTGACGAGGAGCAGCATGGTCTCGCCGAAGGTGTGGGTGAGGTTGAAGAGATCGGCGCCGGTCGGCCCGCCTGCCGTCCCCACCGTCATGACGACGTAGGTAGCGAACAGGAGCGCGAAGATGACCCCGTCGGTCATCAGGTAGATCCAGAAGCCGAAGGCCTTGTCCTCGATCCGCTCGGCGGTCGCCTCGGCCTCGAGGCCGGCGGGAAGCGCGGCGTCGCTCATGTCGCCGCCCCCGGAAGCGCCGCACTCGGGACACCGCGCGCCGGCTCGTCGACCGGTCGCGGCGCCGCAGCCACCTCGGCCAGCCAGGCGGTCTCGATCCGCTCGACCTCGGCGGCGGGGAGGAGCCTGTCGGTGTCGTCGTTGCTCGAGCGAATGATGACGACGATCGCGGCGAGCACGGCGGAGAGCGCCACCAGCCACCACATGTGCCAAACGGCGGCGAAGCCGAGGACGAAGGCGATCGCCCCGATCAGCGGCCCGAAGGCGCTGTTCCTGGGGATCAGGATGTCCTCATAGCGCGCTGGCCGCCGCCAGGCGGTGCCGTCCGCCTTCATCGTCCAGAACGCATCGCGGCCGGTGACGGTGGGAATGACGGCGAAGTTGTAGGGCGCCGGCGGCGAGGCGGTCGCCCATTCGAGCGTCCGCCCGTTCCACGGATCGCCGGTGGGATCGCGGAGCTCGGCCCGGCGGCGAACGCTGACGACGATCTGGACGATGGTGAAGGTGAGCCCGACGAGGATCAGCACGGCACCGAGGAAGGCGACGACGAGATAGGGCTGCCAGGCCGCAACGTCATAATGCTCCATCCGCCGCGGCATGCCCATGAAACCGAGCATGTAGAGCGGCATGAAGGCGAGGTAGAACCCGACCACCCAGCACCAGAACGAGCGCTTGCCCCAGCGCTCGTCGAGCCGGAAGCCGAACATCTTGGGGAACCAGTAGTTCAGCCCGGCGAAATAGCCGAAGAGCGCGCCGGGAATGAGCATGTTGTGGAAATGGGCGACGAGGAAGGTCGAGTTGTGCATGAGGTAGTCGGCCGGCGGGAAGGCAAGGAGGACGCCGGTGACGCCGCCGATGACGAAGGTGACGATGAAGGCGATGGTGTAGAGCATCGGCACGGTGAAGCGGATGCGGCCGCGATAGAGCGTGAACAGCCAGTCGTAGACCTTCACCCCGGTCGGCACGGCGATGATCATGGTGGCGATGCCGAAGGCCGAGTTGACGTTGGCGCTCGATCCCATCGTGAAGAAGTGGTGCAGCCAGACGGTGAAGGAGAGGATGGCGATGGCGCAGGTTGCCCAGACCAGCGAGGTGTAGCCGAACAGCTTCCGTCCCGAGAAGGTCGACACCGTGTGCGAATAGATGCCGAAGGCCGGCAGGATGAGGATGTAGACCTCCGGATGGCCCCAGATCCACAGGAGGTTGGCGAAGTTCATCATGTTGCCGCCGTCGCCGCTGGTGAAGAAGTGCATGCCGGCGACGCGATCGAGCTCGAGCAGCACCCCGACAACGGTGACGGCGGGGAAGGCGAAGGCCATCAGCACCGAGGTGCAGAGCGTGGTCCAGGTGAACAGCGGCATGAACATCAGCTTCATGCCCGGGGCGCGCTTCCGGATGATGGTGACGAGGAAGTTGATGCCCGACAGCGTCGAGCCGATGCCGCTGAGCAGCACCGCCCACACCCAGTAGTCGACCCCGACATAGGGCGAATAGTCGATGCCCGAATAGGGCGGATAGGCGGTCCAGCCGGCGGTCGAGAACTTGCCGATCACCAGCGACACCATCACCAGCGCCGCGCCCGAGGCAGTGAGCCACAGGCTCATGGCGTTGATGTAGGGGAAGGCGACGTCGCGGGCGCCGATCTGCTGCGGCATGACGAGGTTGATGAGGCCGGTGAGGAACGGCATCGCCATGAAGAAGATCATGATGGTGCCGTGGGAGGAGAAGATCTGGTCGAAATGATCGGGCGGCAGGTAGCCGTCGGAGTTGACCGCGATCGCCTGCTGGGTGCGCATCATGATCGCGTCGATGAAGCCGCGGACCAGCATGATCAGCGCGAGGATGACGTACATCGCGCCGATCCGCTTGTGATCGACGCTGGTGAACCATTCGCGCCAGAGATAGCCCCAGGCGCGCATCCAGGTGATCGCCGCCATCACGGCGAGCGTGCCGAAGACGACGATCAGGGCGCCGCCCATGGCGATGGCGCTGTAGAGCGGCAGCGCCTCGATGGTCAGCCTTCCGAACATGCCGTCCCCTTCCCCGCCCTACTCGGCTGCCGCGCCGCCGTGGTCCATCGCGGTCATCGCCATGGCGCCGTCGTAGCGGGCGATGATGTGGCCGAAGAGACCGGGCTCGACGGTGGCGTAGTAGGTCACCGGGTGCTTGCTGCTCGGCTTGGCGAGCGCCTCATAGGCCGCCGCGTCGAGCCCCTCTCCCGACGCCTTCGCCTTCGCGACCCAGGCGTCGAAATCCTCCGCCGTCATCGACAGGGCGGCGAAGTGCTGGTCGGGGAAGCCGTCGCCGCTGTACTGGGTGTTGCGGCCGCGGAACGCGCCCGGCCGGTCGGCGAGGAGGTTGAGCCGCGTCTCCATCCCGGCCATCGCGTAGATCTGGCTGCCGAGGGCGGGGATAAAGAACGAATTCATCACCGTGTCCGAGGTGATGCGGAAGGTGACGGGCCGGCCGGCCGGGAAGGCGATCTCGTTGACCGAGGCGATGCCTTCCTCGGGATAGATGAACAGCCACTTCCAGTCCTGCGCCACCGCCTGCACCTCGAGCGGCTTCACGTACGGGTCGAGCGGCTTGTAGGGATCGAATGCGTGGGTATAGACCCAGACGTGATAGGCAAGGGTCGCCCAGATCAGCGCCGGCACGATCCAGGTGAGCGCATCGATGCCGTTCGACTCCCACTCCGGCTCGAAGCGCGCCTTCGCGTTCGAGGCGCGATAGCGCCAGACGAAGATGGCCGCGAGCACGAAGACCGGCAGGACGACGATCATCATGATGCCGAAGGCGCGGAACATGATGTCGCGCTGGCCGAGTGCGACCGGCCCCTGCGGGTCGAGGATCGGCGCGTAGGAGGTGGCGCAGCCGGCCAGCCCAAGCGCCAGCGCGCCAGCGCCGGCAACGGCAAGGCAACGTCTGATCGGCGGGCTAATCCGCATCCGTGCCCCCGGCCTCCGATCGGAATCGTTGCGGACAGGTTAGAGACACCCGCCGCCGGGGACAACCTCCGGGGCGAGACAAGGCCCGAGGTGCAGCCGGCGGGGACGGGCCAGGGCCCCGTGATCGGCACGACGGGCGGGGGCGATCAGCCGCTCACGGGCGGCGTTGAAGTGTCGCTTGAAGGGGTTCGGAGCCTGAGTCCGGGAATGCCCCTAACGCGTTGAAAGATATTGGAGCGGGTGATCGGGATCGAACCGACGACATTCAGCTTGGGAAGCTGACGTTCTACCACTGAACTACACCCGCACGCCCCGGTGCGCGGCGGCCCGGAGCGGCGGAAAGTACCGCCCCGGACCGGCGAACGTCAACGTGGCTCAATCGGTCGCGGCGAGGCCGCGGCCACCGGCAGTCGCCCTGGCCGCTCCGCGCCCCGCCGCAAGCGCTCAGACCAGCTTGGCGCGGAGCTTGGCGTATTCGGCGTCGCTGATCGAGCCGCTGGCTTTGAGGTCGTCGAGCTTCTTGATCTCGTCGGCGACGCTGAAGCCGACCATGTTGCGAAGATCCTCCTTGGCCTTCTCGGCCTGGGCCTGCTGGCGCTCGGCCATGCCGCCGCCCTGGGTGAGGACGTAGGCGAGCACGCCGAGATAGGGGAGGATGATGAGGAAGATCACCCACACCACCTTCGCCCCGCCGGAGATGTCATGCCGCCGGAAGAGGTCGCTGAACACCGAGATCAGCAGCCAGATCCACAGCACGAACATGAAAATGACAAACAGGTCGAGGAGGAAATTGCCGAAGCCGATACCGCCGAGATGCATGGTCTCTTCTCCACCGCTTTGAACGAGAACGATTCGCCGCCAGGATGACCGGCAAGCCTCGCGCTCCTCTCTAGCGTCCAACCGGCCGTACAACCAGATGATTATCAACCGCTCGCGAGACCGCGCCATGACCCCGACCCGCATCGCCCTCGCCGCGCTGGCCCTCCTCGTTTCGGTTCCTGCCGCCGACGCGGCCGGCGAGACCTTCCGGGCGCAGGGGAACGAGCCGTTCTGGTCGCTCCACCGGAGCGCCGAGGCGATCGTCTTCAAGACCATGGACGGCGCCGCGGTGACGGTGGCGCCGGTCCCCGAGCCGGCCAGCGAGGGCAAGGCCGACGTCTACCAGGCGAGCGTCGAGAACGAGACGTTCGTCCTCACCGTCGAGGACGCCGTCTGCACCGACACCATGAGCGGCATGCCGTTCCCGAACACGGTGACGGTCCAGTTCGGTCCCGACTCCTACAGCGGCTGCGGCGGCGAACCGGCGACGCTGCTTGCCGGCGACTGGACGGTGGTGACGATCGACGGCGAGCCGCCGATCGACGGCACCGAGCCCTCGCTCAGCTTCGGCGACGACGGCAGGATCAGCGGCAATGCCTCCTGCAACCGCTTCTTCGGCGGCTTCACGCTGACCGGCGAGGGTCTCAGCTTCGGCGAGATGGGCGCCGCGATGATGATGTGCGACGACCCGGTGATGGCGCAGGAGCGGGCGATGCTCGACATCCTCCAAGGCACGATCGGGTTCGCGATCGCCGAGGATGGCGGGCTCACGCTCAGCGGCGCCGACGGCCGGACCATCGCCGCGGCCCGATAAGCGCAATCGCTAAAAGTCTAAGCTCTCCCTCAGCCGGATGTTAGCAGCCGGCATGGTCTTCCTGTCGCCGAAGGAAAGCGGCTGGACAGAACCGGCCGCCGGCTCATCCGGAGGCGGCACATGCTCTGCGTCAAGACGCGGCTTGGAGAAAGCGAGATCGAAGGCGTCGGCCTGTTCGCCGCCGAGCCGATCCCGAAAGGGACGGTGGTGTGGAAATACGATCCACGCTTCGATCTCCGGCTCGACATGCGCAGCATACCGCCCGCGGACGCCATCACCCGCGAATGGCTGATGCGCTACGGCTACCAGCCCAGCGACGAGCCGGTCTACGTCGTCTGCGGCGACAATGCCCGCTTCATGAACCACTCCGACACGCCCAACTGCGACGATGTCGACGACCTCACCATCGCCGTCGTCGACATCGCCGAAGGTGAGGAGATCACCTGCGACTACGCCCGCTTCGACAAGCGCTTCGCGCAGGACCGGTTCGCCATCGGCTGGGCGTGACGGTCGGGCGGCGCGCCGGGCCTGGTGAATCGCCGTCCGGGCCGCCGCCGATCGGAGCGGGGCGCGATCGCCGCTGTGCGGCCCCGGTTTGTTGATCGGGAGCGAGCCAGCGGCTATGACCCTCACGGTCGCCCGTCCGTCGCGGGTCGACGGCCGGGGGGTTCATGACCGACGATCAATCGACAAAGCGGCGGCGCAGCCCCCGCGTCAGGAACGGCGTTTCCGCCATTCGCGCCGCGGCGACATGGGCGCGCGATGCCGGCTTCCCGACCAACCCGGTAACGCGGCGTCTCCGCACCGCCCCGGAGTTCGAGCACGACGGCAAGATGGTGCGCAACATCCACCGCACGGTCGACTTCCTGTGCGACATGCTGGGCGGACTGATCGCGACCCAGGGCTATCGCGACGTGCTGGAGATCGGCACGCTGTTCGGCTACTCGACGCTCCATCTCGCCGAAGCCGTGGCCCGCAATGACGGCACGCTCGACACCGTCGACGTGCGCGAAGCGGAACGGCTGTGGGGGAACGGCGACATGGTTCGCGACATCCACCTTGCCGCCGAACGCTTCACCGCCGAGGCCGGGTACGGCGACCGGGTCACGTTCCACAGCGGCAGCTCGACCAGGGTGCTGCCGACCCTGCTGCTGGCCGGGCGAAGCTTCGATCTGGTGTTCATCGACGGCGCCCACGACCGGCACACGGTCACCCTCGACTTCATCAACGCCAGCAACCTCGTGCGCGAAGGCGGCGCGATCGTCTTCGACGACATCGGGCAGAGGATGGCCGTCTCCAACCCGGCTTACTTCGGAGGCGCCAACAGCATCCTCCCGGCCCTGTGGTCAAACCAGCACTTTCACTTCATCCCCGTCTCGGACAATACGCTCGTCGCGTTTGCCGGAGAGCCGCAGGTGCGGCCAAAGCCGCCCGCGCGACGCCGCCCGCGGCAGCGCAAGACCTAGGAGCGGCCGGCCGCCCCGACGCCCGGCGCGGATGCGGCAGCGCCGCCTATCCTGTCCGGAAGTGCTTGGAGAGCTTGAGGCCCTGGGCCTGGTAGTGGGAGCCGATGTCGCGGCCGTAGAGAAAGCGCGGCCGTTCGAGCATGCGCTCATAGACGAGGCGGCCGACGGTCTGGCCATGCTCGAGGATGAAAGGGATCTCGTGGCTGCGGACCTCGAGCACGGCGCGGCTCCCCGCCCCGCCCGCCGCGGAGTGGCCGAAGCCGGGATCGAAGAAGCCGGCATAGTG
>JAGRKZ010000046.1:0-1631 GCA_020442065.1 Bauldia sp.
ATCTGACCGATGCGCGGGCGCCCGCCTGCCACGATCGCGCTCGTGCTGGTGGTGGCGATCCAGATCCTCTGCACGCTCTTCTTCGTCTGGGACATCGCCGCCGGCATCATCGGCTTCCAGCGCGCGCCCCTGAGCTGGCAGACCCGCGAGCTGCTCGAGATCGGCGCCAGCCTGGGGCTGGTCCTCGGCGTCGGGCTCGGCACGGCGCTCCTGATCCGCACGATCCTGCGCAACCGCGACATCGAGACCCGGCTGCGCGAGGTCTCCGGCGCCTTCGCCGACCTGCTCGACGAGCGTTTCGGGCAATGGGGCCTGACGCGCTCCGAGCGCGACGTGGCCTGGTTCACCATCAAGGGGATGAGCATCGCCGAGATCGCGCGGCTCCGCCAGACCAGCGAGGGCACGGTCAAGGCGCATTCCAACGCGATCTACCGCAAGGCCGGCGTCTCGGGCCGCACGCAGCTCCTGAGCCTCTTCATCGAGGACCTGCTCGACGGCGATCCCCCGGACGCGCCTGGCGGTCGGACCAGGTCGCCCTGAGCCGCGCTGCCTCGGAAATAATCGCTTAAGACTTTCCCGTTCTACTACCCGCCGTGGGGGACCCTTGCGGCAGGCCGTGCGGTTCCGCGCCTTGGGAACGGGGGATGCAATGGGACATATCAGGATTCTGGCGGCGCTGGCGCTTGCGCTCGCCGCCGGGCAGGCGTCGGCGCAGGATGTCGTCGAGCCGGCGGTCGAGGATTTCGCCGCGGGAGACGTGGTGGTCGCCGGCGCCCCGGAGGCGCCCGTCGAAGCCGTGGCCGAAGACGAAGCGCTTGCGGGTGACGATGACGGAGTCCTGCCGGGCGACGATGTTGCGGCGGACGATCCGGGTGCGCCCGTCGAAGAGGGTGAGGCCGTGGCCGAGGACGAAGCCCAGGCGGGCGACGATTTTGTGGCGGACGGGACGGACGAGCCCGCCGAGGAGCCTCTCGACAACCGCTCGGCGCGGGGCATGGAGCGCGCCGCCGACGGCGCCCAAGTGTCGAGAATGGCGCGGGCGGGGCTCGGCCCGGTCTTCGGCGCGCTGCGCAGCCAGGGCTACGGCGCGGTGGAGATGAGCGAGGCCGAAGGGCTGATCACCATCGATGCTGCACGCGGCAGCGAGAGCCGGACGCTCGTCTACGACGCCGCCACCGGCGCGCTCCTCAGCGACTCGGCGCAGCCCTCGTCGGGCGGGTTCGCCGAGCGATTCTTCGGGCCGAAGGCGAAGACCGCGAAGCGGGGCGGGGCCGAGCGCTTCGAGCGCAAGACCACCAAGGTCCGGAGCCGCGGCGCGAAGGACGGCTCCGGCCGCGGCCATGGCGGCGACAAGGCGAGCCGCGGCGGCGGATCGGGAAAATCGGCCGGCGGCGGCCGCGGCAGCTCGGGCGGCGGCAATGGCAAGGGCGGCGGCAACGGCAAGGGTGGCGGCAAGGGCGGCAAGAGCCGCTGAGCCGCCGCGCCGGCGCGCGCCCGTCCTTGCCTCGGGCCCGCGTCCGGCGTATGCGCATGCGCGAAGGCCGCGACGGGGGGTCGCGCCGACGGGCCCTGTCCCGGAAGTGAAAGCACGCTACGCCATGGATGAGTTCAAGATCGGCGACCTCGTGACG
>JAGRKZ010000046.1:1819-2484 GCA_020442065.1 Bauldia sp.
GCGGCAAGCCCTACCAGCGGGGCCGTGGCGAGGACCGCGACGAGAAACCGCGGGCCAAGACCGGCTGGGACGGCAAGCCGCGCGAGAAGAAGTTCTTCCGCAAGGACGGCTGAGGCGCGGGCCGCCGCCGCATCCGACATCCGGGACGGCCGACCGGGCCGGGATCCGGACGGTCGGCGATCAGGGCGCTGCGCCGCGCGCCGTCACCGGAACCGATCCGCGAGCTTCTGGAGCAGGCTCCTCGGGTCGTCGGCCTCCGGCGCCGATTCCGCAGCCGGTGCCGGCGCCTCCTTCGGCGTCGCGGCGCGCGGCTTCGGCTTCTCGGGCTTCGGCAGATGCCGCGTCGCCTTCTCGATGAAGCGCGCGGGCTCGCCGGCCAGGAGCTCGGGCGCCGCCTCGGCGATCCCCGCCAGCAGCGGGTCGAGCCATTCCGTCTCCGCCTTGGCGAAATCGCCGAGCACGTGGTTCGACACCATCCGCTTGTCGCCGGGATGGCCGATCCCGAGGCGCACGCGGGTGAAATCCGGGCCGATATGGGCGTCGAGCGAGCGCAGCCCGTTGTGGCCGGCATGGCCGCCGCCGGTCTTCACCCGGATCCGGCCGGGCGCGAGGTCGAGCTCGTCGTGGAAGACGATGATGTCGGCCGGCTCGATCCGGTAGAACCG
>JAGRKZ010000046.1:2598-5613 GCA_020442065.1 Bauldia sp.
GAGGCGGCCGCGATGGCATCCACCGCCATGAAGCCGATGTTGTGCCGCTGCCGGGCGTATTTCGCCCCCGGATTGCCGAGCCCCACGAGAAGTTTCATCGCATTGCTCCCGCAAAAAGGACACGCCGCGGAAGCGATCCCGCGGCGTGCCCCGATCCGATGCTGTCCGCGGCGCGGATCAGCCCGCTTCGCCCTCTTCCGCGCCTTCGGCTCCGGCCTCGTCCTCCTCGGAGCGCAGTCCGGACGGCGCCTGGATATTGGCGATGACGAAATCGCGGTCGGTGATCGTCGGGTGCACGCCCGCCGGCAGCTCGACGTTCGAGATATGCAGCGTGTCGTTGATGTTGGTGCCGGCCAGATCGAGCACGATCTTCTCGGGGATCTCGCCCGCGGTCACCATCAGCTCGACCTCGTTGCGCACCACGGTGAGCACGCCGCCGCGCTTGAGGCCGGGCGAGAGCTCGCGGTTGATGAACTCGACCGGGATATAGAGGCTGATCCGCGACTTCTCGGTCAGGCGCAGGAAGTCCACATGGGTGGGCTTGTCCTTGACCACGTCGCGCTGCACGCCGCGGCAGATGACGTTGTTGTCCGTGCCGTCGACCCTGACATTGAGCAGCGTCGAGAGGAACCGGCCCGCCTTCAGCTGCTTGATGAGGGTATTGTAGGCGATGTTGATCGTCTGCGGCGCTTCGCCGCCGCCGTAGATCACGCCGGGGACGTATCCTTCGCGACGGGCAGTGCGGGCGGCCCCCTTGCCGACCCCTGCGCGCGCCGCGGCCTCGAGAACGGGTGTCTCTGCCATCTGGCTCACTCCTGGTTGCATTGGCGGTCCTCCTCCAAGGGTGTAGGACCGCAGGCGCGCCGCATAGCGCATCCTGGGCGGGACCGGAAGCACGAATCACCGGGAGGCACGGGTTTGCCGCAATTGCACCGTCTATGTGGAAGTGGTTCCGATATTGTCGATCATCGAGTTGAAAACTGTGACCAGTCGATCGAGCAGCGAAAAGAACACGTCAATGCCGAAACCAACGAGAAACGCAACGGTGAGCGCGGTCAGCGACACCTGATTGTGCGCCGTGAGCGACACTTCGGTTAACTCCGTTGGCGAAACCTCCGAAATCGCCAAGCCGTTGATGACGGAAGGCCCCCAAAACCAGGCAATCGCCACGCCGGCGAATCCGCCGAGGAATACCCGCATCGCCGCCTGGACCGGTTTGGGGTCGGGACGCAACGGATTGAGGCAGACCCGAAGGTGATAGATCACCGCGCCGAGCATGCCGTAGAGCGACGGAAGGATCCAGTTCGACAGCGTGTCGACCCAGTCTCGCAGGTCCTGAGGGTCGGCAATTCGATTCTGGAAGTTGCGACTCTCAATGTCCTGAAGTCCGACGAGACAGCGCACTTGCTGGATAAGTTCGACATCGGTGGCGACGAGTTCGCCGAAGTGAAGAGTACCTCTCGGGTCGGGAACCTCTGCGGCATTCGCGATGTTTGCCGTGTGATCGGACGCAGTGATCCCGAGGCAGTGGCCGTAAGCCTCTAGCCATTTAGGCAGGGAGGGCATTGTGTCGACTGGAAGTACCGGGGCCTCTTCTTTGGCCGCAACAAGTTGTGCCGCGGTTTCGCCAATGTCCTGCTGGGTCGGCGACTGTTGTTGCGTTTCCTCCGTTTCCTCAGATGGTGGCGGTGAGACTATTCGTTTGATGGGGTTGATGACGCGATTGAACGGGTTGAATGACTCCAACGTCTGATTGTAGCGTTTGGTATCAACGACAATATCGAGCGCGATGCGCTGGGCGTCTTCCATCTTCTGTCGAAACGCGGCGCGGGTCAGACTGCCGGCATCGTCTAGGTCAGGGGGGCTGCCTCTGGCCCTGAACTGGTCAACCAGCGGTAGAAGCTCTTCCACGATGGCACGCTGGCTTTCGGCCTTGCCCGCGGCCAACTCCATCAGCACGTCCGACGCGCGTTTCTGCCAGATAGTGAAGTACCCGCATGTCAACGTCAGCAGAGCGGCCAGCACCATCAGTGTGATCCGCAGCCAGTTCCTCCCGCCCTGTCCGTCCTTGGCTGCCCTGCGAAAGGGATCGAAACCGTTCTTGAGGTCGACCAGTGTCACCGGCCGGATCGCCACCACCGCTGAATTCATCTCGCGCTGCAGGTCAACTACTTCTTCGCTTGACCAGTCGAGTTGAGGGGCGGCATCGGCACGATGCAAGGCTTCGAAAAGCCCGCTGTCGTGGAGCATGCCAGCACGCTGACCGAAAGAAGCAACCAAACGCGCATCGTCGAGTAAGTCACCGAGCAATCGGCTCATGAGAACCTCCCGGTTTCGATGGGGTTAGCCGAACCGGCCGTTGACTAGATAGCCACTACTGTCGGTACATTTGCATGTCTGGCCGGGTATTCCCGGCTGCGAGGCCCAGCACCAGAACGAAGGTGTGAAGCAAATTGAACCGGGCACATGCGGCGGCACTTGTGCCGACGCAATACCGGCGGCAAGCAGCGCAGCAGAGACGATGACTTGAACCAACAGAATCGCGACCGAAATATTTCGCATAACCGAAACCCACCCGTGGAAAGTCAAAGAGACGAGTGCAATCAACTCTATAGATTCGTCCACTATGGTATCACACTCCGTCAGTGAAGTCGCATTACGATTTTGTGCCGATTCGGATCCGGCACTTCGAATCAAGCCCCCGCGCCGCGTCACCGCGGGCGACTTGTCTCGACCGAAATGATCCCGTACCTCATGGTTTCGGTCGAACGACCGGGGGAGCATGTGATGTCGGGTCCGCACGTTGCGTTATTCGTCACCTGCCTCGTGGACATGTTCCGCCCCTCGGTCGCCTTCGCAACGGTCAAGCTGCTCGAGGATGCCGGCTGCCGGGTCGAGGTGCCGCCGGTCCAGACCTGCTGCGGCCAGCCGGCCTGGAACTCGGGCGACCGGGAGAATGCGAAGGCCATCGCGAGGCAGGTCATCGCCGCCTTCGAGGGCTACGCGCATGTGGTG
>JAGRKZ010000046.1:5716-6259 GCA_020442065.1 Bauldia sp.
CACGAGATCACCGCCTTCCTGACCGACGTTCTCGGCGTCACGGAGGTCGGGCAGAAGGCCCCGGTCAGCGTCACCTACCACGACAGCTGCTCGGGGCTGCGCAGCCTCGGCATCCGGGAGCAGCCGCGGCGGCTGCTCGCCAGCGTCGCGGGGCTGGAGCTGCGCGAGATGGCGGAGAACGACGTCTGCTGCGGCTTCGGCGGCACGTTCTGCGTGAAATATCCCGACATCTCCAACGTCATGGCCGGCGACAAGACCCGCAACATCGCCGCCACCGGCGCGGACATGGTGCTGGCGGGCGATCTCGGCTGCCTGATGAACATGGCCGGCAAGGCGAGCCGCGAGGGGCGGGCGTTCAGGGCGCGCCACGTGGTCGAGGTGCTCGCGGGCGATCTCGCGACCCCGCCGATCGGAGAAGCCGGGTGAGCCTCCACGAAGCGACCACGCCGGCCTTCAGGGCCAACGCGCGCGCGGCGCTCGACAATGCCAATCTGCAGGCGGCGCTCCGCGGCAGCCGCGGCAATTTCATCACCAAGCGCGCCA
>JAGRKZ010000208.1 GCA_020442065.1 Bauldia sp.
TCGGGCCAACCGATCATCGCCAAACTGGCCAAGGAGGTCGAACGTGACGCGCATGGCAATGTGCAATTGTCCGGAAGCGGCGCGCTCGCTGATCTGTTGACGCAGAAGGTCAAGGACGAGCTGGGCATCACGCGGGTCCGGGGTGACACGCTCGGTTACATCCAGCGCAGTTTCGTCGGATGTGTTTCCGACGTCGACCAGAACGAAGCCCGCGAAGTCGGCGAAAAGGCCGTTCAGTACGGCATGTTCGGCGATCGCGACGGATCGGTGACGATAAAGCGCACCGGCCACTACTCGGTCGACTACGAACTGGTCCCGCTGGAACTGGTTGCCGGCAAGACCCGCACAATGCCCGACGCGTTCATCTCTGCTTCCGGTCACGACGTGACCGACGATTTCCGGATGTATCTTCGCCCGCTGCTGGGCAAGGGCATGCCGGACGCCCATCGCCTTCGGCCAAACAAGGTGCCGAAGATCCTGGCGGGCCGGTCATGAGAATCCGCACTTGAGCGGGGCCGCGGCGTTCGGGCATGCGCGAACCGAACCCGTCGCCTCAGCTTGAAGGCATCGCCAGCGTGCAGGTTTTCCGAGACGCTGCGAACGCGAATGTTCCCTCCGGGCCGACAACAACAGTCAGAATCACCTTGCCTGGCTTCTTGCAACAGCTGGAACCGGCCACGACATACCGGTGCACCATGACTTCCACCCCTTAGATAATCTGCTCAGGCAGTTCGACCAGCGGCGCGGGCACGTCGGTGGTCTTTTCCTTCGACTTGCAGATGTCGGCGATGACGCAGCGTTCGCATTCGGGCTTGCGGGCCTTGCAGCAGTAGCGGCCATGCAGGATCAGCCAGTGGTGGGCGTGGAACAGGTACTCCTCAGGGATGATCGCAAGAAACGCGGCCTCGACCTCGTCGGGGGTCTTGCCCGGTGCGATCCTGAGCCGGTTGCCGATGCGGAAGACATGGGTGTCGACGGCCAGCGTCGGCTCGCCGAAGGCCATCGACATGACCACGTTGGCGGTCTTGCGGCCGACGCCGGGGAGCGTCTCCAGCGCCTCGCGTGAGCGCGGCACCGCGCCGCCATGTTCCTCGACCAGCTTCCGCGACAGCGCCACGACGTTTCGCGCCTTGGTGCGATAGAGGCCGATGGTCTTGATCAGGCCCTCGACCCGGTCGACCCCGAGCGCCGCCATCTTCTCCGGCGTCGGGGCGAGGGCGAAGAGAGCCGGCGTCGCCTTGTTGACCCCGGCGTCGGTGGCCTGCGCCGACAACACCACGGCGACGAGGAGGGTGAACGGGTTAAGGTAGTGGAGTTCGCCCCGCGGTTCCGGCATGGCCCGCTGGAAGCGGGCGAACATTTCCTCGACCTCGGCCCGACTGAGCCTGCGAACTCTCCTCGGCGTCTTCGACCGTGGCGGCCTCGGGGGCACGGCGGATCGCACCATGGTCAGGGCCGCAAGTCCCGGGCGTACGTCCGGCACGCATGCGACCGGGAGCGGGAGGGGCGGGGGGCAATCAGCCGCGCCGACGTGATTCCGAGATTAGCCATTCTCCTCTATACTCATCGGCCATGACCTCCGCCAATCCGGCCGATCCGCCAATCTTCGCCGCGGTGCTGCGTCCCCATCGTTCGCTCAGCCAACGCGGCTTCATGCTGGTGATGCTGGCGCTGATCTCGTGCTCCTTCACCGCCGGACTGATTTTCTGGACGATGGGTGCCTGGCCGATCGTCGGGTTCTTCGGCCTCGACATCCTCCTGGTGCAGCTCGCCTTCCGGCTGAACTACCGCCAGGCGAGGGCGTCGGAGGAGATCGTCATCTTCCCCGGCCGGATGACGATTATCCGCACCAGCCCCCGCGGCGAGACCAGCGGGGCCGAATTCAATCCCTACTGGGCCCGCCTCGAAGTGCAGCGCCACCCCGAGGCCGGCGTGACGCGGGTGACGATCGCTTCGCACGGCCGGCGCCTCGACATCGCCGGCTTCCTCGGTCCGTGGGAGCGCGAGTCGCTGGTCGAGGCGCTTCAAGCGGCGCTCGCTCGGGCCAAGGCCATGCCGGCGCCGGGATGAGGCCGGAGCACGCAAGAATCGGGTGGTGGCCGGCCCCTGCGTTGCCTAGGTGAGGCTATGCCCACCGTCGAACACCGAGGTGCCCCATGTCGCTCGCGGCAGCCTTTGAAACCCCGAGACCCGTCGCCTTGATGACGGACGCGCCGCAGAACGACTACGATCTCGTCCGTCGGGCGGTCGAGTACATCTCGCAGCACTGGCGGGATCAGCCCTCGCTCGAGACGATCGCCGAGGCGGTTGGCATGAAGCCGCTGTCGCTGCAGCGCCTGTTCACCCGCTGGGCCGGGCTGTCGCCCAAGGCTTTTGTCCAGGCGCTGACGCTCGATCATGCGCGCTCGCTGCTCGCCGATTCCGCCTCGGTGCTCGACGCGACCTACGAGGTCGGGCTGTCCGGGCCTGGGCGGCTCCACGATCTCTTCGTCACCCACGATGCTATGACGCCGGGCGACTACAAGGCCCGTGGCGCCGGCATCGTCATCCGCTGGGCCTTCCACCCCTCGCCCTTCGGCGAGGCGCTGGTGATGATCACCGAGCGCGGCCTCGCCGGCGTAGCCTTTGCCGACGCGGGCGGCGAGGGCGCGACCCTTGCCGACATGAAGTCGCGCTGGCCGGAAGCCGACTATGTCGAGGACTGGGACGCGACCGCGCCGTTCGCCCGTCGCATCTTCGACCGGGAGGCGTGGCGGCCCGACCAGCCGCTCAAGATCTTCATGATCGGATCGGATTTCGAGGTGCGGGTATGGGAAACGCTGCTCAGACTGCCGCTCGGCAAGGCGACCACCTATTCCGACATCGCCGCCCACATTGGCCGCCCGACGGCGGCACGGGCGGTGGGGACCGCGGTCGGCAAGAATCCGATCTCCTTCGTCGTCCCCTGCCATCGCGTGCTCGGCAAGGGCGGCGGCCTGTGCGGCTATCACTGGGGGCTGACCCGCAAGCGCGCCATCCTTGGCTGGGAGGCCGGGGTCAGCGGCCAGGTCTGAGGATCAAAACGGCGGCGCCACCCCCGCTGGCAGCGGGACGGCGAACCCTTCGTTTATGCCGGAGAACATCTCGTAGAATCCGGCGAGCACGACCAGTTCGACGTAGCCTTTGACGCCGAAGCGGGCGATGGCGGCATCCTGCGCGTCTTGCGGCACGTTCTTCCAGGTCATTGCCGCCTCCAGCACCGGCATCGCTGTGGCGTAGGGCTCCGGGAAGGGACCGGTACCGCCCGACCGTATGGCCTCGATGACCGTGTCGGGTACCCCAGCCTGCCGGGCATGCTCGACGTGGTCCACCCACTCGAACGCCGCGCCGCAGCGGCGGGCGACGTTCAGCACCACGAACTGGTAGACCTCGCGCGACAGCGCACCCTGGAACTTGAGGAAGTAGCCGAGCGCCTCGATCTTCTCGGCCAGGTCGGGGTGGTTCATCAGCGCCAGGTAAGGGCCGGCGAGCGGCGCGCCGGCGGCGGCGCGCTTGGCCGCCATCCGGTCGTAGATCGCCTTTTCCGCGGGGTTGAGCGAGCTGGGATCGAAGGGGAGGGCTGCCATCGCGGCTGTCACTCGTGATAGGACCAACTGCGGGCTTCGTCGGCGAAGTCGTAGACCGGCGTGGGCGCATCGCGGTTGGTCTTGAAGTCGATGAGGGCAGGGCCGTCGGATGCGAGCGCACGCTCGATTGCCGGAGCAATGTCGCCCGGCTCGCGGACGGTTTCGGCGCTGACTCCGAGGGCCCGCGCGAAGCCCGCCCAGTCGTGGTCCGGCACCGTCGTCAACTCGGCCGGCACCGGGCCGAGGGTGTGGGCACGAAGCCACACGTTGCCCAGTGCGCTGTTGTTGAGCACGACGTAGAGGACCGGCAGGCGATAGCGGGCGGCGACGGCGATCTCGATGCCGTGCATCTGCATGCAGCCGTCGCCGGTGACGAGGGCGACCCGGGTGCCCGGCCGCGCGCAGGCGACGCCGACCGCTGCAGGGATGCCCCAGCCCATGGGGCCGAGGTTGGTCGCCGAGATGTAGGTGCGTGGCGCGTAGGCGTCGAAATAGTGGCCGGCGAAGGCGCGATGGGCGCCGGAATCGACGAGCAGGATGGCATCCCGCGCCAGCGCCCGACGAAGGGCGCCGACGATACGCGCCGGATGGAGAGGCACCGCCTCGCTGGAGAGATTCTCGGTGTCGTAGAACCTTGGCCCTGCTCGGATTGCCTCGATCCAGGCTTTGCGGGCCGCCGCCCCGGCGTCGAGCGCCTTGGCGTTGGCGTCGGCCGCGAGAACGCCGAGGAATGCACCGGCATCGCCGAGCACGCCGAGCCCCGGGGTGGTCTCGGTGGCGAGTGCCTTGGCAGAAAGGTTGACGCTGAGCATGCCGCGGCGTGGCGCCAGCCGCCGGGACCAGTGCATGGTGTCGCGCTCGTTGAGGCCCGAGCCGAGGACCATCGGGAGGTCGAGGTCGGTCGAGAGCAGCGCGGCGGTGGCGTGTCGGGTGCCGGCATAGCCGAACACGCCGAGCGATAAGGGGTGGTCTTCCGGCATGACGCCCTTGGCGCGGAGCGTCGTCGCCACCGGGATGGAGTAGCGTTCCGCGAGGGCGATGAGCGCGGATGAGGCGTCGTCGTGCTCGACGCCCGCGCCGGCGAGGATGGCAACTCGCAGTGCCGGGCCGTCGCCGCCGCTGTCGCCGCGGAGCGCGGCGAGCGCCCGGTCGGCCGCCGCCGAATCGATTCCGCGGAAATGCGTCAGCGCAGGGTCGATCGGGGTGTGGGCGACGGCGATGTCGCTGACCAGTGTGTCTCGGGGGAGCGAGAGGTGAACAGGGCCGGAGGGTGGCCCGACCATCTCCATCAGCGCGCGGCGGAAGAGGTGGTTGAGATTCTCGATGCTGTCGACCGACGTCGAGAAGCGCGTCACCGGCGCGGCGAGGACTGGATCGTTGAAGGTCTCGTAGCTTGCGTCCTGGAACTGGCCAAGCCCCTCGATCGCGACTGCAACCTCGCCGCTCATCACCAGCACGCGGGAAGAGTCGGTGAGCGCGGTGGCCATTGCCGTCGTCATGTTGCCGAGGCCCGGCCCGCCGATGCCCAGTGCAGCCCCGAAGCGCCCGCTTGCCCGGGCGTAGCCGTCGGCCATGTAGGCGGCGCCGCCTTCCTGGGCGGCGACGATGGGACGAATGGCGGGGAAGCGGCCGAGAGCCGGCAGGAAGGGGTCGACCAGACCGCCCGGCACCATGAACAGATGATCGATGCCCTCGGCCTCAAGAGCTGCAAGGAGATAGTCGGTACCTGCTGGCATCGGCGCCATCCTCGTGACGTGTGGATCGGGGGGATGGTGGACAACACACGCTAACACGATGATTCCATCCCTGCCCACCCGCTGTTTTGGCCCGCATACAGTCCTCCGTTCCCGCGCCGCGATGGCGGCCGGGGTGTGGGTCGGTTCGTGTCCCTCAGGCCCAAGGCCAAGGGGGTGGCGGGCGCGCGTACGGCACCGCTCACGTTACGTTTGTTCAGGCACCGAGACGGCGCCCGCCGCGGCGACTTTGGGCTCCCGACACCCGCGCTCCGGACTGGGACGGCGCGCACGAACGGCGTTGCACGCCAGCACGCCTCGCCGGATGCGACTTGAGCCGCTTCCGGCGCCCCGCCCTTAAGGCCATCTTGTGGCAACGGCTCATAGTGGCCGTGGGCGAACTTTTCGGGGCCTCCCGGGACGTTCGGACCGTCGTCCTCTCCGAAACGATGCAGCCAGGGGCTTGCGCATCGCCGGCGTCTTCCCTCGCCTTCGGCCCGGAGGCCTTCGGATCAGTCGAACGCGTCGCAGGCGCCGCACCCTGCCCCGTCAGCGGCCGTCACCGGTAGACGCCCCCTTGGCGGACAGGGATGAGCCATCATACGGGACGATTCGGAGACGGGGATAAAGTGGCCTCGATCGACGGCAGCGGGTGCTTCGAGGCTCCCGGCCCAGGGCCCGGTCGCACCTCAGCATGAGGGAGGTGTCGTGCTCCACCGCGAACCGTGTCGATCAGGGCCGTGGGTGCGGCAAGAAGCTGCGCCTTGCCTGGACATGCGCGAGGCCGATCTCGGCGTCTGTGATGGAACCCGGCTGTTGCCGGAATGACGGGAGTGGGTAGATGGGGCGCTGGGACAACGGGGCGGAATACGCTTCGCGCTTCCGCCCCTTGCTCCGTCAGAACCTGAGACCGGCGCGACGGCGCTTGACCAGCACGAGGACCGCCAGACCTGCGGCGATGACGGCACCTCCGAAGGCGATGCCCAACGAACCGAGCACGGTGAGGACGATGGTTGAGCTGAACGTCGGCCCGACCGCGAGCACGGTCTGGGGGGATGTCGCTCCGTCCTCATAGTTCCCGGCGATCGCGTAGTCGCCGGCGGCCTCCGCCGTGAAGTCGAAGATCGCGTTGCCGGAGTGGCTGCCCATGTTGTAGTGGCCCGAGCCACTCGGGGTGAGTTCGACCGCGCTCCCTCCCGGCGCGGTTACGGTGACCTTCAGGCCACCGAGCGACTCGCTCGAATAGACCTTGCCATCGATGACGCTGTGGCTCTCGTGGAAGATTGTGTGGCGGCCCTTCTCGAGGGGGATGGTCTGCTCGCCAGGGACAACGAGGCGGACGAGCGCCGCGTCGAAGGCCGAGAGCCGGGTGATGAGAAACACCCCCATCAGGGCCATGCCGGCGATGAAGATAGCGATCGCGACGACATACCAGAACCGGCCAGGGACGCGCGGGCCGGCAGCGACCCTGCTCATGCGGTCAGCTCCACCTTCTCCGCGACGCTGGTATCGGCATTGAGCCGGTAGAGGATGGGCAGGCCGGTGGCGAGCTCAAGCTTCACCACCTCGTCCGAAGAGAGGCCGTCGAGGGCCATCATCAGAGCACGGAGGGAATTGCCGTGGGCCGCGATGAGGACGCCCTCGCCGCGCATGACGTGCGGCTGGATCCTGTGGATGTAGTAGGGCCAGACGCGGGCGCCGGTGTCGCGGAGCGACTCGCCGCCGGGCGGGGCGGTCGCGTAGGAGCGCCGCCAGACATGGACCTGTTCCTCGCCCCACTTGGCGCGGGCGTCGTCCTTGTTGAGGCCCGCCGTAGTCGCGCTCGTTGAGCGCTTGGTCGCGGGTGATTGGGATGCCGGTCTGCCCGCTTTCCTCAAGGATCAGGTCGCAGGTGCGCTGGGCGCGGGAGAGCGCCGAGGTGAAGGCAAGCCCGAACCTGAGGCCGTTGGCTCTGACCCGCTGCCCGGCGGCCCGCGCCTCGGACACACCCTGCTCGCTCAGTCCGACGTCGCGCCAGCCGGTGAACAGGTTCTTGAGGTTCCACTCGCTCTGCCCGTGGCGGACGAGCACCATCATGCGATCCATTACTTCGTTCCTTCGCTGAGGCCGAGGACGTCGGCCATCGAATAGAGGCCCGGCTTCTTGTCACGGCCCCAGAGGGCGGCCCTGACCGCGCCGCGCGCGAACAGGACGCGGTCGGTCGCCTTGTGGGTGAGTTCGATGACTTCGCCCTCGCCGGCGAAGATGACGCTGTGCTCGCCCACCACCGAGCCGCCGCGGAGCGTGGCAAATCCGATGTCGCCGCGCTTCCGCGGGCCGGTATGGCCGTCGCGGACGCGAACGGAATGCGCATCGAGGTCGATGTCCCGCCCTTCCGCCGCGGCGCGCCCGAGCAAGAGGGCGGTGCCCGACGGTGCGTCCACCTTGTGGCGGTGGTGCATCTCGACGATCTCGATGTCGAAATCGGCGTCGAGCGCTTTTGCCGCCTGGCGTACGAGTACGGCGAGCAGGTTGACGCCGAGGCTCATGTTGCCGGACTTGACGATGACGGCGTGACGAGCCGCGGCGGCGACTTTCGCGTCATCCGCCGCCGACATCCCGGTAGTGCCCATGACATGAACGATGCGGGCCTGGGCCGACAGCTCCGCAAACGCGAGGCTCGCCGCCGGCACGGTGAAGTCGAGAACACCGTCGGCCTTGGCGAAGGCCTCCACCACATCGTCGGTGACCGGAATACCGTTTGGCGAGAGTCCGGCGAGCAGCCCCGAATCCTTGCCGATCTCATCGGCGCCGCTCCGTTCGACCGCCGCCACCAGCTTCATGCCCGGCGTCGCATCGACGACGCGAATCAGCGTCCGGCCCATCTTGCCGGCGGCGCCGACCACCACCAGACCCATGTCCGTCATCTGTCACCACCCCCGCGCCTGAACCGGGGCCGATATAGCCGGACGACGCTGCACGGGCAAACCCGATGACGGGAGGATGCTCAGCGCGGCGCGCGCTTGGCGAGAATGCGCTGGAGCGTGCGGCGGTGCATGTTGAGCCGGCGCGCGGTCTCCGAGACATTGCGGTCGCAGAGTTCATAGACGCGCTGGATATGTTCCCAGCGGACGCGATCGGCCGACATCGGGTTTTCCGGCGGTGTCGCCTTCACTTCCGGGTCGCGGGTGAGGGCGTGGTGGACGTCGTCAGCGTCCGCCGGCTTGGCGAGATAGTCGATGGCGCCAAGTTTCACGGCGGTGACGGCGGTCGCGATGTTGCCGTAGCCGGTCAGGACGATCATGCGCGATTCGGGACGACGCCGACGGATGAGGTCTATGACCTCGAGTCCGTTGCCGTCTTCGAGACGCATGTCGACCACCGCGAAAGCCGGAGGAGCGGTTTCGACCTTGCGGATGCCCTCGGCCACGGTGTCGGCGGTATCCACGGTGTAACCGCGGGTCTCCATCGCCCGTGCGAGGCGCTGCAGGAAGGGTTTGTCATCGTCGACGATGAGGAGCGACATGTCTTGTGCTTCGTAGCTGTCGGTTTCGTTCATTCGAATACATTTCCACCTATGGGGAAATAGGTATCCTCCCATCGTCGCGGAAGGGTTATACGGGGTTTCACGTACCTCGCAAGCGGTTCGTCACGCAGCCCCGGCGGCCGTTGGCGGCCGCTCACCCTTCGCCGGCACTTCCATCAGGACCCGCGGCCACGCCACTCGAACCATCGCCCCCCGCTTCGGCGGCTCGTTGTTGCGGAAAGTGAGCCGGGCTCCGGTGCGTTCGAGCAGTGTCTTGGCGATGAACAGGCCCAGACCGAGACCGCCGGCCTCATGGTGGGCGCGGTCGTCTCCGGCCGGACCGCGGGTGGTGACGTAGGGCTCGCCGATCCGTGACAGAATTGCTGGAGAGAAGCCCCGACCATCGTCGGAGACCGTCACTGCCACCTCCCGGGCGTCCCAGGCGATGCCGACTTCCACCCGGGTGTCGGCGAAATCGACGGCATTCTCGACCAGATTGGCGAGCGCCTGGATGATCGCCGGATTGCGCCGACCGATCGGCTCTGCCCCGTTTGCCTCGGGCGCCAGCACGACGATCTCCGTGCCAAAGGCGCGGTAGGGCTCGACCACCTCCTCGATGAGGTGGGTGACGGGGCGATGGGCGATGGCCTGATCGAGCTCGCCCGACAGCGAGGTCAACTTGGCGAGGATATCGCGGCAGCGCTGCGCCTGGCTGTTGAGGAGGGCGATGTCTTCGCCGCGCGGATCGTCCGGCGCCATTTCGCGCTCGAGTTCGCGGGCGACGAGAGCGATGGTGGCAAGGGGGGTTCCGAGCTCATGTGCGGCGGCGGCGGCAAGGCCGTCGAGAGCCGACAGATGCTGCTCGCGGGCGAGCACCATCTCGGTGGCGTTGAGGGCGCGGGCGAGCTGTCGGGCCTCCTCGGCCACGCGGAATGCATAGGTGCCGGTGAAGGCGCAGGTCGAGACCAGCGCCACCCAGACCCCGACCGTATAGATCCAGGGCAGCGACAGCGTCTCGCCGGGATGCCACGGCAGCGGCAGGTGGGCGAACGCAAGCACCGTCGCCACCACTACGACCAGCGCGCCGAGAAGCATCGTCGGCCGCGGCGCGAGCGTCGTCGCCGAAACGATCACCGGCACGAGCAGGAGGATGGCGAAGGGGTTGCCGAGGCCGCCGGTGACGAAGAGCAGGGCGCCGAGTTGCAGGGCATCGTAGGAGAGGAGGAGGAGGGCCGGACGGGCGCCGAGCCGGAGGCTCGCCGGGAAGATGACGCCGAGCCCGATATTGAGTGCGGCCGACAGCGCGATGAGCCCGATGCACCAGACCAGGGGCAAAGGGAAGCCGAGGCCGAAATAGACGGCTGCGACCGCGACGGATTGTCCCGCGACGGCGAGCCAGCGCAATCTGATCAGCGTTTCGAGGCGGAGGCTCCGCGCAGCAAAATCGCTCTGCGGCGGCGGTCCCGTCGGTCCGCGATCGTCGATCCTTGTCTCGTTCATCGCTTCAAATGCGGTGCGTGGGCGGTTGTCGGGCCGACCATCGGTCTCGGCACGATGCTAAACTTGTCCTTGCTTTGACGGCTAGGACCGCCATATCCTTTTTGCAATGCAAAAAAGACCGCGCCGATCGATTGCGGCCGCAGGACGAGGGTAGGGTATTGTACTACCAGCTCTATGAATTGAACCATGCCGCTCTTGGCCCGATCCGGGCGGCGGCGGATGCGGCCCGGCTCTACTTCAAGAACCCGCTCAACCCGCTTTCGCATACGCACTTTGGGCGGAGTGTGGCGGCGGCGGCAGAGCTCTTCGAGCGCACCACCCGCCGCTACGGCAAGCCTGGGTTCGAGATCGAATCGACCACGGTCCATGGCGTCAGGGTGCCGGTTGACCAACGCGCGGTGTGGGAGCGGCCGTTCTGCCGGCTGCTCCATTTCCAGAAGTCTGGACGCGGCAATGGGCGGCCGCAGCCCAAGCTGCTGATCGTCGCGCCGATGTCTGGTCACTACGCGACGTTGCTGCGGGGCACCGTGGAGACGATGCTGCCCGACCACGACACCTACATCACCGACTGGACCGACGCGCGGATGGTGCCGCTTTCCGATGGCCGGTTCGACCTCGACGACTACATCGATTACCTGATCTCGATGCTGCATTTCCTCGGCGAGGGAACGCACGTCATGGCGGTGTGCCAGCCCTCGGTGCCGGTGCTTGCGGCGGCCGCGGTGATGGACGCGCGCGGCGACCGGCACGTCCCGGCGACGATGACGCTGATGGGCGGACCGATCGACACGCGCCGCAATCCGACCGCGGTCAATACGCTCGCCAATAACCACGATCTTGAGTGGTTCCGGCGCAACGTGATCATGCCGGTGCCGTTCCCGCATCCCGGGTTCATGCGCGAGGTTTATCCCGGCTTCCTCCAGATCTCGGGGTTCCTCAGCATGAATCTCGATCGCCATGTGCAGGCGCATCGCGATCTCTTCCGCCACCTCATCGAGGGCGACGGCGACTCGGCCGAGAAGCATCGCGAGTTCTATGACGAGTACCTCGCGGTGATGGATCTCACGGCGGAATTCTATCTCCAGACCGTCGACACCGTGTTCATCCGCCACGCCTTGCCCGACGGCGTCATGATGCATCGCGGCGAGCGCGTCGATCCCGCCGCGATCCGTAACGTCGCCATGCTCACGGTCGAGGGCGAGAACGACGATATCTCGGGTGTCGGCCAAACCGCCGCGGCGCACGACATCTGCACCGGCATCCCTGCGGCGCGGCGCGCCCACTACCTCCAGCCGAAGGTCGGGCACTACGGCGTGTTCAACGGTTCGCGCTTCCGTGCCGAGATCGCACCGCGCATCCACGATTTCATCATGACGTTCGATCCCGGTGCGGCCGGGACGCACAACGGCAAGGGTAGCGCCGTCAAGACCAATGGCCACGCGGCAAGGGTCGAGGCGATGCCGCCGCCTCCGCCGGCCAAGACCACCGCTCCAGCGCGGGCAGCCGCCGGGTCACGGCGCGGCACCCGCAAACGGACGACGACCGCACGGAACCGGACGGCGCACTGACGCCGGGAGCCGCCCGGTTGCGGCCCCGAGAATGGGTGTCCGATTTTCCTTGAATCACGCGGCGGTGATCACCACGTCCAACCTCGTCACTGACGAGGGAGACTAAAGTGGTCAACGCCTACGCCATGCGTCCCGCCTGGACGCCGCTTACCATCGCCCTGATGGTGATTGGCTTCATCGTGTTCTGGCCGCTCGGCCTGCTGATGCTTGCCTACATCGTCTGGGGCCATCGGGTGCCGGACCTGCGCCGTCACTTCGAGGGCATGAAGCAGGAGTTCCGGAGCGACTTCCGCGAGCGGTCGCGGGGATGCGGCTCGCGGGGCTTCACCCGCAGCGGCAACGTGGCCTTCGACGAGTACCGCGAGCGCGAGCTGAAGCGCCTCGAGGAAGAGCGTCGCCGCCTGGAGCAGGAGCGTCACGAGTTCGAGACGTTCATGCAGAACCTCCGTCGCGCCCGCGACCAGGAGGAGTTCGACCGCTTCATGCGCGATCGTCGCGCGCCGCGGACGGACGAAGGCGACAAGACGATCGACCTCTGATCGTTCTGCGACGAACGTGAAGTCGACGGCGGAGCCAGAAGCTCCGCCGTTTTGATTCGCGCGGCGCGACGATGCCCCGCGCGGGATTCCCGCTTCCGCCCAAATCGGGGACAATCATCGGCAAGATGATTCGTTTCACCGCGCGCTGACCTCCGCATGGTCTTTTTCGAACGCAAGCCTCCGGCACCGCCCCGCGCGACGCATTTCGAGCTCGCGACGGAACGCGGTAGCGTCGCCATCGCGCTCCGCCGCCATCCGCGCGCGCGGAACTACACGCTGCGCGTCGGCAATGCCAAGGCGGCGCCGGTGCTGACCATGCCGGCGCGCGGCTCGCTCGCCGAGGCCCGGGCCTTCCTCGACCGTCACGCCGGCTGGCTGGTGAACCAGATGGGCAAGCTGCCGCCGGCGCGGCCGATCGCCGATGGGGAGACGGTGCCGCTCCGTGGCGTCGATCATCGCATCCGCCACACCGGCGCCGGGCGCGGCACGGTGACGGTGGCGGCGGGCAGTGACGGCTCGCCGGTGCTGCTGGTGCCGGGCCGCCCCGAGCATCTCCGACGCCGCGTCATCGACTTCCTCAAGCGCGAGGCCAAGCGCGACCTCGAGCGTGCCGCCTTCCGCCACGCCATGATGCTCGGCGTGCGGGTCACCGCGATCCGTCTCCGCGACCAGGCGAGCCGCTGGGGCTCATGCACCGCGACGGGGCACCTCTCGTTCTCGTGGCGGCTGATCCTCGCCCCGCCCTTCGTGCTCGACTATCTCGCCGCGCATGAGGTGGCGCATCTCCACGAGATGAATCACAGCCCGCGGTTCTGGCACCTGGTCGAATCGGTGTGCCCGGAGACGACGGCCGCCCGCGCCTGGCTCAACAAGGAAGGCCCGCGCCTCCACGCCATCGGCGCCGAGGCCTGAGCCGGACCGGCTAGGCCGGCGTCGCGTCGAGAATTGCCCTCAGGTCGAAGAAGGCCAGCGTCTGCTCCTCGCAGGTGACGGCGAGCACCCGGCTCCCCGCGTCGACATCGATGCCCTTCGGGCCGCCTTCCTCGCGATTGTGGCGGCCGCGCTGGAACAAGTCTTCGTCCAGCACCCGCGCGGTGTGGGCCGGGCGGCGCAGGCCGCTCCAGTCTTTGCCCCCGGCCGCATAGACCCGCACCACCGGGCCGCCTGCATCCGCGACCAGCACGAACCGGCCATCGGCGGTGAAGCGAACGCCGTGCGGAAAGCCCGCCTCGATCAACTCCCCCGCCGGTTCGGTGTCCGGGCGCAGCGCCCGGCCGGCTCGGTAGATCATGACGCTGTTGGTGAAGTGGCTGCTCACCGCGATCCAGCGGCGCGACGGGCTGACGGCGATTCCGTCCGGAACCTTCAGCCGTGACCGGAGGAAGACGGAGCTCTTGCGGATCGCCGGACGCTTGCCGAGCACGAGCCGGTGGCGGGTGACGTGATGGACGAAGTTGTTGCAGACGAGGACCCGGTATCGCCGGCCGTCGACAGGGACCACTGCGACCGAGCCGGGTGTCTCGACATGCTCGAAACCGCCGCTCCGCCCCAGCCGCTCGGCGGCGAGGGTGACGCGGCGGAGGCCGCGGCGGCCGCCGGCGGGTAGCCGGAACAGCTGGACGGTGCCGCTGCGGTTCGCCGTGATCACATGGTCGGGGCCGGCGAAGTCGACCCCATGGGGCTCCTGGAGGTCGGGCGAATTGATCTCGGTCGCAGTGTCGATCCGGATGTGGGGAGCAGCCCGCCTTGCGACCACCGCGACGTCGAGGACGAGAAGCTTCGACGTCGCGAAGCCAGCGATGAGAATCCTTCGCGTGTCGGGCGAGAACCGCACGTCCTCTGTGCGGCCGATACCGGCGATCGCCGTGCGGATCTCATCCGGTGCTTCGAACGGCAGTGCTCCGCCGGGCCTGGTCTCCATGCCGCTTGCCCGGCCAGCCCGCGAGCGTTGTCCCGGGAGGATCATGGCACCCGCAATCCCCGGTCACGTACCTCAAGCCGGCCGGGTGATCCGGTCGATCTCCGCCATCTCCTCGGCGTTCAGCTTCCAGCCCACGGCGCGGACGTTGGCCTCGATCTGCTCCGGCCTGGTCGCACCGGTGATGATCGAGACCACCTGCGGCCGGGCCGCGAGCCACGACAGCGCCAGTTCGAGCAGGGTATGGCCGCGCTGTCCGGCGAAGGCGATGAGCGCCTCCACCAGATCGGCCTTGGTGCCGGAGAAGTAGCGCTCGGTGTAGTTGGCCGAGCCGGTAAGCCGCGCCCCCTCCGGCATCGGCTTGCCCTTGCGGTACTTGCCGGAGAGGGCGCCGCTGGCGAGCGGGAAATAGGGGACGAGGCCGAGGCGATGGGTCTCGAGCACCGGCAGCAGTGCGTCCTCGATGCCGCGTGCGAGCAGGCTGTATTCGTCCTGGGTGGCGACAAAGCCGGTGACGCCGAGGCGCTTGGCGGCATCAACCGCGTCGCCGATCTCGCCCGCGGAGAAATTGGAGCCGGCGAGGAACCGCACCTTGCCCGCAGCGACCAGTTCCTCGACGGCGCGGAGGGTCTCCTCGATCGGCGTCGCGGGGTCGGGCTCGTGCATGTAGAGGAGGTCGATCCAGTCCGTGCGGAGGCGCCGGAGGCTCGCTTCGACCGCCGACAGCACGTAGGCGCGCTGGCCCCGGGTGGTCGAGGGATTGTCGGCCATCGGCTTCCCGTATTTGGTCGCCAGCACCACGTCCTTGCGGCGCGCGCCGAGACACTGGCCGATGAGGTCCTCGGACTTGCCGCCGCCGCCATAGATGTCGGCGGTGTCGAGATGGTTGACGCCCGCCGCAAGCGTGGCGTCGATCGCCTTGCGGGTCGCCTCGAGATCGATGCGGCCGCCGAAATTGTTGCAGCCGAGGCCGATCAGCGAAAGCCTGAGGCCGGACGTGCCGAGCGGGCGAAGTTCCATGGGCGGGATTCCTTTTCGGGGACGTTCTTTCGAGGCAGGCGACGACGCTACGGAGGCGGCGGGGCAGGGTCAACCCGCCGGACCTCGCGCGTTGCGTCGTGGCGGGGTTCATGCCACACCCCGCCGCCATGAGCCTCATCGTCAAGATCTGCGGGCTATCGACACCGGAGACGATCGACGCCGCGCTGGATGCCGGCGCCGACATGATCGGCCTCGTGTTCTTTCCGCCGAGTCCGCGCTTTGTGGTCCCGGCGGCCGCTGCCCCACTCGCCGAGCGAGCGCGGGGCCGCGCCGCGGTGACGGTGCTGACGGTCGACATGGACGAGGCGGGGCTCGCCGAGATCGTGGCGGCGGTGCGGCCGGATTGGCTGCAGCTTCACGGCGGCGAGCCGCCGGATCAGGTGGCGGCGCTCAAGCGGCGCTTCGGTCTGCCGGCGATGAAGGCGATCGGTATCCGCGAGCCGGCTGACCTTGCGCAGGCCGACACCTACCGGGGTTTCGCCGATCGCCTGCTCCTCGACGCCAAACCGCCGAAGGGTGCCACCCGGCCGGGGGGCAACGCCGTCGCCTTCGACTGGACGATCCTCGAAGGCTTCGATCCGGGCATGCCGTGGATGCTCTCCGGTGGCCTTGATCCCGACAACGTCGCCGAAGCGGTCCGGATTGCGCGGCCACCGGGTCTCGATGTCTCCTCCGGCGTCGAGAGCGCCCCGGGCATCAAGGACCCGGCGCGGATCGCCGCATTCGTGGCGGCAGCGCGCGCGGCGGCGGAAGGCGCTTAGGTCGCGTTGGACTCCGTCTCGGTTTCATGCCAAATCGCGGCCCATGACGATACAGCCAAACACCTACCGGGCCGGTCCCGACGAACGCGGCTTCTTCGGCATCTATGGCGGCCGCTTCGTCGCCGAGACGCTGATGCCGCTCATCCTCGAACTTGGCGAAGCCTACGAGGTGGCCAAGAAGGACCCGGCCTTTCAGGCCGAGCTCGACGGCCTTAACACCCACTATGCCGGTCGTCCCAGTCCGCTCTATTTCGCCGCGCGCCTGACCGAGCATCTCGGCGGCGCAAAGGTCTACTTCAAGCGCGACGAGCTGAACCACACCGGCAGCCACAAGATCAACAA
>JAGRKZ010000209.1 GCA_020442065.1 Bauldia sp.
CCATCGCCGCGCGCTCGCCGGTGATCCGGACGGTTGCGGAACGGGCCGCGAGCGGCGTCCCGGTTCTCGGCATCTGCAACGGCTTCCAGATCCTCTGCGAGGCCGGCATCCTGCCCGGCGTCCTGATGCGGAACGCGAGCCTCCGCTTCATCTGCCGGGAGGCGCATCTTCGGGTCGAGACGACCCGGTCCGCCTTCACCCGCCTGTACGAGAAGGGCGAGGTGATCGGTTGCCCCGTCGCCCATGGCGACGGCAACTACCGCGTCGACGGCGAGACCCTTGCCAGGCTCAAGGGCGAGGACCGCATCGCGTTCCGCTACACTGACGCGACGGGCCGGATCGGCGAGGACACCAACCTCAACGGGTCGGTCGAGAGCATCGCGGGCGTGCTCAGCGCCGGTCGGAACGTGCTCGGCATGATGCCGCACCCCGAGGACCTGATCGAGCCGGAACAGGGCGGCAGCGACGGACGCCGGCTGTTCGAAGGGCTGCTCGGCGCGGTGGGTGTCGCCGCCTGACGACGAGCCGGGCTAGCCCGGCAGCGCCGCAGTCGCCTCGATCTCGATCAGGTAGTCGGGATGGGCGAGGCCGGCGACGAAGACGCCGGTGACGGCCGGCGGATTCAAACGCTGGCCCCACACCTCCATCCATGCGCCAAACGCGGGCTTCAGGTCCTGCCCGGCGAGGATGTAGATCCGCACCTGAACGAGGTCCTCGACACCGGCATCGACTGCCGCGAGACAAGTGACCAGATTCCTGAGCGCTTGCTCGGTCTGCCGGGCGATATCGCCCTTGCCGACGACGTTGCCGTCTTTGTCCACCGCGTTCTGCCCGCCGATGATGGCGGTCCGCACACCCGCGGGCAGGATGACCATCTGCGAATATGCGGAATTGCGATGTATGCCCTCGGGATTGATGCGTTCGACCGGCACGGCGGAACCCTCCGTTGGACTTATCCAGGATTCGCGATCACGCGACGGGCGCTGCCGCCGTCGGTCTCGTTGACCAGCGTATCGCGATCGACCACGCGGAGTTGCACCGTTCCCGGCGGACCGTCGGCGGGGATCAATGTCAGCGCGAAGCGATCGGCAGCCGCGTCGGCGACCGACCATTCACCGGCGACCGGGTGGGTCATGGGGTCGGCGCCCGCGACCAGCACCGTGACGATGCCCGAGAACGTCATGTCCGCGCGGTACTCGAGCCTCGTTCGGGCGCCCATGTCGTCACCGAACTCGGTGACGAACTCCCAGGTGCCGATCATCAACTGCCGCATCGTGTCGGCGGCCGGCAGATCGGGCGGCAGGCGCTGGAAACTGTCGCGGAAGGCGGGAACCTCGCCCGCCAGGCGCCAGGCCTCCACGCCGGACTGCCAAACGAGTGTCCCGGTGGTGATCCGCCCGGCAGCGATCTCCTCGCCGATCTCGGCAGCGCTGAGCGGACCCCGGACGACCCCCTCGTCGGCGACGAAATACGCGATCTCCGCGGGCAGGTCGGTGGGCGGCGGTTCCGGTGGTTGCGGCGGCGGAGGCGGTGGCTTAGGCACGGCCGCGGCCAGCGCCTCGCCCAGCTCGGGCAGGTCGCCGGCCCGGATCCAGCCCGAGAGGCCCGGTTTCCAGACCAGAGTCCAGGCCGAGAGCCTGCCGCTCTCGATCTCGGAAAGGATCACCTCCAGCGACAGCGGCCCCCGCGCTTCGCCCGCGGCGGCGACATAATACGGCGTCGCCGCCACCGGCAGCGCCGGCGGTATCTCCCCGACCGGAGCGGGAGAGGCCACGGAGCCGCCCAACGCCAGCGCGAGCGCGAGCATCCCCCCCGCGACGGAGCGGCCAAGGGCGGCCGGCCGCCGGAGCTCCCGTATGACGTGCATGATAGCAGTCCACACCATCGTCGCAGAGTAGCACCGCCAAGGTTGCCAAAGCATGAGGGCAGCGGCCGCCGTGCGACCTTTGGCGGCGGGCGGCGAACCCCCACCTAACGCTTTCCAAGCGGAGCGGCGACGGGCTAAAGCAGGGGCCCGAACCGACAGGGTCAGGCTTCCGGTCCGCATGGCAGGCTCCAACGCCGTCACCGCCTCCTTCTCCACAGCGTCGGATCCCGCCGCGGGTGGGAGCGGCACGGCGCTGCCTGCTGCGTCATCCCGGCCGCTCTTGCGCCTCCTGCCGGCGGTCCTTGCGGCGATCTACTTCGCCGTGATGATGCCGATCGGCGCTGACATGATCCTCCACTATCCCGACGAGCGCCACTATGCCTATGGCGGGGCGCGTATGGTCGAGACCGGCGACTGGCTCATCCCCCGAACCCCGCAAGGCGAGATCCGGCTCAAGAAGCCGGTGATCCCCTACTGGTTCAGCGCGGCCGGGTTCGAACTGCTGGGGATCGGCGTGCCCGGCTTCCGCCTGTTCTGGGTGATCGCGGCGAGTGGCATCCTCCTCCTCACCTACGGCATCGCCCGCGGCCTCGGGGCGCCGCTAGGCGCAGCGCTCCTCGCCGAGATCATGATCGCGGCCAATCCGGTGTTCCTCCGCGCCGCGATCAACGCCATTCCCGACATCCCGCTCACCTTTTTCGTGACGCTCGCCGCGTTCGGCTTCGTCCGCATCCTCGCGGCACGGCAGGAGTCGCCTGCCCGCGGCTGGGCGTGGGTGGCCTGGCTCGGCATGGCCTGTGCCGTTCTCGCCAAGGGCATGCTGCCGATCGTGCTGGTGGCGAGCCTCCTTGCCTATCTCGTGGCCCTCGACCGGCGGAAGCTCTCGGCCGTGCTCCGGCCGCTGCCGATCCTCGCCGCAGGCGCGCTGGTGGCAGCGTGGTACGTCTACGCCGCGGTGAGCTATCCCGAAGCCTTCGCCGCCCAGTTCTTCGGCGACCAGATCACCGGCAACGCCGCCAAGGGCGCATGGTGGGTGCTGGTCGCCCTGCCCGGCTACCTGCTCGCCGGTATCTTCTCGTTCCTTGCCTGGCCGCTCCTGCTCATCGGGCTCGGGCTGGAGAAACGCCCGCCGCCGTCGCCGCTGGCGTGGCCCTCCCCGGCCCGGCTGCTTGCGGTGTGGTGTGCAGTGGTCGTCGTGGTCTTCGCCTTCAGCGACGCGATCGACCCGCGCTACCTCTTGCCGGTGATGCCGGCCTTTTCTGCGTTGCTCGCGGCCGGCATCGGCGCGCTCGACGGTCCCGGCCTGCCGCGGGTGTCGGCCGCCTGCCGCTGGCTTCTCCTTCCCGCGGTGGCCCTCGGCCTGATCCTTGCGGTGCCCGAGGTCCTCGTCCTGCTCCAGGTCGGCGGCGGCCTTGCCATCGCGCTCGTCGGTTTTGGGGTTGCGATGTGGGTCGCGTTCGCGGCGACCGGCTGGCGCGCGCCGCAGCTCGCGCCCCATCTTCTCGGCGCAACACCGGTCCTCGCCTTCGGCCTGGGGGCACTCGCCATGGCGCCGGTGGTGCTGCCCGACCGCGGCGTGCCGTTCGCCGCGGCGCTGGAGGCCTCGGACGCGGCGGCAGACCGGGCCGCCTTCGTCGGCGACGTCCACACCGCATCGGAGACCCGCCTTGCGGCCGGCACGGCGGACCCCTTCGTCGAGGTGGAAAACATCACCGATGCCCTCGCCGGCGGCTATTGCGTGGTAATGGCAACGCAGCGCGGCGTCGCCCGGAAGCTGGAAGATCAGGGCTATACGGTCAGCGAAGTCCGCGGCGGATGGCGAGACATCGACCTCGCTCGCTTCCTGGGCGCCGTGTTCTCGTGGCGCCTTGCCGAAGCGCGCGCGGCCAATGGCTCGATCGGGTACGTTGCCGCCTGCAGCGGCCAGAGGACAGTAGAATGAACGAAGCGACGAGCAGCGGCGACGGCACCGGCGAAGCGGGCGCAACCACGCCCGAGGTCTCGGTGGTGATTCCCGCCCACAACGAGGCGGAGAACCTCGCCACCCTGGTGCCGGAGATCGCCGAGAGCCTCGCCGACGTGCCGCACGAGATCGTCATCGTCGACGACGCCAGCACCGACGCGACGCCGGCAGTGATCGAGACCCTCGCGGCAAAGGGCATCGCCGTTCGCCGCCTCGCCCACCGCCGCTCGCTCGGGCAGAGCGCGGCGGTGATGTCGGGCGTCGTCGCCGCCCGCGGGGCGCTGGTGGTGACCCTCGACGGCGACGGGCAGAACGACCCCCGGTTCATCCCGGCCATGCTCGCCGCCCTCGACGATCCGACCGTCGGTCTGGTCGCCGGCCAACGCCTCGGCCGCAAGGCCACGACCTCCAAGCGCCTCGGCTCGAAGCTCGCCAACAATCTTCGCCGCGCACTGCTCAAGGACGACACCCGCGACACCGGTTGCGGCCTCAAGGCGTTCCGTCGCGAGCCCTTCGTCCGGCTGCCCTATTTCCAGGGCATGCACCGCTACCTGCCGGCGCTGTTCCTCGGCGACGGATGGAAGATCGCCCATGTCGACGTGGTCGACCGGGAACGCCACCACGGCGCCTCGCACTACGGCGTGTTCGACCGCCTGGCGGTGGGCATTCCGGACCTTTTCGGCGTCTGGTGGATCCTCCGCCGCCGCCGTCGCAATCCCTTCAGGGTGGAGAACACGGAATGATCGACAAGGCCACGATCTGGCTGGTGATCGGCTTCCTCGGCCAGGGCTTCTTCTTCATGCGCTTCGTGGTGCAGTGGATCGCCAGCGAGCGGGCGAGGAAAAGCATCATCCCGACGGCGTTCTGGTTCTTTTCGATCGGCGGCGGGCTGGTTCTGCTGATCTACGCCATCTATCGGCAAGACCCGGTGTTCATCGCCGGGCAGGCGCTCGGCCTCGTCATCTACTCCCGCAACATCTTCTTCATCGTGCGCGAAAGGCGAGAAGCCGTTGCCGCAAAGTGATCGCCGCCACTGGCTCCGCGCCACGCCCGCCCTCTTCGCCGCCGGCCTCTTCGCCACCGCGGCGCCCGCCTCCGCCCAGCCGTCCGACGCCGTCTATGCGTTGGCCACGCGGCTCGGCAACATCATGGAGCGCTGCTGGTTTGCCGGCAGCGACCCGACGTTCGGCCCATACGTCTACTCGCCCGAGCCCAACGCCACCGGCGGTCCGCGCATCCTGGTGGTGCCACGGGCGACACCCGACGGCCGGCCGGTGCTGGTGATCGAGATCCTCGAAGGCAACGGCAAGCCGCGGGTGAATGTCTACGGGCCGCTCGCCAGCGGTCCGGCGGCCGACCGGATCGGCCGCGACCTCCGCCGCTGGCTCGACGGCCGCGATGCCTGCGCCTGACGCCTCAGTCGTTGGCGTCGACGCCGTCGAAACGCCAGCCCTTCTCGGTGTTGGCGAAGACGTAGATCAGGTCGCAATAGGCGACGTAGTAGTCCACCCCGTCCTCGACCGGCGTGGTGGTGGCGAGGCACTCCCGGGCATCGAAATTGAACCAGTTGTCATAGAGCGTGGGGAACGAGTCGCCGCCCACCTCTTCTCCCTGGTACTTGACCGGGAACTTCATCAGCGACTTGACGGTGTCGACATCGTCGTTGTTGAGCGCCGTTACGAATTTCGTCCAGAATGCGTCGAACGCCTCGTCCGCCGCCGCCGGCAGGGACGCCATGCCGACCGCCATACCGATGACTACTGCTGAGACCTTCGCAAACCCCGACACCGAACGCATTCCTGCCTCCACGACATACGCGACCGAGCCACGGAGCATATCAATTGCCGAACGCCCCGGAAGAGGGAATCAACAAGGGTCGCGATGACGGCCAAAAGACGACCGGGCGCATCACTCCCGAACTGGTCGCCGCCCATGGCCTCAAGCCCGACGAGTACCAACGCGCGGTGGCCCTGATCGGGCGCGAGCCGACGCTGACCGAGCTCGGCATCTTCTCGGCGATGTGGAACGAACACTGCTCGTACAAGTCGTCGAAGAAGTGGCTACGCACGCTCCCCACCACCGGCCCGCGGGTGATCCAGGGGCCCGGCGAGAACGCCGGTGTCGTCGACATCGGCGACGGCCAGGCGGTCGTCTTCAAGATGGAGAGCCACAACCACCCCTCGTTCATCGAGCCCTATCAGGGCGCGG
>JAGRKZ010000210.1 GCA_020442065.1 Bauldia sp.
CGCGGCGCTACTACAACGGCGCGGTGCGCAACCTCAACGTCATGATCGAATCGTTCCCGAGCAACCTGATCGCCCAGTTGTTCGGCTTCCGGCTCCGCGACTATTTCGAGATCGAGGACCGTGACCGCGCCGTCCCCCAGGTTACGTTCGGAGGCTGACGTCGATGCCCATGCTCGTTCGCGCCTTCCTGGCCTTGATCGTCATCGCCTGTCTCGGCGGAACCGTCCAGGCGGCCGAGGAGATTCTCTCGTTCGATTCCGCGGTCGTCGTCAAAGACGACGGTGTCCTCGACGTCACCGAGACGATTACCGTCACCGCCCAGGGGATCGAGATCCGCCACGGCATCTATCGCGACTTTCCGCTGGTCTTCGTCGACGACGATGGCACCCGGCACAACGTCACCTTCGACATCGTCTCGGTGATGCGCGACGGCGTCCGGGAGCCGTATCACACCGAAACCAACAGCGACGGCATCCGCATCTACATGGGCGCGGCCGACACCTACCTGTCGCCCGGCACCTATACCTACACGCTGCGCTACACCACCGGCCGGCAAGTCCGTTTCCTGCCCGATCACACCGAGCTGTTCTGGAATGTGACCGGCAACGACTGGTCATTCCCGATTCTTGCGGCGACCGCCCGGATTGCCCTGCCCGAGGGCAAGGCGCCGGTGCGATGGACCGCCTATACCGGGTCCTATGGGCAACGCGGCCAGGATTTCACCGGCGAAATTCTCGCCGACAATACCCTTGAGGTGAAGACCACCAAACGGCTGGCGCCGCGCGAGGGGCTTTCGGTGGCGGTCGAGCTTCCCGACGGGCTGCTCGCGCCGCCGAGCGGGGGGCAGGCCTTCTGGTACTGGTTCCTCGACAACCGGCGTCTCGTCCTCGGTCTGCTCGGCTTCCTCGGCGTTCTCGGGTTCTACCTGGTCACCTGGAACGCGGTCGGGCGCGATCCGCCCCAGGGGACGATCATTCCCCTGTTCTACCCGCCCGAAGGCGTGTCGCCGGCGCTCGCCGGTTACATCGACAACTGGGGCTGGAGCGAGGGCGGCTGGCGCAATTTCACGGCCGCGACGGTATCCCTTGCGACCAAGGGCTTGCTGGTCTTCAACGACTCCGCCTCCGACATCGTGCTCACCCGCACCGACAAGCCGGAGCCGACCGGGGCCGACAAGCTGCCAGCCGGCGAGAAGGCCATCTTCGACTGGGTCAACCGGAAGAACGGCACGGTCGTCATCGACAAGAAGAACGGTGCGAGCCTCTCGAGCACGTTTGCCAAGTTCAAGGAGAATCTCGAGAAGGAGAATCGGAATGTCTTCTTCCGGCGCAATCTCGGCTACTTCGCCGCCGGCGTCGCCCTGACCGTCCTCGCCATCGCCCTGGTGCTGCTCTTCGGCGGGCTGTCCGGCGGCGAGATATTCATTCTCGTGGCGCTCGCCGTCGTCGGCTTCTTCATCGGCCTGTTCGTGGTGCCGATGGTGCGGAGCCTCCTCGGGGCACGCGGCGGCATGTCCGTCATCTTCGCCGTCATCCAGCTCGCGGTCGTCGGCTATGTCGGCGTGACGATCCTCTCGACTCTGACCACGGGATCGCTGCCCTTACCCGACGACTTCAGCCGCTCCGCGGTCCGCGGCTTCCTCAACAACAGCTTTCCCTTCCTGCTCGTGGCCGGCTTCGCGCTGCTAAACGGCGTGTTCTACTATCTGCTGCGGGCGCCGACCGCCGCCGGGCGCGAGATGATGGACAAGATCGACGGGCTCGAGCTCTACATCCGCACCGCCGAAACCAACCGGCTCAATCTCGCCGGTGCGCCTGACCTTGACTCGACGCAGTTCGAGCGGCTGCTGCCCTATGCCATCGCGCTCAAGGCGGAGCAGCCGTGGTCCGAGGCGTTCCAGTCGGCCTTCGCGCGGGCCAAACCCGACGAGGACTTCGGCCGCAGCTATCAGCCCGCCTGGCACGGCAATCGCGGCTGGAGCGGCAGGAGCTTTGGCGGTTCGATGGCCTCGGCCGTGAGCGCTGCCTCCGGCTCGTTCCAGAGTTCGCTACCGGCCCCGAAGTCGTCCTCCTCCGGTTTCTCCAGCGGTGGCGGCGGCGGGTTTTCCGGCGGTGGCGGCGGTGGTGGCGGCGGTGGCGGCTGGTAGCCCGGCCGGTCAGCCTGCCCGGGCGTAGCGATCGGCCGCGCGGGCGCGGGCCTTGGCCGATTCTTCCTCGCGGTTCTTGGGCGGCGCCACGGTCTCGAGCGAGGTGATGAGTCGGGTGGCGGCGGCGGCGACCTCGCCGACCGCGAGGTCGAACGCCGGCTCGTTCACCTTCGAGGGTCGGGTGAAGCCGCTGACCTTGCGGACGAACTGGAGCGCCGCGGCGCGGATCTCGTCCTCGCTGGCGGGCGGCTCGAAATTGAACAGGGGACGGATGTTCCGGCACATGGGACGGTTCCTGGATGGTCAGGCCTGGCCGAGCATATAGCGCGCGGCAGCGTCGAGCATATCGGCGCCCGCGGGCGTTGGGCGGGCGTGGGCGGCGAGCACCTTTGCCCCGTCGGCATACTGTTCCCGATGGCGCGCAAGCGCCGCGGCTGCTTCCGTGCGCTCGGCCGGCGTGAGCGCGTCCGAGGCCGCGAGCCGCCCGGCACAGTAGGCCATGCGGGCGAGGACGAAGGTGGCATGGGCGATGCCGTCGAGCGGCCGGGGATCGTCGCGAAGCGGCGAGGCGAAGCGATCCGCCTCGTCGTTCTCGACCAGCCGCTCCCCGCCGGCGGCGCCGAACAGAAGGAGATGCGCGGCTTCGTGGACGAGGCCCTCGGCCATCGCCACACGGCCCTGGTGGCGGTCGGCGTTGAGGAAGATCGCGCCCCACAGGTGAAAACTCGAGGCGCCCCCGAAATCGCTCTCGCTCTCCGGCGCCGAGCGAACCAGCACGACCTGGCGGACCAGCGCGTCGAACTCGGCCGCGAGCTCCGGGGCCGCGGTTGCGAGCAGGTCGAGCGCGTCGCGAACGCGCGTGATCGCCGCCGGCATCTCGTCGTCGCCGAGCGGCGCGAGCGCGACGCCGGGCGTGTCGCTATCGATGGCGAGCCGAGCGTAGACCGTGGCGAGGCCGGGCGCTGCCAGGCTCGTATCGTCGAGGGTGGAGAAGCTGGTCCCGCGCGCCGTGAAGCCGCCGGGACGGGCAAATCCGGCCAGCATGCGTTCCGCCGCCGCGACATCCTCGTCGAGGATCGCCTCGACGAGGCCGGCATGGAGGGCAAAGAGCGTGGGTGTGACGGGGGCGAACATGACGTCCGAGGCCGAACCGCGCACGGCATCGGCATTGATGGCGCCATCGCTCAGGGCATCGGCCAGAGAGACGAGGCTCTCGGCAAGCCGCAGCCGGATTTGCGCGTCGAACTCCGCCGCCCGGGCCGCGTCGGGCAGGAACAGGGAAGTGCCATCGGCCATAGCGCTCACCAACGACGCCACGCCCCGCAGGCGCTCGGCCTATCCCGACCCTGAAAGCCGGAGCCGGTCAGGCTCGCGACTAGCGGTCCGCCCGCAGCGGAGGCGGCGGCTTGTTGAGCCCGACCTTGGCCTCGGCGGTCCGGACCAACTGAGCGGCGGGGCCGTTCTTGATGGCGCCGACCTTGGCCGTGGCGGTGGGTTCATATGCTGCGCCCGCCGCGCGGCGGTAGCCGAGGAGCGGCTTGCCGAGGAGGAGGGCCTGCTTCGCATGCCGGAGTTCGGTGTGGTCCATTGGATAGTTTCCTTCTGGTTTCTGACTGCGGCTAGCCGGCGCCGACGCCCGCTGCCTCGATCTTGAGGATTCCGACCTTTGCGGACGACGAGCGGCGGCACTCGGAATCGGGGTGCTCGGCCGCAAACTTGGTGTTGCCGACCTTTGCGGTCGTGATGCGAGCGGGCTGAGGGCTGGAGCGCTCCCGGCGATAGCCCAGCAGCGCCCTGCGCACCAAACTGTTCCTGGCCTGGCGGATGTCGATCTCGTTCATCGCGCGTCCCTCGCAGTCAAAGCCCCGATGCGGGTAATTTCTCCCCGGCACAGCCTAGATTATACAGATCGGGCCGACCAAGCCAACGCTGTAGCGAGCTGTCATAACATGATCGTGTTCCTGACCACCCGCGGCCACGAGTTCGGCGTCAAGACGCTGGTCGATCGCGCTTTCCCGGGCCTGCCGGAATGCCGCAGCATGACCTACGAGGATTTCTTCCTGGCCGAAAAGACGCCGCAGGCGACCTACATCTTCACCGACATCGACCGGCTGGCGCCATGGGAGACGCGAATCGCGGCGGAGCGATACCGGACGCTCAAAGCCGCAGGCATGCGCTGTCTCAACAATCCGGCGCGGGTGATGGGCCGGCGCGAGTTGCTGCGCAAGCTCTATCGCCGCAAGTTCAATCCGTTCAACGTCTATCCTGCCGATCTTCGGCCGCGGCCGCAGCGCTTCCCCGTGTTCGTGCGGTCGGAGACGGAGCATCGGCGGGTGGAGCTTGTGCTCCTGCAGGACCAGGCCGCGCTCGACAGCCAGTTGCTCGCGCTTCGCCGCAAGGGGACGCCGCTCCGCGACCTCCTGGTCGTCGAGTTCACCGCCGAACCGATCGCGCCCGGCGCCTGGCGGCGGGTGGGGACGTTCCGGATCGGCGACAACCTTTCGGTCGATTCGATCGCCGTGCAGGACCATTGGCGGGTCTCGGACGGCACCAGGGGCCTTGCCACCGACGAGATGTTCCAGGCCGAGTACGACGCCCTTGCCTCGAACGCCCTCGCCGAGGCAGTGCGCCCCGCCTTCGACGTCGCCGAGATCGAGTATGGCCGCGCCGACCACGCGACCTACCAGGGCCGCGAGATCGTCTTCGAGATCAACACCAACCCGACCATCGGCGCGATCGAGGGGCAGCGAAAACCGATCCGCGAGGAGTCGCTGCGCCTCTCCCGCGGTCGCATGGCCGAGCATCTTCACGCCATCGACACCGCGGCGACGGGCACGCTCGATCTGTCGCCGTCGCCGGAGATGAAGGGGCTCGAGGTGGTGGAGACACGCACGATCGTGCGACCCTGAGCGGGCGCGGGAGATTCCAGGCGACATGGAGACGAGGCGAGAATGACCGGGACCGCCGAGGAGAGGCTGGCCGAGATCGAACGGCGCGTCGCCGCGATCGAGGAGCCGCACGGGCTGATGCGCTTCATCGAGGAGAACGCCGACCTGGCGGGTCTGCCGGGCGAGGCGGCCGTGCGATACGCCGCCGCCCGCGGTATCGTCCTCAACCGCACCGGCCTGCCGAGCGCAGCGCGGCTCGAATTGCAGAAGGCGCGGGACCGCGCGGAGGCTGAAGGCGGCGCGGCGTTGATGTCGGGCATTTCCCGTGAGATCGCCCGCATCCATGTCTGGCGCGGCGACACGACCTCGGCGGCGCTGGAGCTGCTCCGCGCCCTGGTCGAGGCGGACGCCAGCGGCGACCGTGCCGATCTGGCCGCGTCGATCGCCGAATTCGGCCGCCTCAATCTCGAGACCGGGCGCTATGAGGCGGCGCTCCGGGTCATCGACCGCCTGCTCGATCCGGGCCGGGGTCTCGCCACCCATCTCGGCGAGCGGGAGCGATCCCGCGTGCCGCTCAACCGGCGCGAAGCGCTGGTCGGCATGGCCGACTTCGAGGCTGCTCTCGATGGCATTGACGACGTCATCGCGGCGACGCCGGCGGGCTTTCGCCGCGACAACTTCGTGCTCCGCCTGATCAAGGCACGAAGCCTTGGCGCGCTCGGCCGCGACACCGAGGCGATGGCCGCGCTCGACGAGGCGAAGACCTGGATGGCGACCGACCCGCTGTCCTTCGAGGTCAGCGAGAAGAACGTCGTCGAGGGCTACCTGCTGAGGAAGTCCGACCCCGAGGACGCGGTCGATGCGCTCGAGAACGCCCTCGAGCGGTTCGTCGACGACGATTTGCCCCGGCATGAGTTCGACGCCCGCATCGTGCTGGCCGGCACGCTGGCCGACCTCGGCCGCCGCGACCGGGCGGAGCGCTGCGTGGTCGAGGCGCTGCAACGCGCCGAGATCCGCAACCTGCCGGCCATGGCGGATGCGGTGCGGGCCGCGGCGCTGACCTTCTGGCAGGACGAGCATATCGCCGAGCTCGCGCCGGAAGATCACGTCGGCGTCCGCGAGAGCGACGGCAATGCCCGCTTCCTCATTCTCGGCTCGCTTGGCGCCGGTGGCTTCGGCGCGGTCCAGAGGGCGGTCGACCTTGCCACCGGGTCGGAGGTCGCGATCAAGAAGCTCCGCCGCCGTGCCGACGCGAGCCCGGAGGTGATGAAGATCGCCCTCAACACGGTGCGGAACGAAGTCCAGGCCGCCGCCCGGCACTCGAGCCGTTTCGTCGCCCGCACCCGCTACATCCACATCGGGTCCGACGGAGAGGTCACGCTGGTCCAGGACTTCGTCGACGGGCCGACCCTCCGCGCCGCGCTCGGCGAGGGATCGCTCGATCTCGGCCGGCGCCTTGCCATTGCCGGGACGCTCGCCCGCGCCGTCGCCCGGCTTCACGCCGGCGGCATCGCCCACCGCGACCTCAAGCCCGACAACGTCGTGCTCCGCAACGGCCGCCAGCCGGTGCTGATCGACCTCGGCCTCGCCCGGCTCAAGGGCGTCGTCGACACCGCGGTGGGCCTGGCGACGGAGTCCTATGCCCCGCGCGAGCAGAAGGAGGGCCGCAGCGAAGAACGCTGGCTCGGCCGCGAGGACGTCTATGCCCTCGGCAAGATGCTCGCCGAGATGACCCGGGACGAGTGGCCCGACGCGAAGCCGAAGGCCGGCATCTTCGGCTTCGGCCGGAAGGCCGCGGACGGCCCGCAGGCGACCGTCGCCGATCTCGTCGCACGGATGACCGAGGAGGATGTCGCCAGGCGCGACATCGACCTGGTGGCGGTGGCCGATGCACTGGAGGCCGCGAGCGATGCGGCGGGTCGAGCCGCCGGCCAGGCCTGACCGCGAGGATCAGGCGCCGAGTTGCTCCATCATCCCCGCTGCGTCGATCACGCCCCAGTGCTCGGCGATTCGCCCGTCGGAAATCCGGTTTATGTCGATCGCCGCGATGCTGAAGGTCTTGCCGCTTGCCGGTGCTCCCATGAACT
This sequence comes from Bauldia sp., assembly GCA_020442065.1. Classification (GTDB taxonomy): domain Bacteria; phylum Pseudomonadota; class Alphaproteobacteria; order Rhizobiales; family Kaistiaceae; genus Bauldia. The sequence goes on from JAGRKZ010000210.1 coordinate 7,122, forward strand.
CACCGAGCTGCGTGCCGCTGAGGCGGAACTGGACCGTGATGAAGTCGCCTTCCGAGACAGTGCGAAGCACCGAGGCGCTGAGGTCGGGGAAGCCTTGACGCAACTCGGCCAGGCCCGCCTTGAAGCCGGCGACGTCAGGGGTATGGCCGGGCCAGGGGTCGTGGTCGAGGAAATGCGGTGTGAACAGGGCGTCCGCGTCCGCGTCGCGTCCGGAGTTCACGGCCGCCTCGAACGTGGTGATGAAGGCCTTCAGTTGTTCGCTTGTCACGATCGTCTCCGTGGCGGGTTGAGTGAGGGAGCAGCGTTGGCATTCCCCGCGGCCGCCCACAGTGCTCCTGACGAAGACTGCAAAAAAGCAGTGATATTGCAGTCCATTCCTGCAATATTGCAGGAATGGACTGGAACGATCTGAGGTTCGTCCTTGCCGTAGCGCGTCAGCGGACACTCGCGGCTGCAGGGCAGTCCCTGGGCGTTGATCCGACGACCGTCGGCCGTCGCATCATCTCACTGGAAACCGCGCTCGGCGCTCGGCTCTACGATCGGACCGGAGATGGCTACCTGCCCACCGCGGCGGGTCATGCTGCCGTAGCCCGAGCCGAGAAGATGGAGCAGATCGCGCTATCCCTCGCCGACGAGATCGAGGGAATCGACGGGCGGGTCGCTGGTCCGGTCCAGATCACCGCCCTCGACGCGCTGTTCGACGCGATCGTCATCCCGCATGTGGGCGCTCTGCTCGGCGGGTATCCCGAGCTGGAGCTGACCTTCAGTTCCGCAGTCGCGACCGCCAGCCTCGAGCGGCGGGAGGCGGACGTCGCGATCCGAACCGCCCGGCCGCAAGAACCCTACGCCGTCGCCCGCCATCTCGGCAGGGCCGCGATGGCCGCCTACGTCGCAGTCGATCGCGACTTCGGCCCGATGCCGCCGCTCGTCGGCTTGCCGCGCAGCGACGACAATTCGTTCTCGCGAGCGCTCGAAGCGCTGTTTCCCGGTAGCCGGGTTGTGGTTCGCGCAAACGCGGAACGCCACATGCTGTCGCTGGTGCGCGCAGGGGCCGGCGTGGGGCTGATCGACTGCTTCGTTGGCGACCGCGACCCCGCGCTTCGCCGCGTCTGGGATGAGCCCGTGAGCCGCTACGACCTCTGGGCGGCGGTCCACGTCGACATGCACAAGCTGCCGCGCGTGCGCGTCGTCATGGACTTCCTCAGCGGGATCTTCGCCGAAGAGCGGGATCGGCTCGAGGGTATGCAGGCCTCGGTCTGATCGTTCAGCCGCCCGTGTCGAGCGCCGCGGAGGGTTTTCCGCCGGGCTCGTCGGCCCGGAAGACGTAGAGCGTGTATTTCTTCGGGGGGTTCTTGGCGAGGCCGAGGACGCGGACGCGGACCGAGCTCTTGCCGAAGACGTCGAGGTCGACGCTGGCGAACGAGGCCGCGCCGCCGTCGGCGACCGGCGTTTCGCCCTCGCCGCGATAGGCGATCAGCGAAATCGGGGCGCCTTCGCTGCCGTAGACGAGGAAGGCGTAGCGCCCGTCCTTCTCGATCGGCACCTCATGGTCGATGAAGCGCTGGAAGCCGTTGTCCTTGACGTCGCTGCCGTCGAGCGAGCCCTCGATGGTGACGACGTCGGTGACTTCACCACCGCCGACCTTGCTGCTGAGGTGGCGCTTGGTGTCGGCGATGACGTTGTTGCGGTGGTTGTTGAAGCGCTCCGCCACTTGCGTCCAGCGCTGCTCCTCGTCGACGAGGTCGAAGCTCGTGCTCTCGCCGAGCAGTGGCGCCAGCAGGTCGATGCGCTGGCCGAAATTGCGCATCACCGCGTTCGAGGCGATGCCCTCGGCCGTTTCCACGACATGGCCACCGGAGAGGACCGCCACGACCTCGCCCTTGGCATTGATGATCGGGCTGCCCGAGGCGCCCTTGAAGGTCGGCAGGCTGTGCTGCACCAGGTAGGCGTGCTGCGGGTCGGTGCCGAACATGAAGAAATCGGTCACGGAGGTGATCCGGCCGTATTGCACCGTCGGCGTCGGCTTGAGCTGGGCCGAGCCCTGCTCGGCGGTGCCGCCGATCGGATAGCCGGCATAGGCGAGCGGCATGCCGGAATCGAGGGCGATGACCTCGGATTCGGGCGCGCGCGGCAGGATCGGGCCGAGCTCGTCCGGCCGCTCGACGGTCAGGATGGCGACGTCATAGCCGGTCCGCCGGGCGTCGTTGCCGAGCGCGGCGTAGCTCGAGCTTGACGCCTTGGTGTCGGAATCGAACTTCGAAAACAGCGAGTAGCCGTCGTGGATCCTGGCGTCGATGACCTTGAAGTCGCCGTCGCCGCCGGGCTCGCTCCCCGGCCGCCGCACGATCAGCTCGCCGCCGTTCCCCTTGAGCAGGTTGGCGACGTGGGCATTGGTGGCAAGGATGCCCGGCGCGACCGGCCAGGCCGTGCCCTGCAGCACCTCGCGGCCCTGGCGGTCGCGCTGAATCACGGCATAGGCCGCGGCCTTGAGCTGGTCGATGAAATCCTGGTTGACCATCTCCTTCTGGACGTCGGCGGAGACGGCGGCGACCACCTCGCCCATCGAGGCGAAGCGCTGCTCCGAAAAGACGAAGTAGCCGGCGACGCCGGCCGCGACGACGACCAAACCGGCCGCGACCGCGGCCTGGATCCGGCGCATGCGCTTGATCGACTGGCCGGTGGTCTCGAACTTGGGCTGGATCAGGGTCTGTTCGAGATCGGCGTCGCCGCCGCCAGCCTTGGCAATCCTGGCAAGGACGGTCGGACCCTGGGCGCCGCCGAAACGCAGCTTCGCGCCGTCTGCGACCGATTCGCCCGTCCGCGCCGGTGCGCCGTTCACCTCGACCGCGCGCTCGCCGAAGATCTCGATCTTGTAGTCGCCGGTGGGTTGGCGGAGGAGCTGGCAGTGCTTGCGGCCGACCGCCCGGTGCTCCGGCCCGAACACGACGTCCGACGTGGTCTCGCGCCCGAAGACGATGGCGTCCTTGCCGGCTTCGAACACGATGGGCGCGCCCTTGGCGGCCGGATCGGCGGGGCCGGGCCCCTTCCAGATCGTGACGTCCGGCGTCGGCTCGATCGTGACGCTGAATTCCATGCTCGACTCCACCTTGGCACGGCTCGTGACCGGCTCAGACCATAGCACGAAGCCGGCCGGGATATGGCGCGCTGGTGCCGGGATCCGGGCAATTGCCGGGCGAGATGGCGAGGGGCTATACCGGATGTGGCGGGTCGGGTGTGACCGCGGTCACACGGTCGCCGCAGGGCCGAAGCGAATCGCTGGCAAAGCCTTGCCATGCCGGGGATTTCGGTTAGGCTCAGGCACAGATTTCCGGAGTGCCGGGCGTCGTGTCATTCGGGATTGGCCATGGCCTTCGTGCATGGTTTCGAAAACGATGTGTTCATCAGCTACGCCCACGCGGATAACGAGGTGGATGCGCTCGGCGACGCGTGGGTCCAGCAGTTCCAGCAGAATCTCCGCATCGCCCTGAAGCAGCGGCTTGGCCGCGGCGACGACATCAACATCTACTTCGACGCCCGCCGGCTGCAGGGAAACCACCCGCTCGACGAGATCCTCGACAGCGTCCGCAAGAGCGCGGTGTTTGTCGCCGTCGGCTCGCCGAGCTACGTCAACCGCCAGTGGACGCGCGACGAGCTCGCCGCCTTCGCGGCCGTTTCCGACGAACCCGGCCGGCTGTTCGGCATCGAGCGCCTGCCGCTCGATGAAGGCGACCGCTATCCCGATCCCCTCAACGACTACTTCCGCATCAGCTTCTGGCAGCGTGATCAGGCTGAGGCCGACATTCCGCTGACGCTGACGCCACGGCTGAACGCGACGCTCTACTACGTGCGGCTCCAGACCCTCGCCGAGCAGATCCGCGGCCAGCTGATGCAGATGGCCAACCGCGCCGCGCCGCAGGCCGCCGCGGCCGTCCCGCCGGTCGCGATGCACGCCGTGTCGAGCGCCCCGGCGCCAAGTCATGCCCCGCCGCCGCCCGCGGCGGCTCCGGTCCCGGCGGCGCCTGTCTCCGTCGACGGCGTGCCGCGGCCGGTGTTCCTCGCGCAGGTCACCGAGGACCTCGAGTACTATCGCGAGCAGGTGCTCAGCCACCTCTCGCAGTTCGACATCCCGGTCCTGCCGCTCGACATGTACCCGCAGGGTGGGGCCGACTTCAAAGCGGCGGTCCAGGCCGATCTCGGCCGGGTGAAGTTCTTCGTCCAGCTGCTCGGCCCGACCGCATCGCGCCGGCCGCGCGACCTGCCGGAGGGCTACCTCGTCGCCCAGAGCGACCTTGCCGCCGAGGCAGGCGTGCCGATCCTGCAGTGGCGGTCGCCGGACCTTGTCCTCGACACCGTCATCGACCCGGCCCACCGCGCCTATCTCGCCGGTGAGCGGGTCGAGGCCGTGGGGCTCGAATCGTTCAAGGCCAAGATCGTCGAACTCGCCACCGCGCCGCCGCCGAAGCCGCCTGCGCCGCCGCCGGCCGAGGGCATGGTCATCGACGGCCCGATCTTCATCAACGCCAATCCCGACGACCAGCCGATCGCCGAGGAGGTGTTCGAGAAGGCGCGGCTGCGGCGCCTGCCGCTGGTCCTGTCCCATCCGGTCGGCACCGCCGAGGAGGTTCGTCAGGACTTCGAGCGCAACTGGCGCGAATGCGAATCTGTGGTGCTGATCTACGGCAGCGCTCCGCAAATCTGGGTGCGCAACCAGATCATGCTCTACAACAAGCTCAAGCGGGAGCGTGAGAAGCCGCTCCGCGAGTTCATCATGCTCAACTGCCCGCCGCAGCAGAAGCCTCCGGTCGGTATCGCCCTGCCCGAGGTCGAGGAGATCGACTGCCGCACCGGACTTTCCGCGGAAATTCTCGAGAGCGTGGTGCTGGATCTGGCGACATGAGTTCCGTCTTCGGTACGGGGCGCGTCGCATATCCCGGTCTCCGTGCCTTCAGCCGGGAAGAATTCGACCTGTTCTTCGGCCGCGAGAGCTGCGTCGACGAGATGGTCGACACGCTGGGCCGGACCTGTTTTCTCGCCGTCCTCGGCACGTCGGGCAGCGGCAAGTCGTCCCTGGTCCGCACCGGGCTTCTCAATTCGCTCGAGCTCGGCTTCCTTGCCTCCGCCGGCTCGACCTGGCGGATTGCCGAACTCCGCCCGCGCGGCCATCCGATCCGCTCGCTGGCGATCGCGCTGCTCGGCATCCAGGGCATCGACAAGCCGGAAGAGGCCGAGATCGAGATTCTCTCGGCGTTCCTCCGCCGGGGTCCGCGCTCGCTGATCGAATGGGCAAACGGCGGCCACCTGCCGCCGCGCGCCAATCTGATCGTGCTCGCCGACCAGTTCGAGGAGCTGTTCCGCTACGAGGACTACTCCGGTCGCGAGGAGGCCGAGGCCTTCGTCAAGCTGCTGGTGACGGCGGCGCGCGAGGACGTGCCGATCTACGTCGCCATCACCATGCGCTCCGAGTATCTCGGCGCCTGCACGCTGATCGACGGCCTGCCGGAGGTCATCAACCGCGGCCTTTATCTCACGCCGCGCATGACCCGCGAGGAGTGCCGTCAGGCGATCGTTGGCCCCGCCGAGGTCTGCGGCTTCCGCATCGAGGACGGGCTGGTCAACAAGCTCCTCAACGACCTGACCGACTTCGCGCCGTGGGAGGCGGGCGGCGGCCACGACCAGCAGCGCCGGCTCGGACGTCGCGCCGACCAGCTGCCGCTCATGCAGCATGTGCTGAACCTCTTGTGGCAGAAGGCGCGGGCGCGGAACGAGACCGACATCGTCCTGACTCTTGCCGACTACGAGGCGGCGGGCGGTCTCGGCGGCGCCCTCGATCGCCATGCCGACGACATCGCCGCTTCGGTGCCGACGGACTACGCCGACGCCATCGACCCGGTGTTCCGCTCTCTGGTGACCGGCAAGACCGTCGCGGACGCGGTGCGGCGGCCGACCCGCTTCGGCGAGCTGATCGAGCTCGCCGGCGGCAACCGCGACGGCGTCACTGCCGTGGTCGAGGTCTTCCGTGCGCCGGGGGTCAATTTCTTCACCCCGGGCGAGCCCGAGCCGCTGCTCGACGACACCATCATCGACATCTCGCACGAGAGCCTCATCCGCCAGTGGCGGCGGCTGTCGCGCTGCCTGAGCGAGGAGGCGCATTCCGCCGACGCCTGGCACCAGTTGCTGTCGCGTTCGGAGCGCTACGAGCAAGGTGCGGGCGGCCTGCTCACCGGACTCGACCTCGACAATCTCGTCGACTGGTGGGAGCGCACCAAGCCGACGGCGGCCTGGGCCAACCGCTACGGCAACAATTTCGAGGACGCGCAGAAGTTCCTTCGCGACAGCCAGTTCGCCGAAGCCGATCTCAAGCGCCGCGAGGAGGAGGAGGCGCGCAAGCTGATCGCCGCCGAAGAGGAGGCGAATACCGGCCGGCGCTTCAAGCGCCTGGCGGTTGCCCTTGCCGCGGCGCTGATCCTCGCCTTCGCCGCGACCGGGGCGGCCATCTACCTGTGGCGCGAGGCCAATGCCGAAGCGACCGCTGCGCTCGATGCTCAGGCCGAGGCCGACCATCAGCGCGAATTGGCCGAGAAGGCCCGGGCCGAAGCGGAGGAGCAGCGGGCCGAGGCCGAGAAGCAGCGGGCGATCGCCGAGGCCGAGGCGGCCGCCGCCGAAGCGGCGCGGCAGGAGGCCGACGAGCAGCGTACGATCGCCGAGGCCAAGGCGGCCGAGGCCGAGGCGGCCCGTCAGGATGCCGAGGATGCGCGGGCCGAGGCGGAGGCGGCGCGGGCGGAGGCCGACCAGATCATCGACACCTCGATCGCGTATTTCGCCAAGTCGCTGGGCGAGGAAGTCGCCTCGATCCAGGGCGATTCCGGCGCGCTCGCCAGTCTCGGCTATGCCGGGAGCCTCTTGTCGCGGCTGGCGGAAGACACCCGCGGCCGGCTCGCCGCGGCGAGCGACGTCGACACCAGCTTCATCGACGGACTGCGGACCGCCTTTGTCGTTCAGGATGCTCTCGCGGTGGGGGAGGTCCCCTCGCTGGAGCCGGCTCCCGCCGGCGACGCGACCCGCTGGGTGGACCTTGCAGGCGGCGCCGGGCTGAATGGTCTCGCCGACTGGAGCAGCCGCGTGCTGCGGCTTTCCGACCGCACCGGCCGGGTGGTTGCGGGGCACGAACTTCCGGAGAGCTTCTGGGGCGCCAAGGGCGACACGCCGATCGCCGCCACCGTCACGCCCGACGGCTCGCCGGTGGTCCTGCTCGCCGACACGGTCGGCCAACTCTGGGTGGGGTCGGGCGACACCGGCGTGCTGACGCCGGTGGTCGGTGGCGATCTCGCCGTCGTGGGCATCGACGACCTCATGGCCGATCCGGACGGCGGGCGCGTCTTCGTGGCCTACCGCCTGGGCAAGATCGGCGAGAACGGGCAGTCGATGTTCGGTTCGGGCCTGCGGGTGGCGGTGATCGAGCCGGGGCAGGGCGGCTCCGAAGTGGTGAATTTCTACCGCATGCCGCGGGGCGCGTTCGGCGGCGACTCGATGCCGTTCCGGCTCGTCGGGGTCGGTGGCGGCACGCTGACATCGGTCGCCGATGGCCAGATCGTGCGCACCGACCTCGACGCCGAGCGGAGCACTGCCCTCGACATTCCCCGCGTCGTCGTCGATGCCGGTCTGACTGCGGACGGCCGCTACCTCCTGGCAGGCGGTCTTCGGTCCGAATCCGGCGCCTGCTTCGAGGCGGTGCAGCGCGACGGCTTCGATGATCCCTGGCGGCGAGGTGGTTCGCTTGCGCCGCAGCCGGCAGGGCTGGTGGTCGAGCCTCCCGCTCAGGTCGCCGTGCCGACCGTCACGCCGGCGGTGCCGGCCGCTGCGGACTGTCTCCTCCTCTACGATGTCGCTGACGACCTGCCGCTGTGGCAGGGCGAGGCCGCGGGCACCCGTTTCGACACGCTGCGCGTCGAAGGGGACGGTGCCGTCGCGGTGATCGAAGGCAGTGCGCCAGGCCTTGGCGTGCTCCGCATCGCCAGGGACGGCAACAGCTGGGCTGACGATCGCAGCGGCGCGTTCGACTCGACTGCTTGGGGACTCGCCGGCTTCGGCGACATCTTCGCCGCGACTGCGGCCGCCGGGGGCACCTTGCCAGGCACGCTCTCGGCCGATTCCGCAGGCGCGCTGATGAAGAACGGTGTGCTTCACCTCCTCGCAGCGGCCGAGCCTGCCGGACGGGTTGTCGCCTGGCGGGTCGGTGCGGATGAGGTGCAGATCGTGCGCGCCCACGGGACCGACGGCGCCGATACGGCGCTCGACGCGCTGGTGTATCGCCCGGGTCAGGACGGTTTTGTCACCGACGCGCGGATCGATGTCGGCAAGGTCGCTTGTCTGCCGAACGAGACCGAAGGTCCGTGCCGCATTGACGCGGCGGCGCTGAGTCCGGACGGCAATTGGCTGTTCGTCACATCGAGTGGCAGGCATGCCTTTGTCAGCTCGGCCGGCATGCTTTCGGGATGGCAGCCGAACGCCGGCAGCGAGGAAGGCGACACCGTTGCCGCCACGATCACCTTCGCCGCGGTTGCGCCGCTTGATGCCGAGGGGCGCTCCTTCGTCGCCTCGACCGTCGAGGACGGCCGGCTGCGGCGGATCACCCGCCCGAGCGCCGCGCCACAGCCGCAGGGCACCGCGGAGGATCGCTTCATCCGCCAGGCCCAGCGTCCCTTCGACGTGAAGGCCGGCGATGGCGGCAGCGGCTCGGAGGGTTCCGGTGGCAGCGTCGGCGGGACGAGCGGCGGCGCCGCCGTCACCACCGTGAGCGAGGTCCGCCTGCCGGGCAACGTCGTGTCCGACCTCGCCGGGTTCGTCAGCGATCCCGGGCGGGGCGTGCTCTATGTCTGGGGTCCGCGCATCGGCCTCCGGGCAGTTCCGGCAGGTGACGGCGACATGCTGACCGCCGACGTCGAATTCTCGGCGCCGATTGCCGATGTCGCGCCGCTGGCCGGCGGCGACGTCGCCGTCGCGACGAGCGACGGACAGCTCACCGTCGTGCCTGTCGACCGTTTCGTCCGCAACGCCGAGGGCGGCGCCGATCCGGAAGTGCTGAAGGCGGTGTCGACGGGCCTTGGCAGCTTCGGAGCGATCGACCTCTGGGCCGACGGCGACCGGGTCGTCGCCAACGCCGGGCCGATCACTGTCGACGGCGATCCGCTTCCGATCGGTGCGGTGCCGGCTGCCGGCGCCAGTGCCGACGTCTCCAAGGTCCGGGCGATCGGCTTCCGCCGCGAGGGCAGCGACCGCCTGGTCCCGACCTTCGTGGTGCCATGGGAGCACCTGGCCGGACAACTCGCCGACGGCAAGGCCGTCTCGGTCGATTCGGGCGGCGAGGTCTTCGCGCCGCCACGCGCTTTGCCGCAGGACGACCGTCTGCTTGCCCTTGCCATCATGCGCGAGGAGCAGAGCGCCGACGAGACGCCCGAATTCGAGATCGGCTTCGATATGCTGCACATGCGCTTCGCCGGCGAGGACGGCGCGGCGGCGGCACGGGCCGACAATTGCGGCTGGGTGCTTGGCGTCGCCGTTCGCATGGCGGGCGAGTTGCAGGACAACGTCGGCGAGGATGTGCGGCGCGCCTGCGATGAGCCGGCCGCCACTGCGCCGGTCGTCAACGCGATCTTCGATGACCGCATCGACGAGCGGATTGCCGCGCTGGTCAGGCTTGCGCCGCAAAGTCCGCTGGCATTGGCGGTGCTGGCCTCGAGCCTCCGCGCCGTGGCGCCGGACGTGGCGGAAGCGCTTGGCAGGGCCGAGAACGGCGGCACGCCCGAATACTGGGAGGCGACGCTCGCAACGCTCGCCGAGAACGGCCCGTCGACCGCCTTCGGCATCGAATCCGCCGCGGCCGGGTTCGATCCCTTCGCCCACTGGATGGTGGCGATCGATGCCGAACGGGACGGGGCCGGCGCGGCCGGGCTGGCCGAGGCATTGTTCCACTACGCCTATGCGGAGCGGCTGTTCCATGCTGCCGGCGTGCGTCCGCCGCCGCAGGTGGTCAAACGCCGCCTCGCGCTGGCCCGCATCCTCTCCGACGACATCGTGATCGACGCGTTCGAACGGCTGGAAGAGGCGCCTCTGGATCCGGCCGCGGCCGGCGTGGTGGAGCCGGACCTTCACGATGTGCCGCTCGACGACGTCTCCGCCTGGCTCGACAGCGTCGCCAAAGGCGATGAGGCGACGGCGAAGCGGCTTGAGTCGCTCGCCGCGCTGGTCGAGGAGCTCAAGGGGGACGACCTCGCCGAGACCGACCCCGCGGCCGCCGCCGATCACTTCCGGACCGCGCTGACGATGGTGATCGGGTCGGACGAGGCGCTTGCCGACCATCCCGGGATCCTCGGCAAGATCGAGGCGGCCGAGGAGATCGGCGTCAAGCTCGTCGCCCTCGGCGACGCCTCGGCGCGGGCCGACACCGCCTTCGCCGTCCTTCAGGCGATCGACGCGACTCTGACCCAGCCGGTTCGCCGCGACGCCGACCCGCCCGAGCTGCGGGCGGCGATCGCCGGGGCCTTTGCCGATCTCGCGGCGGCGGGGGCCGCGGGCTACGACCTTTCGCCTGCCCGGCAGCTTGCGCTGCGCTTTCTCGATTTCGACTGGGAGAGCCGTTACCAGTCGATCAATCAGGTCGGTGCCGAGCGCTTCTATCACGAACTGGCGTCGGCCGAGGCCTTCGCCGGTGCAGCGCTGGCCGAGGCCGACGAGGCGGATCGGCTCTATTGGCTCGGGCTCCGCGGCCGGATGCGGTTCTGGCTGAGCACCCTGGAGAACGAGGGCCTGCCCTATGACGCGACGGTCTTCCGCGGCTGGGTCGACGGCGCCCTGGCGGACTACGCGGCGGCCGGCGGGCCGGACGCCGTGCGTCTGTGGGACGCCACCATCATCGGCGGCGCCAACAGCCGGATGATCGAGCTTGCCGCCTCCGACCGCGAGGCGTTGAACTATGCCGAGGCGGCGGCCGCCGCCTTCCGCAGTGCCATCGATCGCGCCGGCCAGCCCGACGGTGTGATCGGCGCCGACGGCAAGCCGGAGGACTTCCTCGACCTCGACCAGTACCGTCGGCGCCTCGCCTATGACGGCTTCGTACTGGCGCTCGAGCGCGCCATCATCCGCCTCCGTGGCGACCGCTTCCTGTCGGGCGTCGGGCCGCAGCCCGGCGCTCCCGATTTCGATCGCAAGCTGCTCGCCGAGATCGGCTACATCTCCCTCGATCTGGAGCGGCGGCGCGAGGCGCTGCGGGAAGAGGCGGAGGTCAACGCCCTCATCGAGCCGAACTCGACCTGGAGCCTCGATACCCGTGGCGACTTCTACTGGGGCACGACCGTGGCGCAGCTCGGCGCGCTGACGCGCATCGAGGCCGGACTGAACGGCACGCCGGACCTTTGCGCCCGGCTGGCCGCCCATCCCTACGACGTGACCCGTCCGACCGCGGCGGTCGACTACGACGCGCTTGATGTCGACGCCGTGCTGACCAACTGTGACGACGATTCCGACATCCACCGGTACTATCAGGCGCGGGCGCTGGCCAAGGCCGGTACGGCGACGCCGAGCGAGCAGTTCCGCCTGCTCCTGCCGTCGGCCCGCGCCGGGTTGCCGATTGCCTACAACAACATCGCGCTGCTGGTGAGCGACGCCGGTGGGCCCAACGACGACGTCCAGGCGCTGATGACCGCGTTCTCGGAGCTGAGCCTGATCAAGGCCTACCCGCAGATTGCGGGGCTGCTCCGCGACCAGCAGACCAGCGCCGTCCGTGCCGAGGCGTACGAATGGCTGGCCCACAAGGCCGCGGCGCTGGGCGTGCCGGAGGCCTATGTCGACATCGCCGACCTCACCCCGGACGTGCTCACCCGCGCGTTCAACTACACCGTCGCGCGCAACCTCTTCCGTGACGCCGGTCGCGCCGCCGAGGCCGATGCGATGCAGGCGCGGCTCGATGCCTTCAATCTTTCGTCGAGCAATGTCGAGAGCGTCGAAGCCCAGGCCTCGGGCGTTGGCCGCATCACGCCGAAGCTCCTCGACGAGGAGACCATCAAGCGGATCGACGATCTGCTCTGGGACGCCCGCAGCCAGGCGACGCTGAACTAGCGGGGCAGGGCCGACGGATCACGGACGGCAAGAAGAAAGGGCCGGGCGTTGCCGCCCGGCCCTTCTGGTTCATTCCGCGGGAAGCGCCGTCTCAGTTGGCCGACATCTGCTGCTCGACCCACGGCTGGAAGCGGGCGAGCTTGTTGTAGACGCCGGGGAGGACCGGGTTGCCGCACTGGCTGCCCCAGCTCACGACGCCGACCTGATAGTACTTGCCGCTGTCGTCGGCCACCACCAGCGGACCGCCGGAGTCGCCGTAGCAGGAGTCCTTGGCGCCGGCCGGGCTGCCGGCGCAGATCTCGGTATCGGCGATCGAGAGGTTGTCGTTGATCGCCTCGCTATAGGCCTGGTACGCCGCGTTGCATTCGTCCGGGGCGATCAGCTCGATCTCGACCTGATGCAGCTTCTCGGGCGAAACCAGCGCGTTGGCGTTGAGCAGCTTGTGGGTGTCGACCTCGCTGAAGCCCTTGTTGCGGCTATAGAGCGCTTCCTCGAAGCCGGCGAAGTCCCACAGCGCGCCCCAGCCGGTGACGACGAGGGTCGCGCCGGGCGTGACGAGCTTGTCCTCGACGGAGGCGTCGGCGATGGTCACCGGCTGCGCGTCGGGGAGCGGCTCGGCGAGCTTGATCAGCGCGAGGTCCGCGTGGTGCTCGGTCATGTAATCCGGGTGGACGATGATCTTGACGCTCGGCACCAGCTTGAGCTTGCTCTGCTCGGTGCTGCCGTAGCCGATGACCACGCTCTCGGCGACACCGTCGCCGGTCACCACGCAGTGCGCGGCGGTCAAGACCCACTGGTTCGAGATCAGCGATCCGCCGCAGAAGCCGGACTTCGGGTCCATCGAGTCGAGCAGGCGGACCTGCCACGGCCATGCGCCGTCCGCAGCGGGCGAGCCGCCGACGATGAATTCGTCCGTCGTGCCTGCGTGTGCCATGCCGGCCCCGGCCGCGATCGCGAGCCCGAGGAGCAGCGCGGGCCCCTTCGAGAATAGTGATGCCTTCGTCATGAATGTCTCCACGGATGGGAACCTAAGTCCCGCCGGCCATCGCCGTAGGCTGGCTCGGCGGCAAAATGACGGCACCCGCACAACGAAGTCAACACAAGGACGTGACCGGCTTCACTGGTGGCGGCATGCCGCGGGACGTTACAGATCGAGGCGGGTTTGTGGCGGCTCCGGCGGATCGTCGCGGGGTTCGATGCAGGCTTCGACATCGTTGCGCACGTTGTTGACGATGCGGTTGACCTCATAGGCCTTCATCAACGACGGGTCGAAGGGGCGAAGCAGCCCCCGGAGCGCCTCGACCTCCTCGCCGGCGTCGAGCCAGCGGTCGTAGTCGTCCGGCATCAGCATCACCGGCATGCGGTCATGCACCGGGGCGACCAGCGGGTTGGCCTCGCCGACGATGATGGCGGCCGAAACGATGTCCTCGCCGCCGAGACGGGCGAACTCCCACAGCCCGGCAAAGGCGAAGGGCTCGAGATCCTTGCGCACGAACCGGTAGGGTTGCTTGCCGTCGGCGCGCTGTTGCCATTCGAAGAACCCGGTCGCGGGGATCAGCGCCCGGCGCCGTGCGAAGGCCTCACGGAACAGCGGCAGCTTGTGCACGGTTTCGGCCCGGGCGTTGATGTGCGGGATCTTCGGCTTCTCCTTCATCCATCCCGGAATGAGCCCCCAGCGGGCCATCACCAGCTCCCGCTCCCCGTCGCGCGGATCGACGCGAATGATCGGAATCGGGTCGGTGGGGGCGATGTTGTAGCGCGGCGGGAAGTTCGACTGCGGCAGGCGCTCCGGCCGGAACAGGGCCTTGTAGGCCTCACGCGGGATCAGGTTGTCGTAACGGGCGCACATGGGACTGCTCGAAGTCGGTGAGGGGTGGATGTGACGCGTTCTCTATCCTGTCATGAAGAGGATAGGTATCGACGGACGATCAGCCAAAGGTTCGGCTCCTTGTTCCCAAATCGGGAACATGATACGAATTCGAGCGATGAGGGTCATCGCGCGAGGCACACTGGCGGCCTTCCGGGAGGTTCATCCCGATGCCAGGGTATCTCTCGAACGCTGGTACACGCTGGTGAAGGCGTCCTCATGGTCATCCATGGACGACATTCGACGGGCCGCGCCCAAAGCAAAGATCCTGAATGCCGAGCGAGCACGGTTTGAGGTTGCGGGAGGCAACTACCGCCTTGTTGCCTCCTTCGATTTCCGCCGCGGCGTCGCGTTCGTGAAGTTTGTGGCGGCCCACGCCGAATACGACCGCGTTGACGCGCTGACCGTGTCGCAGTTCTGAGGACAGCAAGAGATGGACGTTCACCCGATCCGCACCGACGACGACTACCGCAACGCGCTCGCCGAAATTGAAAAGCTCTGGGGCGCTGAGGAAGGCACGCCGGATGGCGACAAGCTTGATGTCCTTCTGGCGCTGGTCGAATCCTATGAGGCACGACGCTGGCCGATCGCAGAGGATCCTTCGTTCGATCCGGTCGACGTCTTACGCTTCGCCATGGACGAGCTCGGTCACACGCAGGCCGAACTCGCCGCTCTGCTCGGATCGCGCTCTCGGGCATCGGAGATTTTGGCCCGCCGCCGGCCGCTCACCCTCGTCATGATCCGCAAGATCGTCGAGGACTGGGGACTGCCAGCCGAGATGCTGGTTCGATCCTATCGCATCGAGAGCGCTGCCTGAGATCCGAGGATTACGCCGTCGCGATGGCGTGGAAGAACGTGCCCGAGACCACGCCGCGGCGGCCGCCGGCGGGTCCGAGATCGCAGTCCCGGCCGTCGCGGACCATTGCCAGGGGGGCGTCGGCGCCGGGATGGGTGACGGTGGCGTAGTGAAATTCGTGGCCGCGGAGGGTGGCGCCGGAGGGCAGGGAGGCGCTGCCGGCCTCGATCCGGGCCGCGCGGTAGCCGAGGGTGAGACGGCGGCGGGCGAAACTGGTGGCGTGACCGAGCAGCCCGGTCATGGCGTGGTGCCTGCCGTCGGCATCCTCGAGACTCTCCCCGAGCACCATGTACCCGCCGCACTCGCCATGCACGGGCCGGGTGGCGGCGAAGGCGCAGAGGCCGTCGCGGAAGCTCCCCGCCGCGGCAAGCTGGCCGGCGTGGAGCTCGGGATAGCCGCCCGGCAGCCAGCAACAGTCGCACTCTTCCGGAGGTGGTTCGTCCCTGAGCGGCGAGAACGGCACGATCTCGGCCCCCGCCGCCCGCCAGCCGGCGACGATGTGCGGATAGACGAAGCTGAAGGCCTCGTCGCGGGCGAGGGCGATGCGCTGGCCGGGTGGGGGTAGCGCCGCACTGTTGCCGGGCGAGAGGCCGCCCATCCCACCGGCGAGCGCGAGCACCGCGGCAAGGTCGACGTCGCGCTCGATCGCGTCGGCGATCCGGTCGAGGCGCTCGTCGAGGTCGCCGTGCTCGCCCGCCTGGACGAGGCCGAGGTGGCGTGAGGGAAGAGCGAAGAGCTCGCCGCGGCCGAGGGCGCCGAGGACCGGTATGCCCGCGTCGGCGACCGCGTCGGCGATGTAGGTCCGGTGCCGCTCCGTGGCCACCCGGTTGAGGACGACGCCGGCGACGCGGACGGCCGGATCGTGGGTGGCGAAGCCCCGGGCGACGGCCGCGGCGGACTGGGTCTGGCCACTGGCGTCGAGGATCAGGATCACCGGGAGCCCGTAGCGGGCGGCGAGGTCCGCCGCGGCGCCGCGGGCGCCGGCCGGGCCGGGGAGGCCGTCGAAGAGGCCCATCGCGCCTTCGACCACGACCAGATCGGCCGAGGCCGCAGCACCGGCGAGCACCGCGTCGAGCAACGGCGGACCCATCGCCCAGGAATCGAGGTTGACGGCCTCGGCGTCGGAGGCGACGGCATGGAAGGCCGGGTCGATGTAGTCCGGTCCGGACTTGGCCGCGCGGACCGCGAGGCCGCGATTGCGGAAGGCGCGGAGGAGGCCGGCCGTCACCACCGTCTTGCCGCCGCCCGACGCCGGCGCGGCGACCATCAGCCCGCGTGCGGTCATGGCCCGTCGCCCCCGCCAAGACGCGCGCGCATGGCGACGACGGCGCCGATGATCACCATCGCCGGCGCGCCGAGACCGGCCTTACGGACAGCATCGGCGATGCGCTCGAGGGTCGAGACGAGGACGCGCTCCTCCGGCAGGGTCGCCGAGGCGATCACCGCCGCCGGGGTATCGGGGCCAAGGCCGCCGGCGACGAGGTCCGCGGCGACGGCGGCGAGCTGGTGGATGCCCATGTAGATGACGAGCGGCTGGCCGGTCGCGGCCAGCGCCGCCCAGTCGACCGGGGGGGCATCGCCGGCGCCGTGGCCGGTGGCGAAGATGACCGCGTGGTTGATGCCGCGGAGGGTTGGCGCGATCAGCGCCGAGGCCGCGGCGGCCAGCCCTGCGGTGACTCCGGAGATGACGCGGAACGGGATGCCGGCCTCGGCCAGGGCCAGCATCTCCTCGCCGGCGCGGCCGAACATGAACGGGTCGCCGCCCTTGAGGCGTACGACGCGACGGCCCTCGCGGGCGAGCGCGACGAGGCGGGTGGAGATGGTGTCCTGGGCGATTGAGGGCTGGTGGCCGCGCTTACCGGCGGGCTCCAAGCGCGCTCCCGGACGGGCGAGCGCCGCTATGCGCTCGTCGACAAGGGCATCGTGGACGATGACGTCGGCCTGCGACAGCGCGGAGACGGCGTGGAGCGTTAGGTAGCCCGGATCGCCCGGCCCGGCGCCCACCAGCCAGACGTGACCGGGCTCGAGCCGCGGCAGCGTGGCAGTCAGGGCGTCGAGGTCGGATGGGCGGGCCATGGCGCGGATTACCGCGGCGGCGGGAAGGCCGCAAGCGCGCGGCGACTTTAGCGGCCCCGGAAGCGCCGCTGGTACTCGGGATCGTAGAGGGCGCTGTCGCGGAAGTCTTCCGCGGCGAGGGCGTGTCCGACCAGGATAACGGCGGTGCGCTCGGCCGGCTCGGCGGCGAGGCGGCCGGCGATATCGCCGAGGGTGCCCCGAATCGTCCGCTCCTCCGGCCACGAGGCACGGACGACGATGGCGACCGGGCAGTCCGTGCCGAGGACGGGCGTCAGCTCGGCGACCACCCGGTCGAGGGCGTGAATGGCGAGGTGGATGACGAGCGTCGCGCCGGTCGCGGCGAAAGCGGCAAGGTCCTCGCCGGCCGGCATCTTCGAGGCGCGGCCGGAAACCCGGGTCAGCACGACGCTTTGCGCCACTTCCGGCACGGTCAGCTCGCGGCCGATGACGGCCGCCGCCGCCGCGAAGGCCGGCACGCCGGGCGTGAGGGTGTAGGGAATGCCGCGGCGGGCGAGGCGACGAACCTGCTCGGCGACGGCGCTGTAGACGGAAAGGTCGCCCGAGTGGAGCCGGGCGACATCTTCGCCCCGCTCGTCCGCCGCGACGAAGGCGGCCTCGATCTCGTCGAGCGACAGCGGCGCGGTGTCGATGATCCGCGCCCCGGGCGGACACCAGCCGAGCACCTCCGGCGGCACGATCGACCCGGCATAGAGGCATACCGGGCAGCGGCCGATCAGGTCGCGGCCGCGGACGGTGATGAGGTCGGCGGCGCCGGGTCCGGCGCCGATGAAGTGCACGGTCACGGCTTGATCCAGGTCCATTGGGTGATCGGCATGGCCGGACGCCAGCCGGTGACCCCGCCAAGGGGTTCGGCTCGGGCCGAGGCGAATCGCAGCAGGTCGCCACCAAGCGTGGCGTGTCGAGCCAGCAGCGCAGCCTCGCTTTCCAGCGTCACGGCGTTGATGACCAGCCGCCCGCCGTTACGGAGCGCAGCGATAGCGGCATCGACGAGTCCTGCGTCGGCGGCGCCGCAGCCGACGAACACGGCGTCGGGGACAGCGAGGTCCGCCAGCGCCGCGGGGGCGCGGCCGGTCACGATCGCAAGGCCCGGCACGCCGAGCGCGGCGGCATTCCGGCCGATGCGGGCGGCGCGGGAGGGATCGGCCTCGATCGCCACGGCGCGGAGCGAGCGGTCGGCGAGCATCCACTCGATCGCCACCGAGCCGGAGCCCGCGCCGATGTCCCAGAGGAGTTCGCCGCGCCGTGGCGCCAGGGCGGAGAGGGTGACGGCACGCATGGGCCGCTTGGTGATCTGGCCGTCGTGATCGAAAAGGTCGTCGGCGATACCGGGCGTGAGCGGAATCATCCGCGCCCCCTCGTCGGCGACGACCTCGACCGCGACCGTGTTGAGCGCGGCGATGTCGCCGAGGGCGAAGGTCCGGGGCTCTGCCGTGCGGATGCGCTCGCGCGGGCCGCCGAGCGCCTCGAGCACCGTCATCCGGGAGTGTCCGAAGCCGGCGGCGGCAAGGAGGCCGGCGAGGGCCGCCGGCCCCTCGCCGTCGGAGGTCAGGGCGAGAATCCGGGCGCGAGGGTGGAGGTGCGGGCGGATGAG
>JAGRKZ010000211.1 GCA_020442065.1 Bauldia sp.
GCTCTAACCAACTGAGCTACTCCGCCAGGGCCCGTCTGCCGGGCGCCGCCGCATATAAGGAGCGGGGCCGAATCCTGTCAAGCAAGGCGGTTCGCAATCGGCTTGGATTTGGCGAAAGGCGCCCCGGTGCCGGCCGGATTTCGGCACCTCTCCGGGATTCGGGTCGCGGGACCGGCGATTGGGCCGATCCCGCCACAACGGATCACGGTCGGGCTAGTAGCAGGACAGGACCCAATCGCATGCGAAGGGATCGCTGATGTCATAGCCGCAGGTCTGGACCCAGTCGCAGTTGCGCTCCCCGCTCCGCATCGAACCGCCGGTCTTCACCGCCGCGATCTTGTCGAGAAGGTACTGGTCGTCGCCGGCGAGTGCCTTGGCTTCCCCGAGGATCGTCGAGACGTCATAGGCCTTGCTGGCATTGTCCGGCCCGCTGACGGCGCCGAGACTGGCCAGGATTTCCGCTCCGACCAGCATCATCATCGGGTTCTTCTCGGCCCGGCCGAGAGCAACAATCCCGGTGCCGACCTTCACCTTGGTCTGAAGCTCGGCGGCCTGCTGGGCGGTTGGCTGCATGGCGTCCTGGGCGTAGCCGGCCCCGGTCAGGCACGCCAGTGCGACCGCGCCCGCGGCCAGCGATGTAAGAATCTTCATGGTCATTCCTCCTTGAATCAACGGGAGATCGCGCCTCGCGCCCTGCGCCAGCGGCGACCCGGGTTCAATTACGCAGGACGAGTGATGTATTTACAACCGCTCCGTGTCCTCAAGGCGCTCACTTTTTGACGAGGATGGGATGGCTCTGCGACCGAGTCGTGGCACGCCTCCGCCGGCACAGGGGCCTGCGCGGTCGCGGGGATGTCGCCCGGCGCGACCGGCAGGAGCCGGGACGCATCGGCCTGGCTGGCGACCGGCATCCCTGTTCCATCGCGGCGCCGCTGGACGCCGTGAAGCGAGCGATTCCCCGTCGCCAGGGCAGGAGTCGCGGCGCGGCGGGCGCGAACTGTCTTCAGGCACGGCCGGCCGGATCCAGGAAATCGAGCCTATTCAATGGCTTATTGGCGCAATCGCGGGATGTTTCGCCAATTCGTCATTTTTCAACGTCATTTCGCCACGATCGCGCTAAGACAGGGCCCGCCAGACGGCAGACGAGGAATCTGATGGCGAAATATTTCGGCACTGACGGGATTCGTGGCCGGGCCAACCGGCCGCCGATCACGCCGGAGATCGCGATGAAGGTCGGCATGGCCGCCGGCATCGTGTTCAGGAATGGCGATCATCGCCACCGGGTGGTGATCGGCAAGGACACGCGGTTGTCGAGCTACATGATCGAGAACGCGCTGACCGCCGGCTTCCTGTCGGTCGGCATCGACGTCCTGCTGACCGGGCCGGTTCCCACGCCGGGCATTGCCATGCTCACCCGGTCGATGCGCTGCGATCTCGGTGTCATGATTTCCGCCTCCCACAATCCTTTCGATGACAACGGCATCAAGCTGTTCGGACCGGACGGCGCCAAGCTGTCGGATGAGACCGAGGCGGAAATCGAGGCGCTGATCGATGCCGACCTCGACGACCGGCTCGCGGCGCCGGATGCGCTCGGCCGCGCCAGGCGCATCGACGGCGTCAGCGATCGCTATATCGAATACGCCAAGCGCACCCTGCCGCGTTCGCTGTCCCTGGAGGGCATGCGGGTGGTCATCGACTGCGCCAACGGCGCCGGCTACCGGGTCGCGCCGGACGCGCTTTGGGAGCTTGGCGCCGAGGTGGTTTCGCTCGGGGTGGAGCCCGACGGCTTCAACATCAACCGCGAAGTCGGATCGACCGCGCCGGAAACGCTCGCCGCGAAGGTCCGCGAGGTGCGCGCCGATATCGGTATCGCCCTCGATGGCGACGCCGATCGCGCGGTGGTCGTCGACGAACACGGCCAACTGATCGACGGTGACCAGATCATGGCCGCGATCGCCACCTCCTGGGCGGACCAGGGCCTCCTGTCGAAGCCCGGCATCGTGGTGACGGTGATGTCGAATCTCGGTCTCGAGCGCTACCTTGCCGGCAAGGGTCTCGGCCTCGTCCGGACGTCGGTCGGCGACCGCCATGTCGCCGAGGCGATGCGCCTCGAGGGCTATAATCTCGGCGGCGAGCAGTCGGGCCATATCATCCTGTCGGACTACACCACCACCGGCGACGGCCTCGTTGCGGCGCTGCAGCTGCTGGCGGTCGTGCGCAAGCAGGGCCGTCCGGTGAGCGAAGTGTGCCACCTGTTCGATCCGCTGCCGCAGGTTCTGAAGAGCGTGCGCACCAGCGGCGGCAAGCGCGCGCTCGAAAACGGCGCCGTGGTCAAGATGATCGAAGACCTCAACCTGCGGCTCGGCGGGTCCGGGCGGCTGGTGGTCCGCGCCTCCGGCACCGAGCCGGTGATCCGGGTGATGGCCGAGGGCGACGACCCGACGATGGTGACCGCCGTCGTCGACGATCTGGTCGCGGCCTTGAGCGAAGCGGCCGCCTGAGGCTACACCCTTCGCATGATCGCCGCCGACGCAAACGATCCGCGCGGGATCGTGTGGATCGCCTCATACCCGAAGTCGGGCAACACCTGGCTGCGGCTGTTCCTGCATCATCTGCTGCGCATCAAGCGCGGCCGGCCGCCGGGACCGCGCGAGATCGACCGGCTGGGTGACACCGTGCCGTCGATTGCCGATCAGGTCGCGCTGTTCCAGCAGTATCTGGCCAAGCCGCTTGTCGACACCGACATGCGCGACATCGTGATGGCGCGGGTCAGGGTGCAGGAGGCCATGGTCCGCGAGGCGGGCCGCGGCGTGCTCCCGGTCAAGACCCACAGCTTTCTCGGCCGCGTCTTCGACACGCCCCAGATCAGTCTCGGCCTGTCGGTCGGCGCCGTCTGCCTTGTCCGCAACCCGCTCGATATCGCGCTGTCGCTGGCGCCCTATCTCCAGGTCAGCATCGACGAGGCGATCCGCACGATGGGTGCGACCCTCAAGGCGCCGGCGCCGACGCCGCTGCTCGTCCCCGAGGTCTGGGGATCGTGGAGCGAGAACGTGCTGAGCTGGACCACCGATCCGCCGCCGGTGATCAAGGTGGTGCGCTACGAGGACCTGCTCGTCGATCCGATGGGCCAGTTCACGGCAGTCGCCGAGCACATGCGGATCGCGGCAGCCCCGGCCGAGATCGAGGCGGCGGTGGCCGCATCCTCCTTTGCCGAAGCCGCCCGCGAAGAACGGTCGGGCGGTCCTGCCGAGAGCCCCGAGGGCGCCAACCGCTTCTTCCGGGTCGGCCGCGCCGGGCAGTGGCGTGACCAGCTCAGCCCCGCGCAGATCGACCGCATCGTCACGCACCACGGCGAGCAGATGGCGCGATTCGGATACCTTCCCAGCGAGTCACCCGAGGCCGGCGCATGATTGTCCTCAGCAAGAACAATCCCAAGGGCCTGATCTGGATCGCCTCCTATCCGCGCTCCGGCAACACCTGGACGCGGGCCTTCATCAACACGCTGAGCCACGTCATCGCCGACCCGAACTTCACCGACGTCGACATCAACCGGATCGAGGAAGGCAGCGCCGCCGAGAGCTCGGCCGAGGTCTATACCCAGCTCCTCGGCAAGCCGGCGCACCGCGCCTCCGACGCCGAGATCGCCGCCGTGCGGCCGCGCGTCCAGGCGCTGATCGCCAAGACGTTCAACAAGCCGGTCTTCATCAAGACCCACAACGCCAACGCGGTCGATTTCGGCCATCCGATCATCAACATGGGCGTCAGCGCCGGCGCCGTCTACATCGTCCGCAATCCGCTCGACGTCTGCATCTCCTTCGCCGCCTTCAGCGGGACGACGATCGACCAGGTGATCACCTCGATGGCGACGCCGGGCTGGGGCATCCGCACCAGCCGCACCAACGTCCGCGTCGTCACCGGCTCCTGGACCGAGAACGTCGGCAGCTGGACCGCGCGGCCGCATCCGGCGATCCTGGTCGTGCGCTACGAGGATCTCGTCGCCGATCCCATGCAGCATTTCGGCAAGGTCGCCCGGCACCTCACGATGCAGCCGACCGAAGAGCAGCTCGCCCGCGCCGTCGAGCTCACCGGCTTCGAGCGCTTGCGCGCCAAGGAATCGGTGGCCGGGTTCGTCGAGCGTCCCGATACCACCAACGAGTTCTTCCGCGTCGGCAAGTCGGGCCAGTGGCGGAGCAAGCTGACGCCCGAGCAGGTCGAGCGCGTTGTCACCGCCCACCGGCCACTGATGAAGCGCTTCGACTATTTGCCCGACCCGGCGTAAGCGGCGGGCATCCGCCTGAATGCAGCCGCCCCGGCCGCCGCGGGGGGCAGCCTCGGCCACCTGCCCCGCCTCAGGCGCGCGGATGGGCGGCGTTGTAGGCGGCCATCAGCCGGTCGGTGTCGACGTCGGTGTAGACCTGGGTGGTCGACAGGCTGGCATGGCCGAGCAGCTCCTGAATCGAGCGGAGGTCGCCGCCGCTGGCAAGGAGATGGGTCGCGAACGAATGGCGGAGCGCATGCGGCGTGGCGTTGGCCGGCAGGCCGAGCGCCGGCCGCAGGCCCGCCATGGTGCGCTGGACGATGCGCGGGTTGAGCCGGCCGCCCTCCGCGCCGAGGAACAGCGGACCGGACGACCCGGGCTGGTACGGGCAGAGCCGGAGATACGCGGCGATCGCGGCCACGACCGCCGGGAGGACCGGCACGATCCGCTGCTTGCCGCCCTTGCCGGTGATGCGCAGCGCATCGGCCGCGCTCCGCGGCGCCTCGCCGCGCGACAGACCGAGCGCTTCGGAGATGCGGAGGCCGCAGCCATAGAGCAGCGCAAAGATCGCCGCGTTGCGGGCCGCGATCCACGGCTCCTCGTCGAGCGATTCCTTGACGTCGGCGACGCGGAGCGCGGCCTCCGGCGGCAGCGGCCGCGGCAAGGTCCGCTTGCTCCGCGGCGGGCGGATGGCGCGAAAGGCGGCGCCGTTGGCATGGCCGTCGCGTTCGAGATAGCGGGCCAGCGAGCGGATGCCGGCGATGCCACGGGCGACCGTGCGCGATCCTGCCCCCGCCTCCCGCCGCACGGCGAGAAAGGCGCGGATGTCGCCGACCCGGAGCTCCGCCACGTCGGCGACGCCCGGCGGGCCGCCGAGATGGCTGGCGAGGAAGACGAGGAACTGCTCGACGTCGCGGGAATAGGCCTCGACCGTCTTGGCGGCCAGCCGCCGCTCATGGGCGAGATGCCGCCGCCAGCGCTCGACCGCCTTGAGGAGGTCGGGCCTGGCGAAGACCAGCGGTGCATCGGGCGGAAGCTTGGCCATCGGACGGTTCCTTCCCGCCATCGGCGCGCGGAATGGTTAACCGACCGTTGACGGCAGGTGGGTGTGCAGCGCACTGCCGCCCCCTTGGCAAGTCCGGGACGAGCGTCGATGCTGCTTCCAAACACCTGTCCATTCCGGGGGGAAGCATGCTGAGCAACATCGAGATCGCCCGCGCGGCGAAGCCGAAGCCGATTGTCGAGGTCGCCACCGGCCTCGGCATCCCCGCCGAGGCCGTCTACAACTACGGCCCCTACAAGGCCAAGATCGACCAGGGCTGGCTGAGCCGCCTCGAACGACCGGACGGGCGGCTGGTGCTGGTGACGGCGATCACCCCGACGCCCGCCGGCGAGGGCAAGACCACCACCACGGTCGGCCTCGGCGACGCGCTCAACCGCATCGGCAAGAAGGCGGTCATCTGCCTGCGCGAGCCCTCGCTCGGGCCCTGCTTCGGCATGAAGGGCGGCGCCGCCGGCGGCGGCTATTCGCAGGTGATCCCGATGGAGGACATCAACCTCCACTTCACCGGGGATTTCGCCGCGATCGCGGCCGCCAACAACCTGCTCGCGGCGATGGTCGACAACCATATCTACTGGGGCAACGCGCTCGGCATCGACCAGCGCCGGGTGACCTGGCGCCGGGTGGTCGACATGAACGACCGGGCACTCCGCGCCATCGTCTCGTCCCTCGGCGGCCCCGCCAACGGCTTCCCGCGCGAGGACGGCTTCGACATCGTCGTCGCATCGGAGGTGATGGCCGTGTTCTGCCTCGCCGACGGGCTCGACGACCTGGTCGAGCGGCTGGGCCGGATCGTCGTCGCCGAGACCCGCGACCGCAAGCCCGTGACGGCACGCGACCTCAGCGCCGACGGCGCGATGTCGGTGCTGCTCAAGGACGCCCTCGCCCCCAACCTCGTCCAGACCATCGAGGGCAATCCCGCCTTCGTCCATGGCGGCCCCTTCG
>JAGRKZ010000212.1 GCA_020442065.1 Bauldia sp.
CGGAGCGAAGCTCCGGGCCTCGAAGGACTCGCTCTCGACTTGACCCGCGGATTGTGGGCCCGGCGGTGCCCTCAATCCACCCTCGTCCAGCCGCGGGACATAAGGTGCTCCTGCGGGGCGAAGCGGCGCTTGTAGTCCATCTTCGGCGAGCCCTCGACCCAGTAGCCAAGGTAGACGTAGGGCAGGCCGAGCTTCCGCGCCCGGGTGATGTGGTCGAGGATCATGAAGGTGCCGAGACTGCGATCGGCATAGTCGGGATCGAAGAACGAATAGACCATCGACAGCCCGTCGGCGAGGACGTCGGTGAGGGCGGTGGCGACGAGCGGTCCCTCGCCGCGGCCGGTGAAGGCGGTGTCGGGGCCGCGGAACCGGTACTCGACGACCTGGGTCGAGACGTAGGATTCGCCCACCATCATGGCGTAGTCGAGCACCGACATGTCGGCCATGCCGCCCTCGGCATGACGGGCGTCGAGATAGGAGCGGAACAGGCTGTACTGCTCGGACGAGGGGCTGGCGGCCGTGGCGGCGCCGATCAGGTCACGGTTGCGCTTCGCGACACGGCGCATGCCCCCGGTGGGAAGGAAGGCGTCGACCACCGTCCGCACCGAGATGCACGAGCGGCAGCCCTCGCACGCAGGGCGGTAGGCGATGTTCTGGCTGCGGCGGAAGCCACCCTGGGTGAGGATGTCGTTGAGCGCGGCGGCACGCTCGCCGACGAGATGGGTGAAGACCTTACGCTCCGACCGACCGGCGAGATAAGGGCAGGGCGCCGGCGCGGTGAGGAAGAACTGCGGGGTTTCGGTCGGTTGATGTGTCATCGATGGCGGAGGTCACGGAAGTCGCCCTACCAGAGACCATAATACCAAGGGCCGACGATCGAAAAGATCACCCACATCAGCATGACCAGCGGTCCGCCGCCGATGACGTAGTCGCGGAACCGGTAGTGGCCGGGGCCCATCACCAGCATGTTGGTCTGGTAGCCGACCGGGGTGGCGAAGGAGCAACTGGCGGCGAGGATGACGGCAACCACGAACGGCATCGGCGCCACCCCGAGCTGATGGGCGATGCTGATGGCGATTGGCGTGAACAGGACCGCGGTGGCATTGTTGGAGAGGATGTTGGTCATCAGACTGGTGACCAGGAAGATCACCGACAGCGTCATCCAGGCCGGAGCTCCGGCGACTGCCGAGACGGCGGCATCGGCGATCGCCGAGGCGCCGCCCGTCGCCTCGAGTGCCGCGGCGGCGGCGAGCGCCGCGCCGATCATCAGATAGATGCGATGGTCGAAGGCGCGGATCGCCTGGCGGACGTTGAGACAGGAGGCAAGGATCATGGCGAGCGCGGCCGTGACCGCCCCGATCACCACCGGCCCGATGCCGCTTGCCGCATAGATCACCATCAGGGCGAAGATCACCTGCGCGCGGCGGGCGTAGCGGCGCTGGGGCACGTCGGCCGCCGACCATTCGAGGAGCAGGAGGTCGCGATTGATCCGGAGGCCCTCGATCTCCTCGCGGGTACCGGCGACAAGGAGGACGTCACCCGCCTCCAGCCGGATCTCGCTCAGCGCCATGCGCGGCATGCGGCTCCGGCGCTCGACGCCGAGGACGATGGTTCCGGTGTCGTGATGGATGGCGGCCTGCTCGATGGTGCGGCCGATCAGGCGGGAGCCGGGGGCAACCACGGCCTCGGCAAGCGTGACGTCCCGGGTGGAGAGAGCGGGTGTCTCGACGCCGGCATCGGTCGCCTCGCGGGTCGAGACGCTGGCGCCGTCGGACAGCGCCTTGGTGATGGCGCTCCGGGTGGCGGCGACGATGACGGTGTCGCCCGGGCGGAGGGTGAGGTTCTCGAAGGGCGGCAGGAAGGGATGCTCGCCGCGCTGCACGAGCCGGACGGTCATGTCCTTGAGCGTGGGGAACATGCCGGAAACCGACGAGACGCCGGCGAGCGGGTGACCGTAGGTGATGTCGATCTGGGCGATGAACTGCTTGCCGCTGCCGCCGCCGGTCATCTGCACCGCCATGCCGGCACGGGCGACGAGAAGGCGCGGAAGGACGACGACGCAATAGGCAAATCCGGCGAGGGCCATGATCGTCGCCGGCACGGTGAATTCGAAGAAGCCTATCTGGAGGCCATTCTTCGCCGCGACCCCGGCGGCAAGGAGGTTGGTCGAGGTGCCGATCAGCGTGGTGGTGCCGCCGAGGAGGGCAACGAAGGACAGCGGCATCAGCGCCTTCGAGGTCGAGACGCCGCGGGTGGCGGCGACCGCCGTGATGATGGGCAGGAACATCACCACGACCGGCGTGTCGTTGACGACGGCGCTGCTGACCATCGCCGCGAACAGGACGATGATCACCGCGCCCATGCCGCTCCGCCCGCCGAGGCGGGCGAGCAACGCCGCCGGCCGTTCGAGCGCATCGGTCTGGAAGAGGCCCTGGCCGACGATAAGCATCGCGAGGACCGTGACGAGGGCCTCGTTCGAGAATCCGGCGAGGACCTCGGAGGTGGTGAGAGGTGTCTCGACGCCGAACAGCTTCGGCACCAACCAGAACAGGATCAGCCATCCGACCAGCGACGCGATCGAGACCAGTTCGATCGACCAGCGCTCGAGGGCATAGGCGGCGATCATCGCGACGATGCCGGCGAAGGTCAGCCACATCAGCACGTCATGGGCCATGGCGGTCATCGCCGGGACCCTCCGCCGGTTTCCTCGACCCGGGCGCAGACGCCGGGTCCGTCATCCTTGCGAATGAAATCGCGCAAGCGGGCCTACCTGCTTTCCATCCGTACCAGCGCCGCACTGTTCACCATCACCGTGCCGAGCAGCAGGTCGTGGAGGAGCTGGCGGCGCGCCGTGAAGAGGCCAACCAGCAGGACCAGCGGCGTGAGCAGGCCGACCGAGAACCAGAACAGCAGCGCATGGAGGACGGCGAGCGCGGCGAAGCACGGACCGCCGTTCCAGGTGCGCAGCTCGATCCCGGCCCAGCGCATGCCGATCGTCGCAGAGTTCGGACCGCCCAGCGTCAGGGCGACATAGCCGAGCGCGACGATGGCGAAGAGCGCGCCGTAGAGCAGCCAGCCGATGCCGAGCGTGACGATGCCGACGATGAAGACGACAAGCGCCGCCGGAATCATGAGAAAGACAATGATGATCGCATCGGCGACGAACGCGACGACGCGCTTGGACAGGATGCCCTCGTACATGTCCGGCTGCGCCACGGGATCGTAGGCGTAGCGGCTGCGGGCAGCGCCCGCATTGCCCCTCGGGCCGTCGCTCATCCCTGGACTCCCCTCATTGCCGGTCGGGACGGCCATTTTCCCCCAGTCGATCCCGAACGCGGGCGTGAGAATGGTCGCACCGCCCCGGATAAGCAAGCGGGGCGATGGGTCGGGCGGAGTGCGCAGCGCAAGGGAAGCCGAATCGTCAGCCGCGCAGCCGCTCGGCGACGCGCGGCGCGAAATAGGTGAGGATGCCGTCGGCCCCGGCGCGCTTGAAGGCGACGAGGCTCTCGAGCATCGCGCGATCGCCGTCGATCCAGCCGTTGCGAGCGGCCGCCTCGATCATCGCGTATTCGCCGGACACCTGATAGGCGAAGGTCGGCAGGCCGAAGGCGTCCTTGATGCGCCAGAGAATGTCGAGATAGGGCATCCCCGGCTTGACCATCAGGAGGTCCGCGCCTTCCGCGATGTCGAGCTCGGCCTCGCGAATCGCCTCGTCGCTGTTGGCCGGGTCCATCTGGTAGGTGCGCTTGTCGCCGATGAGGGTCTTGGCGGTGCCGATCGCATCGCGGAACGGGCCATAGAACGCGGATGCGTATTTGGCGGCGTAGGACATGATCTGGACGTTGCCGAAGCCCTTGAGGTCGAGGGCGCTGCGGATCGCCCCGACGCGGCCGTCCATCATGTCGGACGGGGCGATGACGTCAGCGCCCGCCTCGGCCTGGATCAGGGCCTGGACGCAGAGCTGCTCGACGGTCGCATCATTGACGATCTCCTCGCCCACCATCAGGCCGTCATGGCCGTGGCTGGTGTAG
>JAGRKZ010000213.1 GCA_020442065.1 Bauldia sp.
TCTTCTATTTCGGCACCAAGTATTCGGTGCCGATGAAGGCGGTGGTCGCCGGGCCGGACGGCGTCGAACGGCCCGTTCATGGTGGCTCGTACGGCGTGGGCGTGTCGCGGCTGCTTGGCGCCATTATCGAGGCCTCGCACGACGAGGCCGGCATCATCTGGCCGGACAGCGTCGCCCCCTTCGCTGCCGGACTCATCAACCTCAAGCCCGGCGACGGTCCGACCGACGCCGCCGCGGCCGGTATCTACGAGCGCCTTATGAACGCCGGAATCGAGGTTCTCTACGATGATGTCGACAATCGTGCCGGCGCCAAGTTCGCCACGATGGATTTGATTGGCCTGCCGTGGCAGGTCATTGTGGGGCCGAAGGGAATCGCTTCGGGCGAGGTCGAGGTCAAACGGCGCGCCACCGGCGAACGGGAGACGCTGAGCATCAATGGTGCAGTCAACCGACTCGTTGCCGGCACGGGTCGCTGAGTCGACGCCGAAGAGCCGCCGCAAAGCGCCTGCGGGTTCATCCGCGTCCAAGACAGGCACGCGGCCCTTCGCGCGCTTCGAGTGGATGATCGCCGGGCGCTATCTCCGGGCCCGTCGGCGCGAAGCGTTCATTTCGGTGATCGCCGGCTTCTCCTTCATCGGAATCATGCTCGGAGTCGCGACGCTGATCATTGTCATGGCGGTGATGAACGGGTTTCGCGCCCAGCTGATCGACAAGATCCTCGGGCTGAACGGCCACCTGATTGTGCAGCCGATCGATGCCCCGCTGAGCGACTATGCCGGCCTTGCTGATCGCATCGGGGCGGTCGACGGTGTCGTCTCCGTCGTCCCGCTGGTCGAGGGGCAGGCGCTCGCAAGCGGCAGCGCCACGTCGAGCGGCGTGATCGCGCGAGGTGTGCGGGATCAGGACCTGCCCAAGATTCGCGGTGTCGCGAACAACATCAAGCTCGGCACGCTGGACAACTTCGCGGAAGCTGGCGGGGTGGCGATCGGCACGCGGCTCGCCGCCTCGCTCGGGCTCAGCGTCGGTGACAGTCTCACTCTGGTTTCGCCGCGGGGCAACGTAACGCCGCTCGGGGTCACGCCGCGGATCAAGGGCTATCCCGTGGTGGCGATCTTCGAGATCGGCATGTCGGAATACGATTCGAGCTTTGTCTTCATGCCCTTCGTGGAGGCTCAGGCCTATTTCAACCTCGACGACGAAGCGAGTGCGATCGAGATCTATCTCCAGCACCCCGACGCGGTGGACAGCCTGCGACCGGCGATCGAACAAGCGGCGGACCGGCAGATCCTGCTGACCGACTGGCAGCAACGCAACTCGACGTTCTTCTCGGCGCTCCAGGTCGAGCGGAACGTGATGTTCGTCATCCTCAGTTTGATCATCCTGATCGCAGCGCTCAACATCATCTCCGGGCTGACGATGCTGGTGAAGGAGAAGGGACACGCAATCGCGATCCTCCGGACGATGGGGGCGACACGCGGCTCGATCATGCGCATCTTCTTCATCATCGGGTCTTCGATCGGCACCATCGGGACGCTGGCTGGGTTCATTCTCGGTGTCCTCATATCCCTCAACATCGAGACGATCCGAAGCTGGATCGCGAGCCTCACCGCGACCGACGTGTTCTCGCCGGAGCTGTACTTCCTGAGCCAATTGCCGGCGGACATGAACCCGGCGGAGACCATCGCCGTGATCGTCATGGCGCTGATCCTGTCGTTCCTCGCCACCATCTACCCGGCATGGCGGGCCGCGCGGCTCGATCCTGTCGAGGCGCTTCGCTACGAATGAACGCCGAACCGCAGGTGCCGAGGGTGCAGGCTACCGCCGTCCCGATCCTGAAGCTGGCGGGGGTTGAACGCCACTACGGCGATGCGGCCGGGCGGCTGACGGTGCTCGACGCGGTCGACCTCGAGGTGTTCCCCGGTGAACTCGTCGCGCTGGCGGCGCCGTCGGGGGCGGGCAAGTCCACGCTCCTCCATATCGCCGGCCTGCTCGAGCGTCCCGATGCCGGCGACGTCATGATCGGCGGACGTGCCGCGGGCAAGCTGTCGGACGCCGAGCGCACCACCATTCGCCGTGTCCAGATTGGTTTCGTCTATCAGTTCCACCATCTCCTCGGCGAGTTCAGTGCGCTCGAAAATGTGGTGATACCCCAGCTGGTGCGCGGGCTGTCGCGAAAGCTCGCCGAACAGCGGGCGATGCAGTTGCTCTCCTACATGCGGGTCAAGCAACGGGCGTCGCACCGCCCGTCGGAGCTGTCCGGCGGCGAGCAGCAGCGTGTTGCGATCGCCCGAGCCGTCGCCAATGCGCCGCGCCTCCTGCTTGCGGACGAGCCCACGGGCAATCTTGACCCAGTGACCGCCGGTTACGTCTTCGAGGCGCTGGCGAAGCTCGTCCGCGCCTCCCGCGTGGCGGCGCTGATCGCCACTCACAACCATGAGCTCGCCGAGCGTATGGACCGCCGGATCACGATCCGGCAGGGTAAGGTGGTCGAGCTCTAGGAGGAGGCGCGCGGATGCGATTTCATCATCCGGCCGTCCCGTTTCTGGCTCTCACGCTGATGGCGACCGGCGCCGTCGCCGAGGACGCGACCCCCGCCGCTGCAGTCGTGGCGACGGTCGCGACAGAGGACGGGGTCGCCGAGGCGAAACCACCGCTGACCCGAACGACGGTTTGCGCGCTGATCGATCAGGCCGCTGCAACGCATCGCCTGCCTGTGGAGTTCTTCACCCGGCTGATCTGGAAGGAGAGCCGGTTCCGTCAGGACGCGCTCAGCCCGAAAGGTGCACAGGGTATCGCTCAGTTCATGCCAGGTACGGCGGCGTTGCGTGGCCTTGAGGACGCCTATGATCCGATGCAGGCAATCCCCGCCTCGGCGCACTATCTCCGCGACCTCGCCGACCGCTTCGGCAATCTCGGCCTCGCTGCAGCTGCCTACAATGCCGGGGAGAAACGGGTCTCGGACTGGCGTGCCGGCACCGGCGGGCTGCCCTACGAGACCCGGGACTACGTCGTTTCCATCACCGGACGGAGTGCCGAGGAATGGAACGCCCCGGGGGTGCAGGACAAGCCTCCGGAACGGGGCCTTCCTCCCGACGAGCGGCCGCCGGGCACCTGCCTTGGCGTCGCGGCATTGCTCGGCAAGCGCGGCGGTGCGATGGCCGTGGTCGCGAACTACCCGAAGGCGGACTGGGCGCCGTGGGGCGTGCAGGTTGCCGGCAACTTCTCCCTGAACCGCGCGATGGCGAGCTACGCGACGCTCCAGAACCGCCATTCCGAGATTCTCGGGGCACAGCCGCCGATGGTGGTACGGACCTTCAACCGGAGCCGCGGCAGTGCGCCGGTATTTCAGTTGCGCGTCCCGGCGCAGTCTCGCGATGAGGCTGGTGACATCTGCGGTCGTCTCAAGCGGGCGGGTGCTGCCTGCGTCGTGATGAGGACGGCGGAGTAGACGCCGCCACGTTGACCGGATCGTCCGCGGCCGCCATCGTTCGGTGCTGGCGGCGGTCCCGCCGGCGAAGGAGGCGACGATGCATACGGTCGATGCCCATGGCGCAGCGATACCGGTGATCGGGTTCGGGACGTGGCGCCTGACCGGTGAGGGTTGCGCGCGTGCGGTCGCCGAGGCTCTCACCGCCGGCTACCGCCACATCGACGGCGCCGCCGGTTACGGCAATGAGCGTTGGGTGGGCGAGGGGATTCGCGCCTCCGGCGTCCCGCGAGACGAGATCTTCATCACCACCAAGGTCCGTCCGGACGATCTCGATGACCCGGACTTTCAGCGCTCCGTCGACAGAAGCGTCGCCGATCTCGGTATCGATCAGGTCGACCTCGTGCTCATCCACTGGCCGAGCAAGACCCTGCCGACTGCGACCTGCATGGCCTCCCTCAACAAGGCGCGGGCGCGTGGCGTGGCCCGCCACATCGGCCTCTCCAATTTCACCATCGCCTTGCTCCGGGAAGCGTGGGCGGCGACGGACGCGCCACTGGTCACGAACCAGTGCGAGTACCATCCCTATCTCCGGCAGGACCGGCTCATCGCCGCCTGCCGCGAATGGGGGATGGCCTTCACCGCCTTCTCGCCCCTTGGGCGGACGCGGGTCCTCGAGGATCCGGTGATCGCCGAGATCGCCTCCCGCAGAGGCAAGACCCCGGCACAGGTCGTGCTTCGCTGGGATATCCAGCAGCCGGCCGTGGTCACCATCCCGAAGAGCGCGGACCCGACCCGCATTCGCGCCAATATCGACATCTTCGACTTCGCGTTGAGCAACGACGAGATGGCGGCCATCTCGCACCTCGGCGCGCGACACCGGCACAGGGTGGCCGATGGTGCGACCGCACCTGAATGGGACGAATGACCCGGCCTACCATCGGGGCAGATGCGCGTCGTCAACCGCTCACATAGCGGTCGTTGCGGCAGGCGACCTTCATCTCGAATCCGAACGCGGCCCGCGAGACGGCGAGGCCGGCGAAGATGCCGACGACCATCGCCGCGAAAGTCGGCAGGGCGTGTGGCGAGAAGAGCGGCACCGCGTAGAGCGCCAGCACGTCGTTGCCGCCGGGCGCCATGGCGGCGCCAAGGCCCATCAGCGTGCCGCCGGTCGCGTTGCGAAGCCAGTCCGGTCGCGGCCTGAGATCGAGACGGAAGCTTTGGCGCTGGAGCGCAGACACGAACATGCCGCCGAGCACGCTGAGGAGCAGGAGCCACCGCCCGGTGGAGGGCCACGCCCGGGTTCCCAGCGCGCCCTCGATGATGAGCTCGTAGGTTGAGGTGTAGCCGGCGGACCCGAACAGGAGGTAGATTGCAGCGCCGCACAATCCGATCGCCATCGCGGCGGTCGACAGCCGGTATTGGCGGGCGACGACGCACTCCACGATCGAGAGACCTGTGTCGCGCTGCCGCCAGACCCGGACACCTTCCCAGGCTGCGAGCAAGGCGAGCGCGGCGAGGATCGCGACCGACCATCCCGACAGACGGGCGAACTGGGTCGGAACCGCGACCGGTCGATCGACGACGCCGGAACCGACAAGGCCGACATAGGCGAGCACGCCGAGGGCAAAGCCGAGGATCGTCGCCACCATCCGACCCTCGCCATCAGCAAGGCGGGTCATGGTCGAATAGGCACAGGCGCCGTTCATGCCGGCACCGGCGCCGAAGAGAAAGCCGCCCGCCAGCGCCGTGGTGGTCAGCGCCCAGCCGCCGAGATAGGGTCCCGCCGGCCGGGTGAGCAGGAACACCGGAACAGTCACCAGCATCACCCACAGCATGCTCTTGGTGATGCTCGCCGCCATGAAACCGGTTCGCGCGGTCTGAAACTCCGCGACGGCCCTGACGGCGCAGATACTCGCCCTGTGCGCGACGAAGCCGAGCACGAAAGCGAGCGAGGCGGCAAGCACGAGCGCAATCATCGGCACCTCCGCGCGACCATCCTAGCGCAGGGCGGACAAAGCGACAGGTTTTCGACGCTCAGCGAAGGCGCGTGGCGCTGACAAAGCGCGACCGGGTCGCTATATGGGCGTTCTGGGAGCGACGGGCCGGATTGGCCCGGCGCCGGATTGCTATTGGCGGATTGGCAAACGTGGCCGCAGATCTGGATCCTGAAACGCGGCGACGGCGCCTCAAATTTCGCGCCTGGCATCGCGGCATTCGCGAGACCGACCTGATCATGGGACGCTTCGCGGACGCCCATCTCGCGACCCTCGATGAGGACGAGATGGCCGATTTCGAGCGACTTCTCGACATTCCCGACCAGGACATCCTGGCGTGGGTGATCGGGGCCGCACCCGTGCCGGACGGGCAGCTCACGCCGGTCCTTGCCCGCATCCTCGCTTTTCACGGAACCCGCTGACCATGCCTGCACCGTCTTCGACCAGCGTTGCCGCCGCCTTGGCCCGCCGCTCCGCCGTCACTCTCGCGGCGGTCCCCGATGGACTGACCGGCCGGGTGCTCGGGGGTCTTGCGACCGACAGCGGCGGCCGTGTCGTGTTCGTGGCGCGCGACGGCCAGCGCCTCGCCGAAGTCGAGCGGACCATCCGCTTCTTTTCGCCGGGCGTCGAAGTTCTTGATTTCCCTGCCTGGGACTGCCTGCCCTACGACCGCGCGTCGCCAAATGCCGTCATCGTCGCCCGGCGCATGGCGACACTTTCGGCCTTCCAGTCGCCGGCGTCGGCGCCCCAGATCATTCTCACCACCGTCAATGCCATCCTCCAGCGCGTTCCGGATCGCGCTTTTGTGGCGGCCGGCTCACTGTCACTGACTGGCGGCGCGCTGAGCCCGATGGAGGGCATCGTCAACTGGCTCGAACGGAACGGCTTCCTGCGCAGCGCGACGGTGCGCGAACCCGGCGAGTACGCGGTGCGTGGCGGCATCCTCGATCTCTACCCGCCGGGCGAGGACGACCCCGTCCGCCTCGACTTCTTTGGCGATACGCTCGAGACCATCCGTAGCTTCGATCCCGAGACGCAGCGCAGCACCACGACGCGGAACCGTATCGACCTCGTGCCCGCCAACGAGATGCTGCTGACGCCGGAGTCGATTGCCCGCTTCCGGGAGCGCTACGTCTCGCTGTTTGGCGCCGCCCAGCGCGAAGATCTGCTCTACCAGTCGGTCAGCGAGG
>JAGRKZ010000047.1 GCA_020442065.1 Bauldia sp.
GGTCGGCAACGACGAAGGGGCGGCCTGCCTCGAAGCGGTCTTCATGGGCCCGCAGCTCGAATTCACCGAGGATGCGCTGGTCGCCGTCACCGGCGCCGAACTGCCGCCCAAGCTGGATGGCGAAGCACGGCCGACCTGGACCTCGTTCAAGGTCAAGGCCGGCCAGGTGCTCTCGTTCGATTTCCTCAGGGCCGGCGCGCGCGCCTACATCGCTGTGGCCGGCGGCCTCGACGTCCCGGTCGTGCTTGGCAGCCGGTCGACCTACGCGATCGGGGCCCTTGGCGGGATCAACGGCCGCGCCATCCTCGCCGACGACGTCCTGCCGGTCGGCAGCGCCGCCGGCGGTGCCGAGGACAAGTCGGTGCCGGAGGCTCTCCGCCGCGGAGCCGGCGCCTCGGTCGAGCTGAGGGTGGTGCCGGGACTCTACTGGCATCGGATCACCGAGGAGTCGCAGGCCAACTTCTTCGCCGACACATGGAAGGTGGCGCCCGAGGCCGACCGCATGGGCTACCGCTTCCGCTCCGGCCGACCGATGAGCTTCGTCGAGCGCGAACAGCCCTTCGGCGCCGGCTCCGACCCCTCGAACATCACCGACGCCTGCTATCCCTACGGCTCGATCCAGGTGCCGGGCGGGACCGAGCCGATCGTGCTCCATCGCGACGCCGTCTCGGGCGGCGGGTACTTCATGGTGGGGACCGTGATCTCGGCTGACATGGATCTCATCGGCCAGCTCCAGCCGAACGTTGCGACCCGGTTCGTCGCCGTCGACATGGCCGGGGCGCTCGCGGCACGGCATGAGCGTGCGGCGATGCTGGACCGGATACGGGAATCGGTGGCCTGAACCAGCCGAGAGGAGGAACCCCCATGGGACGCAAGCCCGCCACACCGATGGTTCGCCTCGACGACGGCCGCGTCGTCGCGACCGAGTGGCAATTCACGTCCGGCGCCGAAACCGGCTGGCACATTCACGGCCATGACTACGTCATCGTGCCGCTGACCGACGGCACGCTGCTGCTCGAGGAACCCGGCGACGTCACGCGCGAGGCCTCGCTGAAACAGCACGTCCCCTACGCCCGCCGCGCCGGCGTCGAGCACAACGTCGTCAATGCCGGCAACGGAGATCTTTCCTTCCTCGAGGTCGAGATCATCGACCGGAAGCTCGACGGCGATCGCCTCGCCACACTGTCGCGATTCCTGGCGGCGTGGAATGCCCGGAACGTTGACGCCCTGATGGACTGCATGGCGGAGGACTGCGTGTTCCAGTCCTCCAGCGGTCCCGATGCCGACGGCCGACGGCACGAAGGCGCGGCGGCCGTCCGAGCAGCCTACGAAGCGCTGTTCGACACCTTTCCGGAGGCGTCATGGAGCGACGGCCGCCACATGGTCTCCGGCGATCGCGGCGTGTCGGAATGGCGGTTTATCGGCCGCGACCGCGCCGGCAAGGCGATCGAAGTCGACGGCTGCGACCTTTTCGACTTCGAGGGCTCCCGAATCCGGGCGAAGAACTCCTTCCGCAAGGTGCGAAGTGCCTGACCTGGCTGTGCCGGGGATGGTCCCTCGGCGGGATCATCCGGAAGCCGACGCGCCGGCGGCCGCTGATCGTGGATCAGGCACCGCAGTTCGGGATTTTCGGTCGCTACCGGCGGAGACGGAGCGGGAAAGGCCGCATTCCTGACGGGAAAGGCGTATATGGCTACCGTGAGCGGGGCGGCGCAGATCGCCGTACACTCGCGGAATATCCTGGTCGGCCACGTGTAGCGGTGCGAGAACGCCTTGTTGACGCAAGCCCCCGGCGGGATCAGAAACCCGGTCCCGACCCCTGAGGTCATCGCGCCGGAAATCCATCCATGATCGGCAAGCTCCGCGGCATCATCGATTCCTACGGCGATGACTGGGTGATCATCGACGTCGGCGGCGTCGGCTATCAGGTCTTTTGCTCGACCCGCACGCTGCAGGCGCTGCCGCAGCCAGGCGAGGCGGCGACGCTCTCGATCGAGACCTATGTGCGGGAGGACGTGATCCGCCTCTACGGCTTTGCCGGCGACGTCGAGCGCGAGTGGTTCCGCCTGCTCCAGACCGTCCAGGGGGTCGGCAGCAAGGTTGCGCTGGCCGTGCTCGGCATCATGAAGCCGGGAGACCTTGCCACTGCCATCGCGCTCCAGGACAAGGCGCTGATCGCCCGCGCCCCCGGCGTCGGCAAGAAGGTGGCGGAACGCATCGTCGCCGAGCTTCGCGACAAGGCGCCGGCCTATTCCAGCGCCGACCCCGCCGTGATTGGCCTCCAGGCCGATCTTGCCGACAAGCGCGCCCCGCAACCCGTCGCCGAAGCGGTATCGGCGTTGGTCAATCTGGGCTATGCCCAGGTCCAGGCCAGCGCCGCCGTCGCCGCCGCCGCACGCGGCGCCGGGGAAGCCGCCACCACCGAACAACTCATCCGCCTCGGCCTCAAGGAGCTGGCGCGATGAGCGTCGACAACGCCGTCGGGACACCGCCCGCCGCGACGCCGGGCTCGACGCGCGCCTTCGTCGCGTTCATCCTCGTCTATGCCGTCGTTGCACCCTTCGTCTTCTTCCTGCTCTTCCTCGTTCGCGGCGGCTGGCTGGCGATCAGCATCGCCATCGCGGCGTTCCCGTCCTCACTGATCTGGCTCGCCTTCGCCTCCGTGCCGCAGGGGGCGATCCTCGGCTTTCTGGTCGGGCTCGTTCCGGAGCGCTGGCCGTGGTGGGCGTTCGGCTCGGCCGCGCTCCTTCTCGGCGCCGCCATCACCATTGCCAACGCCCTTCTGTTTGGCCTGGCGCTGATCGGTGCCCCCTCCTCGCCGGTCAACCTCGCCGCGATGGCCCTCATCGGCGGGTTCGCGTCCTTCCTTGTCGCACTCGTCCTCTGGTACGCTTTCCGGCGCAAGGGAGCAGCGACGGGATGAGCGTGAGCATGGCGGCCGAAGGCCCCGGCGAAGAACAGTCGCCGCGACGGCGCATCGACGATCACGGCCGCGCGGCCGGCCGGGCCCTCCTCACGGTGCTTCTCTTCGCGGCGGTCGGCCCGCTGATCGGCGGCCTGATCGTGTCGCTACCCGACATCCTGACCGTGATCGCGGCGGCACACGACGCCGGCAACCTCTTCTATTTCCTCTTCGCCTTGGTCTCGGTCGGGGTGCCAGCGGCCTACGCGATGGGGGTGGTCCCGGCCGCGATCGTCGGCGCTGTCATCGCCATCATCGACTACGGCGCGCGCCGGTCCGACGCCTGGATCGCGGTTGTGCTCGGCGTTCTCGGCGGCATGCTGTGGCCGGTGCCGTGGGGCAGCCCGCCGGCAACCCTCGCCTCGCCGCTCGAGATCTGGTTCCTTGTCGCGAGCGTGATCTCGACATGGGTCTGCTGGTTCCTCTCGACGCGGACCCCGCGGCGACGGGAGGAGAGGCCCGCATGAGCCGCGTGGTCTCCCCCGAACTTCGTGACGACGACGCGCCCGATGCGCCGCTCCGGCCGCAAATGCTCGCCGACTTCGTCGGCCAGGCGCAGGCCTGCGCCAACCTCAAGGTCTTCATCGACGCCGCCCGTGCTCGCAAGGAAGCCCTCGACCACGTTCTCTTTGTTGGCCCGCCTGGCCTAGGCAAGACGACGCTGTCGCAGATCGTCGCCCGCGAGCTCGGCGTCAATTTCCGCGCCACCTCGGGGCCGGTGATCGCGCGGGCCGGCGATCTCGCCGCCCTCCTCACCAACCTTGAGGAGCGCGACGTTCTCTTCATCGACGAGATCCATCGCCTCGCCCCGGCGGTCGAGGAGATCCTCTATCCCGCCCTCGAGGATTTCCAGCTCGACCTGATCATCGGCGAGGGACCCGCCGCGCGCTCGGTCAAGATCGACCTTGCGCCCTTCACCCTGGTCGGCGCCACCACCCGGCTCGGCCTTCTCACCACGCCGCTCCGCGACCGCTTCGGCATCCCGATCCGGCTCAATTTCTACACCGTCGAGGAACTCGAGCACATCGTCCGGCGCGGCGCCCGCATCCTCGGCCTCAATCTCACGCCCGACGGCGCCGCCGAGATCGCCCGCCGCTCGCGCGGCACGCCACGCATCGCCACCCGCCTGCTCCGCCGCGTCCGCGACTTTGCCGTGGTCGATGGCGTCGACGCCGTCGACGCGCGTGAAGCCGACAAGGCGCTCCGCCGGCTCGATGTCGATTCGCTCGGCTTCGACGCCCTCGACCGGCGCTATCTCGAGCTCATCGCCCGGAGTTTCGGCGGTGGCCCGGTCGGGATCGAGACCATCGCCGCGGCGCTGTCCGAGCCGCGCGACGCGATCGAGGAGATCGTCGAACCCTTCCTCATCCAGCAGGGCTTCGTCCAGCGCACGCCGCGCGGCCGCCTGCTGACGCCCCAGGCCTTTCGCCATCTCGGCCTCGAAGCGCCGTCGGGCGCTGGCGCTGCGCAGTTCGGCCTCTTCGACGACGGGGACGACGCGTGAATCCGCCGCCGCCGGAGTGGCCGGACCTTGCCGGCCGGCTCATCCCGGGCGGCCATCTCCTGCCGGTGCGCATCTATTTCGAGGACACCGATTTCTCCGGCGTCGTCTACCATGGTAGCTACATCCGCTTCATGGAGCGCGGCCGCTCCGATTTCGTCCGCCTGCTCGGTGTCGGCCATGCCGGGCTCGATGCCGGCGACCATGGCGAGCCCCTCGCCTTCGCCGTCCACCGCATCCACATCGACTTCTTCCGGCCGGCACGGATCGACGATCTCGTCGAGGTGACGACCATGGTGAAGGCGGTGACCGGCGCGCGCCTCGTCCTCAACCAGACCGTCACGCGGGGCGGCGAGCGGCTGACCGACGCCGACGTCACCATCGTCCTCGTCAACCGCGACGGCCGCGCCCGCCGCATTCCGGATTCGGTCCGCGAGACGTTGCACGCGGCGGCAGTCGCAGCAGGCGTCGCGGAAGACGGGCCGCGCGAGCCGGGGTGAGGCCCTCCGGGCGGACGATCACAGCTCCGCGAGCGAGCCACCACTAACGCTTCGTTAACGCTGTCGGCGCTACAAATCCTTAGGGTTTTGCGGGTTCTAGCCGCGCTCTACGGCCCTTGTTTTGCCCGATTCGCGCCCCACCCACGGCGCCAGAACAAGACGCCGGAAGAGCGGCGGAAACCCCTGAGGCCAAACTCGATTCGCGCACGCTGGTCACCCCGCCGGCAGCCACCCGTGCCGCGGCAGATGAAGCAAGAGCCGAACGCGTGGAGTGCCGATAGCAATGGACGGGGTGACCGAAACCGCACTGGTCTCGCCAGTGTCGCATTTGTCCCTGATATCTCTGTTTCTTGAGGCCGACATCGTCGTCAAGGCGGTGATCATCGGCCTCCTGCTCGCCTCGGTCTGGAGCTGGGCGATCATCATCGACAAGGCGATCCTCTATTCGAAGATGCGCAAGCAGATGGACCGCTTCGAGAAGACCTTCTGGTCCGGCCAGTCTCTGGAGGAGCTCTATCGCTCGCTGTCCGGCCGCACGCCGCAGGGCATGGCCTCGGTCTTCGTTGCGGCCATGCGCGAGTGGAAGCGGAGCTTCGAGGCCGGCGCCCGTTCACAGTTCGGCCTGCAGTCGCGCATCGACAAGGTGCTCGACGTCACCATCTCCCGCGAGACCGGCCGGCTTGAAAGCCGTCTCCTGTTCTTGGCCACGGTGGGCTCGGCCGGCCCCTTCGTCGGGCTGTTCGGTACGGTCTGGGGCATCATGAACAGCTTCCAGTCGATCGCGGCCTCCAACAACACCTCGCTCGCGGTGGTCGCGCCCGGCATCGCCGAGGCGCTGCTCGCCACCGCGCTCGGCCTCCTCGCCGCCATTCCGGCGGTGGTCGCCTACAACAAGCTCTCCGCCGAGGCCGGAAAGATCGGCGGACGGCTCGAGGGCTTCGCCGACGAGTTCTCCGCCATCCTCTCCCGCCAGGCCGACGAGCGGGGAGAATAGATGGCCGCGTCGTTCGGGCCGAGACGCCAGGCTGGATCCCGCCGTCGGAGGCGCTCGGCGCCGATGAGCGAGATCAACGTCACGCCGCTCGTCGACGTGATGCTGGTGCTGCTGATCGTCTTCATGGTGACCGCGCCGCTGCTCACCGCCGGCGTGCCGATCGACCTGCCCCAGGCGGCCGTGCAGCCGCTGGCGGTCGAAAAAGAGCCGATCATGGTCACCATCGATCCCGACGGGAAGATCTTCATCGGCGAAGATGAAGTGACGATGGACGACCTCGTCCCGAAGATCGCCACGCTCGCCACCGAAGGGTTCGAGGAGCGCATCTACGTCCGCGGCGACCGCACCGCGAGCTACGGCACGATCATGACCGTGATGGGCGCGATCAACAACGCCGGCTACAAACGCATCGGTCTGGTCGCGCTCAAGGAGACGGAAGGCTGACCGGCATGTGGCGGACCGGCCTCCTCATTTCGGCGGCGGTGCATCTGGTCCTTCTCGGCTGGGGCCTCATCACGTTCTCCACGTCGCCGCTCGACGCGAGCGACATCGAGACCCTGCCGGTGGAGTTCGTCGAGGTCACCGACCTCACTGAGCTCGATCTCGGCAAGGAATCGGCGGATACCGCAGAGACGCCGTCGCCCAACGATCCGACCGAGAAGACCGCCGAGACCCCGCCACAGACTGACCAGGCCGGCGAAGACGATCCCGCACCGCCCCCGCCGCCGCCACCACCCCCCCAGGAGTCAGCCTCACCGGCCGATGCGCCGGAGGCCGAGGCGGAGGCGCCGGCGGCGGAAGCGCCGCCCGAAGCCATCGCCGAGACGCCCTCGGAGGAGCCGCCGCCGGTCACGGAACCCTCGCCGCCGCAGGCCGCCGTCGCTCCGCCCAGCCCGCGCCTCCGGCCCGACCGCCCCGCCCCGCCGACGCCGCCGGCCCCGGAAACGCCCGAGGCGAGCGACTTCAACGCCGAGAAGATCGCCGCCCTCATCGATCGGACCAACACCGGCGCGGCACAGGCGCCCTCGGAGGCGCAGGCGAGTCTCGGTGTCGCCACCGGCCGTCCCGACGCACGCATGACCGAGAGCGAGATCGACGCGCTTCGCTCCCAGATCCAGAATTGCTGGGTGATCCCGACCGGTTGGACCAATCCGCGCGAGGTGTCGGTCACCATCCGCTTCGGGCTCAACCGGGACGGCACGGTCGCCGGCATGCCCGAGGTCGTCGAATTCCCGGCCAGCCAATACGGGCAGGTCTCGGCCGACAACGCCATCCGCGCCGTGCTCCAGTGCGGGCCCTACGCCCTGCCCGCCGCGAAATACGACCAATGGTCCGTGGTGCAGCTTCGCTTCACGCCGCCGGGCTAAGCCGGCCCGGCATTCGGGGAAGGACGGAGAGAATGACGACCACAAGGATGCTGCGCCGCTGGCTGGGCCGGGCCGCCGTTGCCGCGCTCTTCGCCGTGAGCGGGCTCGAGATCGCAACCCTGGTGAGCCGCCCGGCCGACGCTGTGCTCGAGCTCGACATCAACCAGGGCCAGATCAAGCCGATCCCGATCGCCATTCCGACCTTCGGCGCCCTCGGCGGCGACCCGCAGATCGCGGCGAACATGACCGCCGTCATCACATCCGATCTGGTCCGCTCCGGCCTGTTCATCCCGATCGACCCGGCGCGTTTTCCACCGACGCCGGCTTCTTCGCAGGTGCCGAGCTTCGGCGACTGGCGCGCACTGGACGCACAGGCCCTGGTGGTCGGCGGCGTCGGCGTGGAGGCCGACGGGCGGCTCCGCACCGAGTTCCGGCTGTGGGACGTGATCGCCGGCCAGCAATCGACCGGCCAGCAGTACTATGCAACTCCGGCCAACTGGCGGAAGGTCGCGCACATCATCGCCGACGCCATTTACGAGCGCCTCACCGGTGAGAAGGGCTACTTCAACTCCCAGGTCGTGTTCGTCGACGAATCGGGCCCGAAGGATCGCCGGGTCAAGCGGCTGGCGGTGATGGACCAGGACGGCGCCAACGTCCGCTACCTGACCGAAGGCAACAGCCTTGTCCTCACGCCGCGCTTCAGCCCGACCTCGCAATATGTCGCCTACATGTCCTACGAAGGGAGCGAGCCGAGCGTCTACCTGATGGACACGAGCACCGGCCAGCACCGCCTGATCGACCGTTTTCCGGGGATGTCGCTTGCCCCTCGTTTCGCGCCCGACGGCCAGCGCATGGCGCTCAGCCTCGAACGCGGCGGTGTCACCAATATCTTCGAATATGACCTCCGCACCCGGGCGCTCCGCCGGCTCACCGACGTCGCCGCGATCGACGTCGGCGCCAGCTATTCGCCGGACGGGTCGCAGATGGTGTTCGAGTCCGACCGCGGCGGCTCCAAGCAGCTCTATGTGATGAACGCCGACGGCTCGAACCCCCAGCGCATCACTCACGGCGAGGGCACCTACGGCACGCCGGTGTGGTCGCCCCGCGGCGATCTCATCGCCTTCACCCGGCAATCGGGCGGGCAGTTCTCGATCGGCGTCATCAAGCCCGACGGCAGCGGCGAGCGCATCCTCACCACCGGCTTTCACAACGAGGGGCCGACCTGGTCACCGAACGGGCGCATCATCATGTTCTTCCGCGAGCAGCAGGGCGAAGGCGGCCCAAGGCTCTTCACCATCGACCTCACCGGCTACAACCAGTTCCAGGTCGCCACGCCGGGCTTTGCCTCGGACCCCGCTTGGTCGCCGCCGATCAACTGAAGGCGCCTCTTTCACACCGCCTCGATCGCGACGTCACGACGACAAACAGAACGCATTCGCAAATACTTAACCACGTTCCTGAAGGGCCGCTTAACCACGCCCCTGCTATCTGTCGGGGCATGGTGGACGGGG
Source organism: Bauldia sp. (assembly GCA_020442065.1). Classification (GTDB taxonomy): domain Bacteria; phylum Pseudomonadota; class Alphaproteobacteria; order Rhizobiales; family Kaistiaceae; genus Bauldia. Next base: position 8,836 of record JAGRKZ010000047.1, read on the forward strand.
AGTTAATCCGATGCCGGTAATGGTAAATGTCGTCCGCGCGCTCCTGGTCGCGGGCGTGGCGCTGGGTCTGGCCGCGTGCGCGAAGCCGGGCGGCAGTGGCGCCGATCTGTCGATCACCGGCGGCGCCGCGACCCCCGGCAGTACCCAGGACTTCACCGTCAACGTCGGCGACCGGGTCTTCTTCCTCACCGATTCGTCCGAGTTCACGCCGGAGGCGGTGGCCACCCTCAATCGCCAGGTCCAGTGGCTGCAGCGCTATCCGCAGTACACCTTCATCATCGAGGGCCATGCCGACGAGCGCGGCACCCGCGAGTACAACATCGCCCTTGGCGCCCGCCGCGCCAGCGCCGTGCAGACCTTCTTCGTCTCGCGCGGCATCCCGGCCAACCGCATGCGCACGATCTCCTACGGCAAGGAGCGGCCGGTCGCGGTCTGCGACGACATCTCCTGCTGGTCGCAGAACCGTCGCGCCGTCATCGTGCTCACCAACGCCGGCGTCTGACGCCCGAACCTCGGGTCCACCGCGGTTTTAGGGCGCGCCGGCAGCGTGACGCTTCGCCGGCGCCGCCTTCCGTATCGGCCGGTTGCCGAGCCTCAGGCCTTGAGGACGGCCCGCGCGACGCGGTGATGGGCATGGCAAATGGCGATGGCGAGGGCATCCGCCGCATCGTCGCTGTCGAAGCTCGCGCGGGGCAGGAGCACGCGCACCATCGCGCGGATCTGCTGCTTTTCGGCATGGCCGGCGCCGACGATGGTCTTCTTGACCGCGTTCGGTGCGTACTCGGCCACCGGCAGGCCGGCGGCGGCCGGCACCACCAGCGCGATGCCGCGGGCTTGCCCGAGCTTCAAGGTTGCCGAGGCATCGCGATTGACGAAGGTCTGCTCGACCGCTGCCTCGTCCGGCCGGTGTTCGGCGACGATCGCCGTGAGGCCCGTGTGGAGCGCGAGCAGCCGATGCGCCAGCTCGCCGTCGAGCGGGGCATGGACCGTGCCCGCCGCAACGAATCCCAGGGAATTGCCACGCGTCGTGATCACCCCCCAGCCGGTGCGGCGGAGGCCGGGATCGACGCCGAGAATGCGAATCTCTCCGGTCACACCCGAGAGGGGTAAACCCGAACCGGCAGGAGGGGAAGCAACCGCCGACGATTGCGCTGAATCAAAACCATTGGCGTGACGGATCGGTATTGTCATTTTTTAGAAGGAGGAGGAGGAGGAGGAGACCCAGATGGCCACCCCGTTCGTCCACGACCTTCGCCTTGAGATCGGGCATGTGCTGGGCCTGCCCCTCTACTGGTACGGGGCCATCTACACCGTTGGCTTTCTCGGGGTCTTCCTGTGGTTCTCGCTGCGCCGCCGGCGGCTCGGCTGGACCGCCGCCGATGTGATGGAGCTGTCGGTGCTGATGGCGATCGGCATTCTGCTCGGCGGTCGCATCTTCGACATCCTCGTCTACGAGCTCGACTACTATCAGGCCCATCCCCTTGAGGCGCTGAGCTGGTGGGGCGGTGGCATGGCCTCGCACGGGGTAATGCTCGGCGGCACGATCGGCGCCTTCGTCTTCACCCGCCTCCGCCACAAGCCGTTTCTCGTCACCGCCGACGAACTGACGGTACCGGCTGCGTTCCTGATGGGCATCGGGCGGATCGGCAACTTCATCGAGGGGGGCGTCATCGGCTCGGTGACGACGATGCCGTGGGGCGTGATCTTCCCCGGCGTCGACGGTCCACGCCACCCGGTCGCGCTCTATGACGGCGGCAAGAACCTGCTGCTCGTCCCCATGCTCATCCTGGTGCTGCGACGATGGCCGGCGGGCCGGGGCGTCGCCACCGGAGCCTTCCTCTTCCTCTACGCCGCCCTGAGGTTCCTGATCGATTTCTTCCGCGACTATGAAGGCGGATGGCTCGGCATCGGTCAGGGTCAGTACTTCAACCTGATCATGGCCGGGATCGGCCTCGTCGTCCTGGTCTGGTCGCTCTGGCGGAAGACGGAGGGGGCGATGACGCCCGTCTCTCCCGTGCCGCGGCGTGCGCCGGTGTGGCTCACGCTGCTCTTTGTCGTGCTCTGCCTCTATCCGCTCGGCATCCCGACCAGCTGGACGCAGGTCAACATCGAGACGATCCGCGCCGAGGAGCCGGCTGAGGCGCCGACGGCTCCGCTTCCCTGAAGTCTCAGGCCGGAACCATGCGGGCGGTCGGGGCAGATTCCGACTGGACGCCATAGTGGTGAATCAGGCGGTCGAGGATGACGAACAGGACCCCGGTGAAGCCGAAGAAGAACACGAACTCGACGATGTGGAGCGCGACGATGCCGTAGCCGAGCTTGCCGACGTCGATGAAGGGGTAGGGGTACCAGCCAGTGATCGCGCCATGGACCAGGGTCCAAGCGCCATAGAGGAGGGGCGGCGCCATCATCCCGAGGACATTCCGGAGGTGGATGACCCCTTTCGGGATGAACAGGAGCCAGAACAGGACGAAGGCGGGCGGCAGCACGTAGTGGAGGAGATGGTTGAACAGCTCGGTCCAGCCCGCGAGATGATAGAGGCCGGAGAGCACGAAGTAGAAGGTGAGGCCAGTGACGCTGATATAGGCGGCGATGGCGAAGGCGACCGTCGGCCGCAACAGGAACCGGCCGGCGCGCGAGCGCGGCGCGAGCGCCGCGGCGGTGAAGGTCGCCGCCACCAGGATGTTGGACAGGATGGTGAAATAGCTGAAGAAGTCGATCGTCGTCGCGAGCGTATGGTCGCGACCCACGACGTACTGGCCGATGATGGTGAACCAGCCGACCAGCATGAATACGAACGCGTAGGCCCGTTGCATCAACCGCCCCCTGCCACGATCTGGCCTTGCATAGACCAGGATGGACTAACCGGGGGTTACCACCCGCTGCGGTCGCCGCGGGCCCTCGGGCGCGAGACCGGCGGAAGGCCGCCGCGCCGCTACGCCGCCGTCAGCTTCTCGAGGACGTCGTCGGAAACCTCGAAGTTGGAGTAGACGGACTGGACGTCGTCATCATCGTCCAAGGCGGCGATCAGCTTCATCATCGTCGCCGCCTTGTCCTCGTCGAGGCCGGTCATGGTCTGGGGCTGCCACACCGCCTTGACCGTCTCGGCCTCGCCGAGGGCCTGTTCGAGGGTCCTGGCGACCTCGCCGAGATCGCCGAAGGCGCAGGTGACGACGTGACCATCCTCGTCGCTCTGGACGTCGTCGGCACCGGCATTGATCGCGGCTTCGAGCATCTCGTCGGCGCTGCCCGCGCTCGCCGGATAGACGATCTGGCCCACCCGGTCGAACATGAAGGCCACCGACCCGGTCTCGCCGAGCGCCCCGCCGTTCTTGGTGAAGTAGGAACGGACGGCGCCGGCCGTCCGGTTGCGGTTGTCGGTGAGCGCCTCGACCACCACGGCGACCCCGCCCGGGCCGTAGCCCTCGTAGCGGACTTCCTCGTAGTTCTCGGCGTCGCCCCCGGCGGCCTTCTTGATCGCCCGCTCGATGTTGTCCTTGGGCATGTTTTCGGCACGGGCGTTCTGGATGGCGAGCCGGAGCCGGGGGTTCATTCCCGGGTCGGGGGTGCCCATCTTGGCCGCCACCGTGATCTCGCGCGCGAGCTTCGAGAAGAGCTTGGAGCGACGCGCATCCGCCGCGCCCTTCTTGTGCATGATGTTCTTGAATTGCGAATGACCGGCCATGCGATCCTCATTCACGGCCGGCGTCTCGCCACGGGAAACACCCGGGCGCCGCCGACCTCATGATTGGACGACTTGATTTTCGGCCCGCCTTATACGTCGCCAACGCCGGCAAAGGAAGGCCGCCCGCCTTCCCGGGGCGACTGGCGCTGGATTGCCGCGACGGTGGCACCTAGGATGACGGATCGGAGATTCGACCCCATGGATGCCAGAGCAACGATCGCCGCCAATCCCTTCTTCGCCGAGGTGCTGGGCGAGGACCAGATCGCCCTCCTCGCCCGCCGCGCGCTGGCCGAGGACCGGCCGGCCGGCACCGAGCTGATCCGCGAGGACGAATCCGGCTCCTCGCTGTTCATCATCGTGGCGGGCGAAGTCGATGTCATTGCCGGCGACGGCCACGGCAAGCCGATCGCCCGGCTCGGGCCCGGCGACATCTTCGGCGAGATGTCCCTGATGACCGGCGCCCATCGGAGCGCAACCGTCCGCGCCGCCACGGACGTCCGCGTCCTCGAAGTGAGCAAGATGGCGCTCGCTCCGATCCTCGACGCCTCGCCTGAGCTGGTTGACCGCTTCGCGGCGGTGCTCAAGACCCGCCAGGCCGAGCTCGACCGGCTTTACGGCCACCGCTCCTTCTCGCTGCTCGACCAGGGCGGCTTCGCCGACATGATCCGCGGCTTCTTCGGGCGAGCGCTCTAGCCGACTCCAGACGCTGCGAGCGCCTTGAGCCGCGACAGCGGCAGGTCCGGCGCGACCTCGGCGGCCCAGGCGATCAGCCCGCCGACCCGCCGCTCCTTCTTGTCGCGGTGGTTCATGAAGATGTCCGTGATGCGGTGATCGAGGAAGGGATTGCGGAAGCGGTCGATGACGCTGACCCGGTAGGCCGGCGCCTCGGCAATCCCGCCGGCGGCAAAGACCGGCAGCAGCTCTTCGTCGTAGAGCGCATCGAGCCATGCCCGTATGGCCGGGTCGGTCACAATCTCGCGCACCGTCTCGGCGGACGGACGCCCTTCGACGTGCCAGCGTTCGGCGAGGCCGGTGTGGGGCAGGTTGAGCAGGAACAGCTTGAGCCGCTCGGTCACCCGAAGATCCTCGACCACCTTCACCGAAGGGTGGGTGAGCGGCACGTGGAGCCGCGGCTGCGCCTCGATCGCCCACAGCGCATAGGGCTCGGCGACGGCCCCGGCGGGTTCGAGCGCGGTCGAAACGATCCGGTCAACCAGGCTGTTGGCGAAGACGCACTCCGCCTCGAGCCAGCGGCCGAAGTCCGGCGGCAGGCCGGATCGCGACGCCACGCCGAGGCAGAGGCGGCGGAGCACAACGCCATTGTCCGGAACCAGCTCGGTCGGGAACACGGTCAGCGGCGGCGCCCCGGCCCGCCAGCGCGCGGCGAGCAGCGTGGTCAGCTTTGCCGGGAACGACGCCGGTACTCCCTCTCCGATCGTTTCCCCGTCGGCCATGCGGTAACCGCCGTCGCCGGTATTGGAGATGATCTGTTCCGCCTCCTCGACCACGATCCGCTCGATCTCGACCCAGTCGCTCGCGGTCGAAAGACCCCGGACCAGGCAGGTCGTATGCTCGGTCCGTTCCACGGGCTCGCCGTTCTCGAGCCCGCGGATGACGATCGGCAGCGGCCGGCCGTCGAAGGCGGCGAGTCGGCCGGCCCGATCGGCGCTGCCGGAGGTCTGGACCACCGTGACCGGCCCCACGGCCTGGCCCGCGCGCATGGCGTCGGAGATGAAGAGATCGGCCTGCGCCTGCAGGAAGCGGCTGGTGCCGAACTGGACGATGGGGGTCTTCACACCGTCACCACCGCCTTCAGCGGCAGTTCGGCGCCCGCCATCCAGGCCGGCATCGACTGGGGGAGGGTGTCAAGCGTGCCGGTGTGGGTGTTGAGGGCATCCATCGGCACCCGGCCGCCGCGGACGGCAGACATCACGGTGTCGAAGTCGGCGCGGGTGGCGTTCCGCGTCGCCATCAGCGTCATCTCCTTCCGATGGAATTCGGGGTCGGAAAAGGTGATGTCGGCGGCCCGCACGCCGACGAAGACCAGCGTGCCGCCGCTGGCCACGAAGTCGAACGAGGCTTCCATTGCCCTCGGGCTCCCCGTGGCATCGAACACCACGTCGAAGCGGTCGCCGCCGGTCATCCGGTCGACGCCGGCAAGCGCGCCCTCGCCGGCAAGGAGACGATCGGTGAACCCGAAGCGGTCGGCGATGAAGTCGAGCCGACGTTCCGAAATGTCCATGAGCGTCACCGCGCCGCCGGCGAGTCGGGCAAAGATGGCGGTCCCCACACCGATCGGCCCGGCACCGACGACCAGCACCCGGTCGCCCTTGGCAAGGGCCGAGCGCCGCACGGCATGGGCGCCGATCGCCTGGAACTCGATCATGGCCGCGTCGCGAAGGCTCAGGCTTCCCGCGGGGTAGAGATTCGTCTCCGGCACGAGAATGCGCTCGCACATGCCGCCGTCGATATGCACGCCGAGCACCCGGAGGGTCGCGCAGCAATTCGGTCGCCCCTTGCGACAGGCGACGCAGTCGCCGCAGGAAAAATAGGGATTGATGACGACGGCGGTCCCCGGCGCGAGGTCGGCGCTCTCGGCGCCACCAACGACCACGCCGCTCAGCTCGTGTCCCATGACCCGGGGATACTGGAGGAATGGGTGGGTTCCCTCGAAGATGTGAAAGTCCGTGCCGCAGATGCCGATGGCGCGAATGTCGATGGCGACAAATCCCGGCCACGGTTCGGGCGTCGGAATTTCGATCCGCTCGAGTCTGCCGGGCTCCGGACAAATCACTGTGCGCATACAACCCTCCTGATGACCGTCCCCTGATACGCGGCCTGCGGTCTCTTGTCCCCGGTGTTCGTTCCGATCTAAATTGGAACAGGCTTTCGCCGGGTTCCGGGCGATCATGTGGATGTCTGCGTACCCGAAAGCCCGGATTAGGGGTCCAGCTTAACAAAACGACCGTACGTGGGAGGAAAGCACATGCGACGCACGACTGGAATGTTAGCATTGGCAGGAATCGCTGCCGCCGCTGTCTCGGGCTCGGCCATCGCCGACACCAGCGACAAGCGGATCGCCCTGTCGAACAACTACGCCGGCAACTCCTGGCGCCAGGCGATGCTGCGCAGCTGGGACAAGGTGACCAAGCCCGCCGTCGAGGCCGGCATCGTCGCCGCGGCGGATCCATTCACCACCGCCGAGAACCAGGTCACCGAGCAGGCGGCCCAGATCCAGAACATGGTTCTGGAGGGCTACAACGCCATCGTCCTCAACGCCGCCTCACCGGATGCGCTGAACGGCGCGGTCAAGGAGGCGTGCGACGCCGGCGTGACCGTGGTGTCGTTCGACGGCATCGTCACCGAACCCTGCGCCTGGCGGATCGCCGTCGACTTCAAACAGATGGGCAAGGACGAGGTGCTGTACCTCAAGGACCGCATCACCGAGGAATGCAACCTCCTCGAGATCCGCGGCCTTGCCGGCGTGTTCGTCGATGACGAGATCTCGAAGGGCATCCACGAGGGCGTCAGCGAGTACCCGAACTTCAAGATCGTCGGCTCCGTCCACGGCGACTGGGACCAGGCCAAGGCCCAGGCGGCAGTGGCGGGCATCCTGCCGAGCCTGCCCGAGATCTGCGCCGTGGTGACCCAGGGCGGTGACGGCTACGGCGCCGCCCAAGCCTTCGCGGCCGCCGGTCGCGACGTGCCGCTGATCATCATGGGCAACCGTGAGGACGAACTGCTGTGGTGGAAGGAGCAGAAGGACGCCAATGGCTACGAGACGATGTCGGTCTCGATCGCCCCGGGCGTCTCGACCCTCGCCTTCTGGGTCGCCCAGAAGATCCTCGACGGCCAGGACGTGCCGAAGGACCTCGTGGTGCCGTTCCTCAGGATCGACCAGGGCAACCTCGAGGACAATCTCGCCAACACCGAGAAGGGTGGCGTGGCCAACGTCGAGTACTCGTCCGACGACGCCCAGAAGGTGATCGACGACGCCAAGATGTAGGTCTCGGCCGCCCGTGCTAATGGTCCGGAACTAGCCTGGTTGGGGGGACTGTCTCCGGGTCATGAGCATGGGGGAACGCATCGTAAGTCTGGACGGCGTCGATAAGAGCTTCGGCGCCGTCCATGCCCTCGCGGGGGTCGATCTCGCCTGCGATTCCGGTGAGTGTCTGGGGCTGGTGGGACACAATGGCGCCGGCAAGTCGACGCTGATGCATGTCCTCGCCGGCACGCTTCGCCCCGACCGCGGCCGCATCCTGGTGAGCGGCGACGACCTCACCCGCAGCTACGACGTGGCCGTCGCCCAGAGCAGGGGCATCCGCTGCGTCTTCCAGGAACTCTCGCTCTGTCCCAACCTGACGGTGGCGGAGAACGCCCGCGTCTTTCACGCCTCGCTCCGCGGCCTTGGCTGGCGGCGCCGGGCCGGCAAGCTGATCCTCGACAAGCTCGACGAGATCTTCCCCGGCCACAGCATCGCCCCAGGCGACGTGGTCGGCGATCTTGGCATTGCGCGCCGCCAGATGGTCGAAATCGCGCGAGCCTTCTCGGTCACCGACACGCCGGTGAAGCTGGTCATCCTCGACGAGCCGACTTCCTCGCTCGACGCCGTGCTCGCCGGCCAGCTCCTCGATTTCGTCAAGCGCTTCGTCGCCGCCGGCGGCGCCGTGATTCTTATCTCCCACCTCCTCGGCGAAATCCTCGACACCGCGAGCCGGGTGATCGTCATGCGCGACGGCAAGGTCGTCGCCGGGCGGCCGGCCGCCGAGTTCACCCGCGACAGCCTGGTGGCCGCCATGGGCAGCGTGGCCAAGGGTGCCGACGAAAGCAGCGCCCGCACCGCGAAGGGCCGCGAGGGCGCCCCCGTCGCCCGGGCACGGCCGGCCGGGCAGCGCAACGGCGCCGAGCTTGTCGCCCATCGCGGCGAGGTGGTCGGACTCGCCGGCCTCGGCGGCCAGGGCCAGACCGAGATGCTGCGGGCGCTGTTCGCCGCCGCCCGCCGGCGCTCACGCGAAGCCAGTGTCAGGGAGCCGGTGGCGCTGGTCGCCGGCGACCGCCAGACCGACGGCATCTTCCCGCTATGGTCGATCGAGAAGAACATCACCATCGCTTCGCTCCGTCGCATGGTGCGCGGGCTGCTGGTCGATCCCCGGCAGGAAGCGGTCATGGCCGAGACCTGGCGCGAGAAGATCAACATCCGGACGCCGGACGTCGGCAACAACATCCTCTCGCTGTCCGGCGGCAACCAGCAGAAGGCGCTGTTCGCCCGCGCCCTCGGCTCGGTCGCCGGGATCGTGCTGATGGACGACCCCATGCGCGGCGTCGACATCGGCACCAAGCAGGAGGTCTACGGCATGATCCGCGCCGAAGCCGAGGCCGGCCGGACCTTCATCTGGTACACCACCGAGATGGACGAACTGAAGAACTGCGACCACGTCTATGTCTTCCGCAACGGCCGCATCGTCGCCGACCTCGCCCGCGACGAATTGACCGAGGAGAAGGTCCTCCACACCTCCTTCACGGAGGAAGCGGCGTGACGCCCCGGGTCGAGCCGGGGGTGGACGAGGCGTTGGCGTCCTGTCCAGGCGAGGTGTCGCGCCGCCTCAGTCGGCTGGGCGTCGGTGGAGTGCCCGCGGCATGATCGCGACGGTGTTGTCCCCCAAGGTGTTGCGGGCGGCGCTGCCGGCGTTGTCGCTCCTCATCCTTCTGGTCGCGGTCTGGTACCTGAACCCGCGGGCGATCAGCCCGCTCGGCTTCAATCTGATGTTCAACCTCGCGGTGCCGATCGCCCTGGCGACGGTGGCGCAGATGTGCGTGATCACCGTCAACGACCTCGACCTCGGCATCGGCGCCTATGTCGGCTTCGTGGTCTGCGTCGCCGCCACCTGGCTCTACGACACCCCGCTCCTCGGCATCGCCGCCCTGATCGGCGGCATCGTGCTCTACATGGCGGTCGGTGCGCTGATCCACGTCCGCAACCTGCCCTCGATCGTCGTCACGCTCGGCATGTCCTTCGTCTGGCTGGGGCTCGCGATCCTGGTGCTGCCGACGCCTGGCGGCAAGGCGCCGGAGTGGCTGGCGGCGCTGATGAAGTACAAGCCGCCGGCGATCCCGATTCCCGGGTGGGGCGACCTCCAGATACCCTTTCCGATCATCGCGGCAGTGGTGATTGCCATCGTCGCCCATGTCCTTCTGATGCGGACCTCCTACGGCTCGATCCTCCGCGGTTCGGGCGGCAACCCCAAGGCGATCGAGCGCGCCGGCTGGTCGCTCCTCAAGACCAAGGTGGTGATGTTCGGCGCCGCCGGCTTCTTCGGCATGCTGGCCGGGCTGGCCCTCATCGGCCTCACCACCTCGGCGCAGGCCAACGTCGCCGAACGCTACACGCTGCTCTCGATCGCCGGCGTGATCCTCGGCGGCGGCTATTTCGTCGGCGGCCGGGTGTCGCCGGTCGGCGCGGTGATCGGGGCAATGACCCTGACCCTGTCGCTGCCGTTCCTCACCTTCCTCAAGATTCCGCCGGACTGGCAGATCGGTGCGCAGGGTGCGATCCTGATCGTCGTCCTCGCCCTTCGCGCCATCATCGACCGCCTGGGGCCGCAGCAATGATCCGCGACGTCCTCCGCAAACCCTGGCTCTGGTCCTTCGTCGCCGCCTTCCTGGTCTGGCTGGCGACGATGGCGTTCACCGGCTTCAAGGGCGGCGGCGAGCTGATCAGCGCCGCACTCACCTTTGCGACCTTCTTCGTCATCGTCGGCATCGGCCAGATGTTCGTCTTCACCCTCGGCCCGGGCAATGTCGATCTCTCGATTCCGGCGACCATGACCCTCGCCGGCTCGGTGGCGATGAAGCTGATGGATACCCAGGATTCGATGATCGTCATCGGACTCCTGGTCGCGCTTGTCATCGGGGTCGGCGTCGGCATCTTCAACTACATCCTCATCCTCGGCCTCCGCATCCCGCCGATCATCGCCACCCTCTCCTCGAGTTTCGTCATCCTGTCGGCGGCGATCGCCTATGGGCGCGGCCTCCGCATCAAGCCGCCGCCGCTGCTGGCCGAATTCACCACCGTGCAGGTGGCAGGCATCCCGGTGCTCGCCATCGCCGTCGTCATCCTTGCGGCCCTGATGGGCGTGGTGCTCCACCGCACCATCTACGGCCGCTCGGTCACCGCCATTGGCCAGAGCATCCGGGCGGCGGGCTTTGCCGGCGTGCCCGTGGAGCGCATCCGCTTCCTCACCTACGTGCTGTCGGCGGTGCTCGCCGCACTCTGCGGCTACCTGTTCTCGGGCTTCTCGGGCGGTTCGTCGCTGTCGATGGGCGAGCAGTATCTCCTCGCCTCGATCGCCGTCGTCGTCATCGGCGGCACGTCGGTGGCGGGCGGCAACGGCAACCTCCCCGGCCTGTGGGGGGCGGCGCTGTTCCTCTTCCTCGTCCAGTCGATGCTCAACACCTACCAGCTCTCGGCCGGCCTGCGCTATCTCGCCACCGGCCTGATCATCATCGCCGTCATCACCGCCGCCGGCGGGCAGAAGACGCTCCGCTGACGGCGGGGCCACGAACACACAAACGGAGGGGACATCACCATGGCTCTCGTCGGACCCGACGCCGAACACCACGACAAGCGCTTCACCTGGCTGATCAACGGCACCTGTCAGAAGGAGCTGCTCTACGATGGCTGCCGCTGGGCGGAAGGGCCGTGCTGGTCGCAGGACGGCCGCTACCTGATCTGGAGCGACATCCCCAACAACCGCATGCTGCGCTGGGTGCCGGACGGACTGACCGGCAGCGTCAGCGTGTTCCGGGCCGATTCGAACTACTCGAACGGCAACACCCGCGACCTCGAGGGCCGGCTGGTCTCGTGCGAGCATGGCGCCCGCCGCGTCACCCGCACCGAGCACGACGGCTCGATCACCGTGATCGCCGACAGCTACAAGGGCAAGCGCCTCAACTCGCCCAACGACGTCGTGGTGAAATCGGACGGGACGATCTGGTTCACCGATCCCAATTACGGGATCATGAGCGACTACGAGGGGCACAAGGCCGACATGGAGCAGGACGGCTGCTACGTGTTCCGCTTCGACCCCAAGAGCGGCAAACTGACGGTCGTCGCCGACGACTTCGACAAGCCCAACGGCCTCGCCTTCTCGCCGGACGAGTCCATGCTCTATGTGGCCGACTCGGCCTGCGCCCACGAGCCGGAGAAGCCGCGGCACATCCGCGCCTTCAAGGTCGGCAAGGACAACAGCCTCAAGGGCGGCAAGCCCCAGTTCATCCTCAAGCAAGGCTTCCCCGACGGCTTCCGGGTCGACAGCGACGGCAACGTGTGGACCTCGGCCGGCGCCGGCATCGATGTCTTCGCCGCGAGCGGCGACCTGCTCGGCCGCATCAACTTCCCCCAGATCGTCTCGAACATGACCTTCGGCGGCCCCAAGCGGAACCGGCTGTTCGTGACCTGCACCCACGAGGTCTACTCGGTCTACGTCACCGCGACCGGCGCCCACCGGTCCTAGGGCGGCGGCGCACAATCCATCGTTCCCGCGGGCGGTTCCGCTCCGGGTCATGATCCTTCCGGT
>JAGRKZ010000214.1:0-17370 GCA_020442065.1 Bauldia sp.
CGGATCGAGGTGGTGAAGGTGACCCACGACGGGCAACTGCACGTCTTCCTCGAGGGTGAGTATCGGCCACGAGCGATCCTCGGTGATTTCACGGTCGAAGGCGCGCGTCGGCTCGATGCCTACGCCAACCCGGACGGTCTGCTGATCGAGGAAAGGCTGACGTCATGAGCCGCTTCTCCGCGATCGACCTGTCTGCGCTCGCGCCGCCCGACATCATCGAGACCCTCGACTACGAGGCGATCGTCAAGGAGATGCGCGACGATCTCGTCGCGCGGTTTCCGCTGATCGCCGGGGTGATCGATCTCGAGAGCGAGCCGGCCCGGAAACTGATCGAGACCTTCGCCTATCGGGAGCTCCGACTTCGCGCCCGGATCAATGACGGGGCCCGGGCCGTGCTGGTCGCCTCGTCCTACGGCACGAACCTCGATCATCTCGCCGCCCTGTTCGGCACAGCCCGACAGGACGCTGAGAGCGACGATCGCCTGCGGCGTCGCATTCAACTGGCACCCGAGGCCTTCTCGGTCGCCGGGCCTGAGGGCGCCTACCAGTACCATGTCCTCACCGTTGCCCCTTGGGTACGCGACGTCTCGGCCATCATGACCCACCCTGGCGTCGTGCGGGTGACCGTGCTCTGCTCGGGACCCGATCCGATCCCGAGCGAGGGCGAGCGCGAGGCGATCCGCCTCCACCTCCGCGACGAGGCGATCCGGCCACTGACGGATGTCGTTCAGGTCCTGCCACCGATGGTTCGCACTGTGACGATCGAAGCACGACTCACCCTCTATCCGGGACCGGACGCAGGTGTTGTCCAAAGCCGCGCGAAGGCGGCGCTCGGAGACTGGCTCGAGCGGAACCGGATGCTCGGCATGAACCTCCGGCGCTCGGCAATCTTCGCGCGGCTCCATCCGGAGGGTGTCCATTCGGTCGAGCTGATCGCACCGGCGGAAGACATTGTCCTCGACGACACGGAGGTCTATGCGATCGATGGCATGACGATCACCACCGCTTCGACGCGGGACGCGTGATGCGATGCCCCGCGACGTCCTTCTGCCGCCGAACCGGACCGCGTTCGAGGGGGCGGCGGACCTGACCGGTGCGCGGATCGACGAGATTCCGGTCGATCTGCCGAAGCTGGTCCGGCCCTATGATATTCCGTCGGCGCATCTGCCCTGGCTTGCCTGGGCGCTGTCGGTGGATCTCTGGGATGCGACCTGGCCGGAGGAGAAGCGGCGATTGCTCACCGTCCGGGCTCTGCCAATGCACGCCCGGAAAGGAACGGCCGCCTCGATCGCCGCGCACATCCGGATCGTCGGCGCGGAACCGCGACGGTTCATCGTACCGCCGGCCAAGACCTTCATGGTCCCTTCGTTCACGCCGGAGGAGCGGGCGGCCTATCTGGCGCGGTTCGCACAGTTGCGGGTCTACACTCACGTCGCACGAGGCACCTACCGGTTCGCCCATTTCACCAGCAAGGCGTACGGACGCGAGAAGGCCTATCTTGGCGCTTGCCTGGTGAAGGATGTCGGCGCCTGGTCGCGGTTCGTGCGGACGGCCAAGCTGTGGGATCGTGGTGTCGAGACCAACCTCACCATCCGCTCGGTCTCTCCAGAGGCGCTAGGTCGCAGCGATGCCGTGGCCTTCGAGGAGGTGGTCCTTGCACCCAAGCTCACGGCCGCCGTCCATCTCGACGCGCCGCCAAAGGCCAAGGCCTTCCTCGTCGACGATTTCGGCGTCCGGCAGCGCATCATCCGGATCCCGCGCGATCAAAGCTACGACTTCCGGCTCAGCCGCGAGACCTACACCACCGCCTGGCCCAATGCGGATCTGGTCGATGTCCGGCCCATCGCGGTTGCCGAGGCCCATCCCGGGCAACCGACGGCCCTCTACGCCACTCGCCGCCAGTTCATCGCCGGCAAGTGCCTGCCGCCGACCGTTGCCTGGCGATACCTCTACGAGCGTTGGCATATCCACGATCCGGATCGGGTCCCGGACGAGCGGAAGAGGGCGACGCATCTCGGGTTTACCCGGCTCGGCATGCCGCCCTATCACGCAGAGGTCCAGACCCGGATCATCGGCCATCGGGCGCCCCGCACCGCCGGCCTTTTCGTCAACGGCCACCTGGTCGCCGGCAACCGCAAACCCATCGCCGATGTCCGCGAAGCGATCCGCGTCTCCAAGGCGCTCCGCGATCGGATCCTGATCGACACCCGCACCTGGCGTTCTCCCCGCGCCGGCGATCGCCCACCCGTCGGCGGCTCGACGCTAGGCCAGCTCATCGAGGTCTGAATCCAATGGAAAGCACGATTCTCTTTCGTGACCGGCAGGAGCTGCAGTCGGCGGACCTCAACAACGCACAGGACTTTGCCCGCGCCTCGCTCGACCATGTGGTCAGGGACGCGGTCGAGGCCGGCAAGGGCTATGTTGGATTCTTCGCCACCAAGACCGCCGCCACTGAGGTGACGCTGAGCGCCGGGCGCCTCTATGCCGGCGGCGCCGTGTTCGCGCGGAACGACGATGTCGTCGTCGACCTCTTCAACGCCCTGCCGCTGGTTACCCGCAAGCGGATCGCACTGGTCGCCTTCGGCCGGTCCGTCGACACCGATGTGCAGCCGCGGGACTTCCTGATCGACGCCCAGCTCGGCACCACGGAGCCGCAGTCGGTCGCCATGGAGAGCCATCGCCGGTGCGAAGTCTCGAGCGTCGCCGGCACCGAGAGCCCCGATCCGTCCTATCCGGCCACCGACGCGAACGTCACCGTCCTCGCCTATGTGCTCCTCGACACCACCGGCATCGTCGCCATCGAGCAGTGGGCCGCGACGCAACTCCCCAACCTCCGGCTCGTCGCCAACCGCGTGACCGCGCTCGAGCAATGGCGCGGGCAGATCAGCGGACAGGTCGACACCCTTCGCACCGACCTCTCGGCGTTGGCCGACCGGATGTTGGCCTTCGCGCTGAAGAACGAGGTGGTCGACCTCACCCAGCAGCTCGAGGACCTCCGCAACAAGGTCTACGAGCCTGGCGCCTACATTTACTACGGCACCGACCACTTCCTGACCGACGAGGGCTCGAACCCGGGTCACGCCAGCTTCGACGCCGTGGTCGGCGAGGGCATCCGCTTCCCCGAGGCTGGATCGGCAACCTCGACTTTGGCGCTTCTCAATCCGAACAACGTCTACGTCACCCTGACGAATGGCTTCGTCCTGCCGAAGTACGGACACGGCCTCCGGATGGACCTCACCGGGTACTCCGGCGAGACCCGGATGGCGCAGTACACCTACGAGGCCACGGCGATCCGGCAATTGACCCGATCCCGCGAGCGCCGCCGCTATGGCGCGACCCGCGAGGTCTGCACCAACGGGACGTGGTGGCGCCAGGGCACTTACGACATGGCCCACAATGTCTTCCGCCGGGACGGCGAGACGTGGGAAGTCATCAACGGTGTGCCGGACCGCATGCCGAACGGCCAGGTGATCCCCAACGGCAATGTCCACTGGGTGCGGGTTCGCCAGTTCTGGATCGACATCTACCAGGAGCCTTACTGGGAGCGGGTCACCGCCACCGCGTCGATCAACGGCCAGCAGATCGCCCAGACCTTCCTCAACTCGCAGGATGGCTGGCTGAGCCAGATCGGTCTTTTCGTCTCGAGGAAGGCGGCGACCGGCGATGTCACCGTCCTCGTCTGCGAGACCTCGTTCGGCATGCCCGACCTGACGCGGGTCCTGTCGCGGACCACGGTGCCGGTGGCGGAGGTCAAGGTTGGATCTGTCTCCGGCGGCATCGGGCTGCCCTCCCTCGTCGAGACCAGGATCGTCGTGCCGCCAACCTACCTGGTCGCCGGCCGGCGCTATGCGCTCGTCTGCGTCACCACGGGCGACCACTATGTGGCCATGACCAACACCGACAACGGTGTGGTGCAGGGGACCTTCTTTATTTCGACTGACGGCGCGTTCTTCGCCGGCAACCTGACGGACGACCTCAAGCTCCGGCTCTACTTCGCGAAGTTCGAGCGCACTCGCCTTTCGGTCGAACTGACCGCGCTCCAACTCGCCGGCGGCATCCTCGACATCGACATCCTCAACGAAGGGATCACCCCGCCCGCCTGTCGCACAGACTTCGAGGTGCAGGTGAACGGCGCCTGGGTGCCGCTCGACGGCGCGCCGAACGGCCCCAACCTCAACGGCCTTGCGGCGATCCTGCCGCTTCGGGTCACGTTGACCGGTACCACCGATCTCATGCCGGGCTTCGGTCTTACGGGTTCCCAGGTGATCGTCAGCCGGCCGAAGACCTCCTTCACGTGGATCGGAGCGACGCGAACGCTCGGCTCGCCCAGCAACAGCATCAAGATCATCCTCGACCTGCAGGCCTACGAGGAAGCGATCCACGACTGCACCGTATCGCTGCTCACCGGGCCGGCGCTGGCCGGCACCGAGACCGCCGACGCCGTCGAGAACGTGATCCTGCCGGATGGGTCGCTTCGACGGACGGCGATCTTCAACGTCTCGGCCGTCAGCAAGTACGCGGTGAAGATCGTCGGCGCGACCACCAGTGCGGCAGCGCTCTTCCACGTCGGCGAGCTGATCGAGTTCTCGCAGTCGTAATCGGCTCCGGATCAGTCCGGCAAGCAGGAGGACATCCCATGGCGAAGAAGCCCTCGCACTACGAACTCACTGTGAATCGGCCGGTCGAAGTGGATGGCATCCGCTTCAGGCCGGGAGCGCGCTATCAGGTCAAGGCAGCGGTCCATGACGCGCTGAAGCGGGCTGCACCGGAGGCAGTAGCTTCGGTCGCCCCGATCAGCGGGACGTGAACCGATGCTGAGGTTCGAGGATCTTCGGGTTCGTGACCAGCAGGTCCTCGACCGCGACTTTTTCAACCGGCGCTTCCGGCTGATCGCCGAGAGCCTGGCGCAGATCGACGCCGGCCTGTCATCCGTGACCGGTGCCACGGATCGCCTGGTCACGCTCGGCCTAAACCGTGTCAACGAGGTGCTCGGCCCCGCGCTCGCCCAGGCGCAGGCGGCGGCCAAGAGCGGGTTCCTAGTCGCGACGTCGGCGACGCCGCTGTCGCTCTCGGTCGGTCTCGAGACAACGCTCGCCGTCGACGACACACCGGCTCGGCCGCTTTTTACACCGACGCCATACGTGATCCTGTCGCGACAGGCTGATGACGCGCTCGATGACTGGGCCATGCTGCGCGTCCAAGAGTATGACCGCCCCAATGGCGGGCTGGCCTTCACGGTGGTTTCCGTGCATGGCGGCCTGACCGGTGTCGAGCGTACCGATTGGGTTGTCTCAGCCAGCGCGGGACTGGCCCAGACGATTCTCGAGGTGGCGGGTGGGGTCGGGGCGACCTTGACCGCGGCGCAGGAGGCGGCAGCGATAGCTGAGGGCGCGGCCGCCACGGCGCTGGAAATCATTGCCAATGGTCCGGTGTCTTCGGTGAACGGCAAGACCGGTCTTGTGGCCCTCGGCATGGCCGACATCCCGAACCTCGTCGCCGTGATCGGCGCCAAGGCCGACAGCAATCACGGCCATTCGATCGCCCAGGTCTCGAACTTGCAGACGACACTGACCGGCCTTCAGAGTCAGATCACCAGTTTCGACGGCGGCGCTTACTGATCGCCCGAGCGCGCTGAGGGTCCCATGCCGAACACCATAAGGTTGAAGCGCTCCGCCACCGCGGGGAAGGTCCCGCTCGTGGCCGATCTTCAGCTCGGTGAACTCGCCATCAACACCAACGACGGCAAGCTCTATCTGAAGAAAGACAATGGTGCCGCGTCGATCGTCGAGATCGGACGTGTCACCTCCGTTGCCGGCAAGACCGGTGCAGTGGCGCTCACCACTGCTGATGTCGCCGGGTCGGTCACTTCGATTGCCGGCCGCACCGGCGCCGTCACCCTCACCGTGGCGGACGTCTCGGGCTCGGTCACGTCAGTCGCAGGACGAACCGGAACGGTGGCGCTTGCCATCGCCGATGTTGCCGACCTCGCTGCTTCGCTCACCCCGGTCGGTGCCGTCATTCCCTATGCGGGCGTCAACGCGCCGTCCAAATGGCTGTTCTGCTTCGGACAGAATGTCAGCCGCACCACCTACGCTGCGCTCTTCGCGGCGATCGGCACGACCTATGGAGCCGGCGACGGCACTACCACCTTCACCCTGCCGGACCTCCGTGGACGTGTCGTCGCCGGCCAGGACGACATGGGTGGCACGTCGGCCAACCGCCTGACCGGGCAGAGCGGCGGCCTCAATGGCGACACCCTTGGCGCCACCGGTGGTGCGGAAACCCACGCCCTGACCGAGGCACAGCTCGGCCCCCACGATCACATCGTCGACATGGGTGCCGCTCAATACACGGGCTACGACGGCGCCCACACGCACGGTGTAACACTCACCAAAAACGTGCTCACGCGGAGCGACCTGGCCGGCAGCGGATCCAAGGACGCGATGGACAAGGATGGCACCGGCAATACGCTCACCATGAGTGGGACCACAGATGGAGCGAGTCCTTCGACGCACCGTCACTCCTTCGATATTCCCGCCTTCAACTCCGGGATCGCGGGATCAGGCTCGGTGCATAACAACGTCCAGCCCACACTCATCCTCAACTACATGATCTACGCCGGAGTCTGATCCATGCCCACGATCAGTCGCGCGGACATCCTGCGTCTGGGTGGAGAGCAGGCCTTCGCCAGCGCTGTCGCCGCCTTCGCCGCGGCAATCGATGCGCACCGCTTGACCATCGACGTCCCCGCGCCGACCACGGACCCGCTGATCGAACTGGTCGTTCGTCAGTACGGTGCCATTTACGACATCGAGCCCGAACCTGGCCCCGAGCCAGACCCTGAACCGGAGCAGCCGCCCGTCGCGTGGCGTGTCTCCACCTACCGGGTTGTCCGCCGCCTCGAGACTGCCGGGTTGATCGAGGCTGCGGACGCGGCGCTCGCTGCGCAGCCGACCCTGTTCCGGCGGTTCTATACCGCCGGCACGATCCCACACGACGATCCTGACGCGATCGCCTTTCTTCAAGCGATCGGTGCCGATCCAGTGTCCGTGCTCGAACCGGAATAGCCATCCCTCAGGTTTCGAGTCCTCCTCGCCCCGCCATCGTGCGGGGCTTCTTGTTCTTGGAGAGAGCGCATGACCGATCCGACCTTTGGCATCTCGATCACGCGGATCGATAACGAGCCGCGGCCCGCGGTTTGGAGCGATATGGCGGTGGTCGGAATTATCGGCACCGCTCCCGAGGCAGACGAGGAGGCCTTCCCCCTCGACACGCCGGTGTTCCTTTACTCGGACGACGGCGCGAAGGTAACCGCGCTTGGGACGGAGGGAACCCTCGCCGGCGCGATCAGTCTGATCAATGCGCAGCTGGGCGAGTTCCAGGTCGCGGCAAAGGTCGTCGTGGTGAGAGTGGCCGACGGTGAAGATGCCGACGAGACGATCGTCAACATCGTTGGCAACGGCACCACGACGGGTCTCGCCGCTTTCGTCGAGGCCGGACCCCTCCTCGGCGTGATCCCGCGCCTTCTTTGCGCGCCGGGCTTCACCAGCCAGCGCGAAGGGAGCAATGCCAATGCAGTCTGCGCCGCACTGCCTGCGGTGTGCGCAAAACTTCTCGCCCATGCCGTCATCGACGGTCCGGCCACCACCGAGCAGGCTGCGCTCGACTGGCGGGAAACGCTCAGCAGCGACCGGCTCATCCCGGTCTATCCATCGGTCAAGGTGATCGCCGGCACCGCCGAGACGGTCGTACCGATGTCCCCGGCCGTTATCGGCGTCGCGGTGCGGCGGGATCACGAGAAGCAGGGCCGACCATTCCATTCCTGGGCCAACCAGCCGGTCCGAGGAATCGTCGGACCGTCGCGTCCGATCAACTTCTCACTCACCGACGGCGCCACCGAGGGTCAGAGGCTGCTTGCCAGCAACGTCGGCGTGCTGCTCCGCGGCGAGATGGGCGTCGAGACCGCGATCGCCGCGGGAGGCTTCGTCTTCGTCGGTACCGACAACGCCGGCGAGGACGACCTCTGGCGCTTTTACAACGTGACGCGCGGCCGCGACTTCATCCACCTCATGTTCCTCCGGACGCTCCGCTACTACCTCGGCCGCTTCAACATCACTGGCCAGACAGTGCAGGCGGTGGTCAACACCATGAGCTTCGCGCTCCGCGACCTGAAGGCCGACGGCGACATCCTCGGCTACGAGGTGAAGTTCACCCGGGACCAGAACAGCCCCGAGCAGCTCCGGATGGGCAAGTTCACTGTGAACTTCGCTGCCGAAGAGGCGCCGGTGCTCCGTTACCTCGGCATCCAGTCCGCCCGCTACCGGCCGGCGCTCGACGCGCTCCTCGACGACCTCCTCGCCCAGGTCGACGCGGTCACCGGCTGATCCCGCTCGCCATAGGAGACGTCGTTCATGAGCACGATCTTCATCATGGAGGCCGCAAACCTCTTCTGCGGCGATCATGATCCCTCCGCCTCGAAGCACCTGACCCTGGTCGAGCTCAAGCTGCCGCCGCTCCAGGAGATGTACCAGGACCACCACCCCGGCGGCTCCCGCGTCCAGATCGAGGTGGCCGTCGGCATCCAGAAGCTCGAGCCGACCTTCAAACTAAACGGCTGGGATCCCGACCTTCTGACCCAGTTCGGACTCGGTGCGTCCCGTTCGAAGGTCTTCACGGCCTATGGCGTGGTCCGCGACAAGCGGACCGGCATTGCTCATGAGGCCAAGGCAATCATCGAGGGGCGCCTCGGCAAGATCGAGGCCGACGCCTTCCAGCGTGGCGAGGTCATGGGCCACGAATACGCGATCAACGAGGTGATGCACTACGAGCTCTGGCTCGCCGACAAGGAGAAGCTCTTCTGGGACTTCTTCTCGTCCGACTGGCGGCTAGACGGCGTCTCCCAGAATGATGACGAACGCCGCATCCTGCGCATCCCGACCGGGCCCTAGTTGGAGAACATCATGAGCAAGCCGAAGTCCGTCCGCCTGACCCAACCGATTGCCTGGGACGGCAAGACCGTCACGGATATTCAGGTCCGGCGCCCGAAGGTGAAGGATCTCCGCGCGATGGAGCGGGACAATAGCGCCACCGCGACCCAGATCGATCAGGGCGTCGCCATGGCCGCCCTCCTGACGGAGCTGCCGATCGAGATCATCGACGAGATGGATGCCGTCGACTTCGCCGCGGTTTCGGAGGTGATCGCCGGTTTTTTGCCTCAGGGCCCGGCGCCCGCAACTGGCGCGGCGTCGTAGCCGACATCGCCCACGTCCTGTCGACGCCGCTTCCCGCCTTTGACGAGATGGACTGGGCCGAGGTGTTGCTGTGGCACCGCGAGGCCACCCGCCTGGCGCGCCGACGCGCTTGAGGAGAGGTTGCCATGACCAATCTCACCTCCCAGCTGATCGTCCAGCTGTTAGACAAGGTGTCCGGGCCCGCGCGCGGCGTCGCCAACAGCCTCCGGGGCATCTCGGGGGCTGTGCGCGCCGCCAACATTGCACCGCTCTCCTTCAGCGACCGCCTCGATGCCGCGATCACCCGCAACAACCACGCGATAGCCAATGCCCGCGCCGGCGTCATGGATGCGGTTGGCGCCTTCTATGTGCTGAAGTCAGCGATCAGCGCGCCTATCCAGGCGGCCAATGCGCTCGAGACGGCTCTGGCCGAACTCGGCGCCAAGGCGAACCTGTCCGAGGACGAGCTCCGGTCCGTCGGCGAGGCCGCCAAGACGGTCGGCCGGGAGGTCAACCAGTTCACCGCCGACATCGTCCGGGCCGAAGACTTCATCGTCGGCATGGGCCTTGATCTCGACCGGGCAGCGCGGGCGATGCCGGCGATCGGCAAGGCAGCGACGGCGACCAAGGCCGACATCCTCGATCTGTCCAAGGCCGGCTATGCGGCGATCTCCAATCTCGGCCTCGCTCCAGAGGAGCTGTCGCGCGCCTTCGACATGATGGCGCTCGCCGGCAAGGAGGGTGGGTTCGAACTGAAGGACATGGCGCAGTATCTGCCGGCGATCACCGGTCTCGCCGGCTCGAAGGGTCTGACCGGCGCCAGGGGGCTCGCCGATATCGCCGCCGCTCTCCAGATCGTCCGCCGCACAGCAGGGGATGGCTCGGAGGCGGCGACCAACTTCAGCAACATCCTCCAGAAGATCAACGCCAACGACGCGATCAAGAACTTCGCCAAGTACGGCATCGACATCAACGCGGTGCTGAAGGACGCGGTGGCCGAGGGAGCGAGCCCGCTCGAGGCGGCGCTCCGTGCGATCGACCAGGCGATCGATGGCGATCTCTCGAAGCTCGGCACCCTCTTCGCCGATGCCCAGGTTCAGAAGGGCCTGATCCCGCTGCTTCAGGGCATGGACGACTACATCGCGCTCCGGGAGAAGGTGACCGCCGCCTCCGGCGTCATCGACGCCGATTTCGAGCGGATGATGGCGACCAGCGAGGAGAAGCTGAAGAGCTTCCAGATCGCCTGGGCAAACTTCCAGTCAACCCTCGGCGCCGCGCTCGTTCCGGCGCTCAATGCTGTTGCCGCCGCCTTGCTGCCACTCCTCGAAAGCATCACGCGGATGATCGACCAGTTCCCGGAGCTGACCGGCGGTGCCTTTGCGGCGGCCGCGGGCTTCATCGCGCTCAAGGGCGCGCTCTCGGCCCTGTCGTTTGTCGGACTGCTCGGCAAGGGCGGCCTCCTCGCCGCGGTCTCCGCGGTTCGGAGCCTTGGGGTTGGCCTGGGTGCCGTCGCCGCGGTCGGCGCTGTTCCGTTGGCTGCTGTCGCCGCGGCCGTGGCGGCGATCGGCGCTGCCGCGATCTTCATCAAGAACAACTGGGAAGGGCTCAAGTCGTTCTTCGCCGGGTTCACCGAGGGTTTCGCCGTCGCATTCGCGCCCGTGGGACCCATCGTCGAGCCGATCGTGGAACTGTTCCGGTCGCTATTCATCGCCATCAACGATCTGCTTGGACCGATCAATGCCACAAGCGAGGAATGGCGCGGGTGGGGTCGCGCGGCCGGCGAAGCGGTCGGCGGCTTCCTCACGATGCTGGTCGACCTGCCGCGACAGGTCGGAACAGCAATCTCCGAGTCCGTCGCCGTCCTGACCGGGTTCGCGACCGCCTTCTTCGATGCCGGCGGCAAGCTCGTTCAGGCGCTAGGGGACGGCATGTTGCAAGTCTTCGCGGGCCTCAAGGCCGGGCTCGATCAGCGGATCGCCGACATTCTCACCGCGGTGACCGGCATCTTCGGGCCGGGCGGCTTCCTCGGGACCCTGACCGATCTGCCCGGCAAGGTGGGTGCCGCGATCTCCGGAGCGGTCGACATCATCGCCCGATCTACCGCCGACTTCTTCACCGCCGGCTACAACCTCATCAAGGCCCTGTGGGACGGGATGGTCCAGGTCTTCGCCGATCTGGTCGCCTGGATCGACGGCAAGATCGCCGAGGTTCTCGCCCCGATCAACGATGCGGCCGCCGCGGTGAAGGGGTTCTTTGGGTTTGGTGGTGGCGAAGGGACTGCGACCGCCAAGTCTAACAACGGTGATCTGGCCCAGCAGCTCGGCATCGACGCGCTCCGAGCCAAGGGCGGACCGGTGTCGGCCGGAGGGAGCTATCTCGTCGGCGAGGAGGGTCCCGAGCTGATCACGCCGAGCCGGTCGGGGTACGTCCACCCCTCCGGAACCGGGCTCGGATCGGGCCAGGGCATCACGGTTGCTCCGGTCTTCCATTTCAACAACACCCGCGCTGCGGATGCCGACGTTGTCACCGCCGAGGTGCGCCGGGCGCTCCGTCGGGAAGTCCGAGAGCTGTTCCGTGGCGTCTATGCCGATACCGGCCTGAGGTTCGCCTGATGCTGATGACCCTTGGGCCGATCCAGTTCGAGGTCCAGCCGTTCAATGCCACCGACTACGATCATGCCCACGAGACCAGCTTCGCCGAGAAGCCAGTGGTTGGCGCAGCGCCGCCGCTCGAATGGGTCGGCGAGGGCCCCGAGACCTGGGCGATCCACGCCCGGCTCTTCCCCCGCCGGTTCGGCGGTCTCGGTGACCTGAAGAAGCTCCACCAGGCGCGTGCCTCGGGCCGCCCGCAGTACCTGATTCGCGGCGATGGTGCGCTGATGGGCTGGGTGGTGATCGAACGGGTGATGGAGCGCTCGACCTATCTCGACGCCCACGGCATCGGCCGGGTCATCGATATCGACATCAGCGTTCGCCGCTCGTCCGGCCCCTCGAACGGATCCTACTTCGCCATACTGTCGGGGTTGTTCTCTTGAGCCAGACCGTCGAGACCGTAACAGTCGAAGGTGAGTTCCTCACGGTCTCGCTGATCGTCTGGCGGCGGTTCAAGCGGCCGATGCCGGGGCTGGTCGAGGCGATCCACGACCTCAACCCCGGTCTGGCGGACCTTGGCGTCTATCTTCCCGTCGGCGCGACCTTCGCCATGCCGATCCCCACCCCGCGTGAGCCGGCCCTTCTCGATCCCATCCGTCTGTGGTGACCCATGTCGAAGCGCGCGGTGTTCATGGTCACGGTCGCCGGGACCAACATCACCGCGCCGCTCCTGCCCGTCCTGATCTCGCTCACCGTTTCCGACAAGGTCGGCACCCATGCCGACACCGCCACCCTGGAGATCGACGATACCGACGGCCGCATCGTCCTACCGCAGCTCAGCGCGCCGGTGATCGTCGCGCTTGGCTGGGAGGGAGGCGGGGTGCGAGTTGTCTTCACCGGCACGGTCGACGAGGTCCGATCATCGGGCTCGCGCGGTGGCGGTCGCACCCTGTCGATCTCTGCCAAGGGCGTCGACACGACCGGGAAGGCGAAGGAACCCCAGCAGCGCCACTTCGACGACAAGACGGTCGAGGACATCCTGAAGGAGGCGGGAAAGAGCGCCAGTATCACCGAGGTAGAGGTCGATCCGACACTCGCTGGGATCAACCGCACCTATTTCGAGATGCGCGACGAGAGCTTCATCCACATGGGTGAGCGTCTCGCTCGCGAGATCGGCGGCAACTTCCGTATCCAGGGCACGACGGCCATCATGAGCAGGCGGGGTGCCCTTTACCCGGCGTCGGTCGCGGCAGTCGTCGGCCAGAACCTCCACGCCTGGGACATCGCACCCGCGCTTGGCCGCGCCCAGTACGGCAAGGTCCGGGCGCGCTGGTACGACCCTGCGGAAGCGGCGTGGAAGGAGACCGAGGAGTCGACCGGCCTCGGCGCCGAGGCGCGCCACGACCACCGCTACGGTAGATCCAGTGAAAGCGAGGCTGGCGAGCAGGCGGCAGCCGACAAGACGACCAGTGAGCGCGATGCCGGCGAAGGGTCGGTCACCATCGAGGGCGACACCGGCGCCATCCCTGATGGTTTCTGCATCGTCATCGGAGCCCGGCCCGGCATCGACGGCGCCTATCGGATCGAGGCCGTCACTCACCGCTACTCGCGTGGCGGCGGTTTCATGACCGAGCTCGAACTCCGGCAGCCGCATCAGGGCGCGGGATCAGACTCGCGATAGGAGGATCAGCACCATGGGCAGTGACTGGGCGATGAACTTTCCGATCGTGGTCACCTTCATCATCGGCATCGGCGCCCTGGCCGGCGCCGTCCTTGCGATCGTCAAACTGTGGGAGGCGTTCGTGCCGGACCGTCACGCCCAGTTCGGAAGGGACATCGCGACGATCAAGTCGGACATTCAAGACATCCGCGCTCGAGTCGGCATGCTCGAGCTCGACATTGCCCGGATCGACCATCCCTCCATCGCCCGGCATTTCGACAGCCTCGAGGGCAAGATCGACAAGCTCTACGAGTTCGTCCTCGAACGCCTGACCAAGCTTCCGTCGTAGCCGGCGGCCCCTGATCCCGCGTTTCTGCGCGCGAAACATCACCAGCCACCTCAACACCAGCAAGACGCCGGCGGGCAATCCGCTTTCCGGCGCGGGAGAGATTTTGCATGACCGCTTTCGACATCGCCAGGAGCTACCTCGGCATCAAGGAAGTCGCCGGGCCACGCGACAACCCGAAGATCATGGAGATGTACGCCTCGGTCGGTCACGACTGGGTCGAACACGACGAGACCGCATGGTGCGCCGCCTTCGTGGGGCACTGTCTCGAGAAGGCCGGTATCCGGTCGACGCGGGCACTCAATGCCCGCTCCTACCTCGGTTTCGGCGAGCCGGTCGCAGTCGCCGACGCTCGCGAGGGCGATATCGTCGTGTTCGAGCGCGGCGCCTCCTCCTGGCAGGGGCACGTCGCCTTCTTCGTCAAGGCGACCGCGACTCAGATCGAGGTACTGGGCGGCAACCAGTCCAACGGTGTCACCATCGCCCGCTATCCGCGGAGCCGCCTCCTCGGTATCCGGCGCCCCATCGGTGTGGGATCCAGCGCGAAGCCTTCGCTCCGTACCGTCCAGCAGAAGCTCAAGGATCTCGGCTACCATGAGGTCGGCACCGTCGACGGTCTGTTCGGTCCCCGCACGCGCGCCGCCATCCTCGCCTTCAAGGCGGACAACGGCCTGCCGCTGACGCCCGACATCGACGTCGCCTTCACGGCCGCGCTGGAGAAGGCGCCTCCGCGGGCGATCGCCCCGGAGCGGGCCAACGGCAAGCCGCAGGCGTCCCGTATCGTCAGCGCCGCGAATGCCCAGATCGCCACCGGTATTGCCGGAACGATCACCATCGCGGGTGCGGCCATTGCTCCGGCTATCGAGGCGGCCGAACAGGCCAAGGACATGACCGAACGTGCCATCGGGCTTCTCAACCTGACTGAGTTCGTGGCGCCATTTCTGCCATGGATGGGCATCGCGATCTTCGCGGTCGTCATCGCGCTTGCCTGGCGGGCCCGCGCCGCGCGCATCGAGGACTACCGCACCGGCAGGACGCCGTAGCAGGACACCGAAACGTGAGCGTCACGATCGTTGATGGACCCGCCATCGTGGCCGGGTATCCCTATCGGCTCCAGATCGAAGCTGAGACGCCGCTGTTCCCGCACGACGCGGTATTCGCGGCGGAAGTCCGGGCCAGGGTCTCGGCAGCGTCGGTGATCGCGACGCTCACCACCGCCAATGGCGGACTCCTCCGAGTATCGGACACAGTGCTCGAGCTGGCGATCGCACCCGAGGTGACCACCGGCCTCGGCGCGGGGAGCGTGATCCTCGATGTCGTCCGAACCGACCTCATCCCACCGCGGCACCTGGCCTTCTTCCTCGAGATTCCGGTGGTGCTGCCGGTGACACGAGGGATGCTATTGTGACCGAACGGGTTAACGTCACCGATGCTTTAGGGCCGATCCGTATCCAGGTCTCGGCAAGCGAACGGGTGACCCTGCGGATTGTGTCTGCCCCTGTCTCGGTGAGGGTTGTCGGCACGCCAGGACCGGATGGCAGGCTGGGTCCGATCGGACCGCAGGGACCTGTCGGCCCCGTGGGAAATCTCGACGCCGGCATCATCGTCGACGGCGGCAACTTCTGACAGGCAGGAAGGCAACCTATGGCGAACGTCATTCGCATCAAACGGCGTATCTCGGGTGCTGCCGGCGCGCCGGTCGCACTCAAGTCGGCCGAACTCGCCCATAACGAGGTCGATGATACGCTCTACGTCGGCAAGGGCGACGACGGCGGTGGCAACGCGACGAGCGTCATCGCGCTCGCCGGGAAGGGAGCCTTCGTCGACCGCTCGAGCGCCCAGACGGTCGGCGGCAAGAAGACCTTCTCGTCGGCCCCGGCATCAAGCGAAGATGCTGCGACGGACTCCGATCTGGTCCGGAAAGTGCAGTTGGATATCGGGCTTGCCACCAGGGCTGCTGCTACTCACGGGCACGCAATCGCCGAGATTGCGAGCCTTCAGGGCGCGCTCGATGCCAAGGCGCCACTGGTTTCGCCGGCGCTTACCGGCGTCCCCACGGCACCCACTGCGGCAGGCGGCACCAGTTCGACCCAGATCGCGACCACCGCCTTCGTGGCAGCCGCCGTCTCGGCCCTGATCAACGCCGCGCCGGGGGCGCTCGATACGCTCGCCGAACTCGCCGCAGCCTTGGGCGACGATCCGGATTTCGCAACGACCATCACCAATGGGTTGGCTAGCAAGCTCGCCATCGCGGCCAACCTCTCCGACCTCGGAGACGTCGGTACAGCGCGGGGAAACCTCGGGCTTGGGTCAATGGCGGTGCAGGAGGCCCACAACGTCGCGATAACCGGCGGGATTATCGATGGAATTGCGATGGATGGCGGAACCTTCTGACGAACCCGATGGTGTCTTCTAGCGCGGTGCGCGGACTCTGTGAAAGCGATCTGCGGTCGCACAAGAGACCGCCGTCCGGATCTCACAATGGAGACACGGACGGCGGGATTAGATAGAGGTCAGTAGTCCATCCCGGCCGGGGCTGAGACTGCTGCCGCGTCCTTCTTCGGCTTCTCGGCCACCATCGCCTCCGTCGTGACGAGGAGGCCCGCCACCGACGACGCGTCCTGCAGCGCGGTGCGCACCACCTTCAGCGGATCGATCACGCCCTGCGCGAACAGATCGCCGTACTGATTGGTTTGGGCGTTCCAGCCGTAGGAGAAGTCTGGCTTGTCGCGGAGCTTGCCGACGACGACGGAGCCTTCCTCGCCCGCGTTCTCGGCAATCAGCCGGACCGGCACTTCGATGGCGCGGCGAATGATTTCGACGCCGTGCTTCTGATCGTCGTTGGCGACCTCGATGCGAGCGAGGGCCTTCGCCGCGCGGAGGAGTGCCACGCCGCCGCCGGGCAGAATGCCCTCCTCGACTGCAGCGCGCGTCGCGTGGAGGGCGTCGTCGACGCGGTCCTTCTTCTCCTTCACCTCGACCTCGGTGGAGCCACCGACGCGAATCACTGCAACGCCACCGGCGAGCTTGGCGAGACGCTCCTGGAGCTTCTCCCGGTCGTAGTCGGAGGTGGTCTCCGCGATCTGGACCTTGATCTGGGCGATCCGCCCCTCGATCTCCGGCTTCTTGCCCGCGCCTTCGACGATCGTCGTGTTCTCCTTCTCGATCGACACCTTCTTGGCGCGGCCGAGCATCTGGAGGGTGACGTTCTCGAGCTTGATGCCGAGGTCCTCGGAGATGACCTGACCGCCGGTGAGGACAGCGATGTCCTCCAGCATGGCCTTGCGCCGATCGCCGAAGCCCGGCGCTTTCACTGCCGCGACCTTGAGGCCGCCGCGGAGCTTGTTGACGACGAGCGTGGCGAGCGCCTCACCCTCGACATCCTCGGCAACGATGAGCAGCGGCCTGCCCGCCTGGACCACCGCCTCAAGGACCGGAAGCAAAGCCTGGAGGTTAGAGAGCTTCTTCTCGTGGATCAGGACGAACGGTTCATCCAGCTCGACCCGCATCTTCTCCTGGTCGGTGATGAAGTAGGGCGAGAGG